>NZ_CAJNKE010000270.1 GCF_905232215.1 Burkholderia sp. LMG 13014
CGCCGACGGCGCCCGTGACCGGCGCGAGCGGCGTCAGCGGGCCGCTGCCGAGGCTCGAGACCAGGTTGCCCGTCTGCGTGACTGCGCCGCCGAGTTGGTTGACCACGCCGCCCGTGCTGGCGAGCGTGGTGCCGAGCGGATCCTTCGTCGCGCCGAGCTGGCCGAGACCGTTGCCAAGGCCGTTGCCGAGCGCGGTCACGGCACCGCCGACGTTCTGCACGATGCCGCCTGCAGCCTGCGTGGTGGCCGGGTTGACGCCCGGCAGCGACTGGTTGGCGATGACCGAGCCGAGACCCGAGACGGTTCCGCCGACACCCGTGACGATGTTGCTGCCGCTTGCGAGGACATTTCCCACTGCGTTCGACGACACACCCGAGGTGCCGGAGGTACCGCTCGTACCCGACGTACCGCTGGTGCCGGAGGTACCACTCGTGCCCGAGGTTCCGCTGGTGCCGGAGGTACCGCTCGTGCCCGACGTACCGCTGGTGCCGGATGTGCCGCTCGTGCCCGAGGTACCGCTCGTGCCGGACGTACCGCCACCCGACGTGGAGATCGAATCGCCAGCGCCCGAGCTCGAGCCGCCGCCGAGCCCCTGGCTGATGGAGCCGGAACCGCCGCACGCGGAGAGGGAAAGCATGGCTGCAACGGTGGCCGCGATCAGAGTCGTCCGGAACACGCCATGAGGGATAACCTTAATGTCCATTTTGTCCTCGCATTAAAAATGTGTTGTGAACTTCGTTGTGTTGAGTGGTGCGCGGACTACTCTGCAACAGTCGTGCCATTTCGATGCCCGACGGTTCGACAACAGGTTTTAAACGGGGCAATTCCTTGTTGGAAAAGGAAGTTATGGAAATTGAAAGATTGTTGAATCTGTTTAAGTACAGACAAATGAGAACGGTTTCGACCGTTTCGTAACGTAACGTCACAACATTGGCGTTACGCGTGGGGCGTAACGTGGGGGCCGCGCAGGCTTGGTGGACGAGGCAATTGTTTTACTGATGGATTAGGTGTGCACATCTAACCTATCGTAAATCCTATGTGTAAGTCATACCGAAACACCGTACAAATACGTCGTGCTGCTGGTCATTTTTTTCGATCCATGCCGTTAAAAGAGGTTGGAAGTTAAATAGGATCGGATATAGAATCCGGAGCAGATGTAAGCAAATGTACGGTTCGGTACACAACGTTCGAGGAGGGGCACTATCGCGAATGTTAACTTGCATCAAATGGTGATACATGCCCCTCTGGGCAATCTATAAAGAAAGCGCACCCGATTGTCGTTACAGCAGATGTGGCGAACAGCGCGGGGCAAGCGGCCAGATATGCGGGGACCTATACGTATAAAAGGCCAAAGAACGTAAATACAGGCACGAGGAATAAAATGAAAGCAAACATCAAGCGTTTTCTTAAGGAAAACAACGGGGTTACCGCGATCGAGTACGGGCTGATCGCGGGTCTTGTCGCTGTCGCGATCATCGTGGGGGCTACTTCGCTCGGTAGCAGTCTGAACAGCGTGTTCACGAATATCGGGAGCTGCCTCACGTCCGGGTCGGGTACCGGTACTAGCTGTTCGCCAACCAGTATTTTCAAGGCTGCTGCATAGTCAGCACGACACCTTCACTTCGTAAAAGTTGTGGCGGTACCGTGGTGGGCGGGTTGCCTCGGCAGTCTGCCCGCTACGGCATGTCTGCTGGTGGCGACGCGATGGCACATCTTATTTTCAGCGGGGCATTCCTGGTCTGGGCGACATGGGTCGCGACCAGCGATATTCGTTTCCGGCGTATTTCGAATCTGGCGGTGCTGATCGGACTGATTTGCGGCCTCGGGGGGGCGCTCATTGGTGCGAATCCGTTCGGCGTTTCCTCGGCTCAGGCGACGGTCGGCATTCTGTTCGGGTTTGTCGGACTCCTTCCGTTTTTCCTGTTGCGCGTCATGGGGGCAGCAGACGTCAAGATATTCGCCGTTCTCGGAGCCTGGTGTGGCGCGCATGCGTTGCTGTGGCTCTGGGTCGCCGCGAGTCTTGCCGCGGGCATTCACGCGCTTGCTTTGTTGCTGTTGTCGCGTACGTCACTCGGCGCATTGTGGCGGCGTGACGAACCCGCTCTGGCACTCGGCGGATTCCGGGCGACACCTTATGCGGCATGCCTCGCGATACCGGCTGCGGTGTGGCTCGTCTACCTCGTCTCGGGAGGGGGTGTGCGATGAAACGATACAGGCAGCGGTGCGGATACGGACGGCAGCGGGGGGCGACGGCAGTCGAGTTTGCGATCGTGTTCCCGGTCTTCTTCGTGATTTGCTACGCGATCATCAGTTTCGGGATGATTTTCGCGATTCAGCAGAGCCTGACGTTTGCCGCAGGTGAAGGCGCGCGTGCGGGGTTGAACTATGCGACGGATCTCACGGCGCGCATGAACAACGCACAAACTACCGCAATGTATTTCCTCGGTTGGCTGAATGTCGGCACACAGCAAGTGGCAGTGAGCGCGCCTCAATGCAGCTACGACACGGCGCCGAAGACTTCACCGTCGTTGTATTGCCTCAGTGTCACCGTAAATTACACACCGGTCGGGTGGGTGGCGACCATACCTTTCATGGGAACGATCCTGACTCAGCCGCTGACGGGCGCGGCGGTCGTGCAAATTCCGCAGTCGATCCTGTGATCCGGCCGGTGCCGACGCGCGAATCACGGAGCAGCAATATTTACTCGGATCTTCATTCCGGCATCCATACGACAACATGGCCAACAATTTAACGAAAATCATCGCCGGGCTTCTGATCGCAATTGCCGTTTTGCTCGGAATCTATGCGTGGATACTCGGGCGCAGTGCCCCTAATCCTGCGCAAATCCAGCAGCCTGTCGCCGCCAATCCGGTGCCGGTCGTGGTCGCAACGCGCACGCTGCCCGTGGGCCAGCCGATTCCGGCCGATGCATTGAAGGTTCAACCGATCGCGCCGCCGCCGACGGGGGCATTTGCCGAACCGGTCACGCTGGTCGGCCGCGTGCCGGCGAGGGACATTCCCGCATCGACGCCGGTTGTCGCGGATGCGCTGGTCTCCGGGCTGGCCGAGGATATCCAGTCGGGCGAGCGCGCGGTCGCGATTCGCGTTGACGAGACCAATGCGGTCGGCAACCGGCTGAGGCCAGGCAACTTCGTCGACGTGTTTCTGAACCTGAAGCGCGAGGGGGGCACGATGCTCGACGGTGAAGTGTCGCAAACGCAGGCGCGACTCCTGATGTCGAAAGTGCGTGTGCTGTCGTTCGGTGATGCGACGCCGGATCGTGACAGCGGCAACAACGTGAATGGTAACAACGGGCAGCCAAGCAATGTGCGTATTGCCGTGCTGGCGGTTCCGACCGCACAGGTCGATGCGTTGACGCTTGGTGAAGCGAGCGGACGGCTGACGCTCGCGCTGCGCAACCCGCGCGACGATGAATTGGCGATACAGACGGTTGCGATGCGCACGGACAACAAGTTGTCGCCGTCGGCGCTTGCTGCCGCCGGGGTCTCGCTGCAGCAACTGTCGGGCACGCCGAGAACCCCCGTAGCCAACATGAATGTACCGCCGTTGCCGTCGCGTCTACCGCTGCCAGTGCGGCCAAGCGGGGGGGGCGGCATCGAAGTGATCCGTGGCGGCCGGTCGGAAACGGTTGCCAATTGAACGACATCGACGGCCATCGATATCAGCGACGACAAGCAAAGGGCCGCGGGACGGTCTACAAAACAATGAAAAACACACTGATTGCATTCGCGATTGCTATTTGCACCATGACCTTCGCCTCGTTCGCGAGCGCGACCGGCACGATCGAACTCGCGGTCGGCGCGCAGCGGCAGATTTCGGCGGGCCGCACGCTGCAGCGTGTTGCGGTGGGCGATCCGGCGGTTGCCGACGTACTGATCATGAAAGGCAGTCGCGCCGGCTCCGTGCTGCTGACTGCGAAGGCACCCGGTGCAACAAATGTGATGCTGTGGGAGCGTGGCCGCGACGAACCAACCGTCTGGAATGTCGAGGTCGTCGATGCGGCCGCGCGAGCGGTGCTCGACGGCTCCACGCCGCGTGTGAATGCTTATGGCGGTACGGCGGTGCTGCAGGGTTCGTCGGCATCGCTCGATGCGCACGCGCAGGCGGCGACAGTCGGTAAGGGCATGAGCACAAAAGGGGGTGTGATTGACCGTTCGACGATCGCAGGCAAGAGCGTCGTGCAGGTTGACGTGCGTGTCGTCGAATTCAGCCGTTCAGTGCTCAAGCAGGTCGGATTCAATTTCTTCAAGCAGAGCAACGGTTTCTCGTTCGGTTCGTTTTCACCGGGCGGCGTGCAATCCTACAGCGGCGGTTCGGGCCCCGGCACCGGGGGATATGTTCCGACGCTCGGCTCACCTGTCTCCTCGGCGTTCAACCTGGTGGTGAACGCTGCCGGCCGCGGGATCTTTGCCGACCTGTCGCTGCTCGAGGCCAGCAATCTTGCGCGTGTGCTCGCGGAGCCCACGCTCGTCGCATTGTCCGGCCAGAGCGCGAGTTTCCTTGCGGGTGGCGAAATCCCGGTTCCATCGCCGCAAGGGCTGGGCTCGACTGCGATCCAGTGGAAGCAATACGGTATCGGGCTGTCGCTGACACCGACGGTGCTGAGCCCGCAGCGTATCGCGCTGAAAGTTGCGCCGGAAGCGAGTCAGCTCGACTACGTGAACAGCGTCACCATCAGCGGAGTTGCCGTGCCGGGGATCACGACGCGCCGCGCGGATACGACGGTTGAACTTGGCGATGGAGAGAGCTTCGTGATCGGTGGCCTGATCGACCGCCAGACGATGTCGAACGTAAGCAAGGTACCGCTGCTCGGCGATTTGCCGATCATCGGTACGTTTTTCAAGAATCTGAACTATCAGCAGAACGATCAGGAATTGCTGATCATCGTGACGCCGCATCTCGTCGCGCCGATCGCGAAGGGGGCGGTATTGCCCGCGACGCCCGGCGAGTTGTCCGAACAGCGCGACGGGCCGGTGTGGAAATCGTATCTGGGTGGAGCCGCGTCACCCGACGCTGCTCCGGGTTTTTCGAAATGACTGCGATGCATCGCGGGTCGCGACGTATCGCCACGCGTTGCGTAATCGGGGGTGTTCAACATGAACGCGCGAATCCAATCATTGTGTGAACCCGCCGTGACAGACTATTTTGTTTGCGCATCGCAACAGGAGGCGCATGTCCGCTGGCTGGCCGATACGCTCGTATCGGCCGGTGCGGTCGAGGCTGCGTCACTTGAGCCGGGCGTGCTCGCGCAACGCATCACGGGTCTCAACCCCGCGCTCGTATTCATTGATTTTTCCGGCGGCAGCACGGCGGCGAGCGTGGCAGCCGCGGCAGTACGCGCATCCCATCCGGGATTGCCGATTGTCGCGCTCGGCTCGCTCGCCCAGCCGGAGAGCACGCTCGCCGCATTGCGCGCCGGCGTGCGCGATTTCATCGATGTGTCGGCCACGGCGGAGGATGCGTTGCGCACGACGCGCGGACTGCTTGCGCACGTCGGCGAGCCAGCGAGCCGTCACGGCAAGCTCGTCGCGTTGCTGGGCGCGCGCGCTGGCATGGGGGTGAGTACGCTCGCGGCGAATCTCGCCGTGTGGCTGCAGAAGCGGGCGGTGAGCCCGGGGGCAAGCGGTGAGGCGAACGGTGGCACACCGGCCGGTCGCCAGACCGCGCTCGTCGACCTCGGGTTGCCGGCAGGCGATGGTGCGCTGTTCCTGAATACCCGCTGCGAATTCCATTTCATCGATGCGGTTCACAACCTGCGCCGAATCGACCGGACCTTCGTCAATACCGCGCTGACCCGGCATGAGAGCGGCGTTGCATTGACGACGCTGCCGGCCGATCTCGGTGGGCTGCGTGACGTCTCGTACGCGTCGTGTGCCGGATTGCTGAACCGGTTTCGCGCGTTTTTCGATCAGCAGATCGTCGATCTCGGTGGCTTTTCGAACCGCGAGTTCGTTGCCCAGATTACCGCCTCGGCCGATGAAGCGTGGCTTGTCTGCGATCAGGGCGTCGCGTCGATCGTGTCCGCGGCCGATTTGCTCACCGGGTTGCGCGACGCGGGTGTCGATACCGATCGGGTCCGGCTCGTCGTCAACCAGTACGATCCCGCACTCGACCTGACACCTGCGCAAATCGCCGAGCGTCTTGGCCTGGCGCTGGTGGGCACATTGCCGTCGCGCCGCGTCGCGATCAGTCACGCGGCAAACCAGGGCCGGCTCATCGTCGACACGACCGAGCGTGACCCGTACGTGCGCGCGCTCGAGTCGCTCGCGGCGCGGCTGCCAGGCGTGTCGATCACATCGGCAGCCACGCGGCCGGCATCCGGCCTGTCTGCGCTGAAGCGCTTCATTCAACCCTCGTCCAAGCGGTCGTAAGCGATGGCACACGACATTCAATTCGCCGACGGCGCAGCGCCGTTCTCCCAGACGCAGCAATTTCACGACATCAAGAATGCCGCGCATGAACATCTGCTGACGCGCATCGAAGAATTGGGCGCCGAGTTCGGCCGATGGTCCCGACAGGCGATCAACCAGTTCGTCGATCTCGAGATCGACAGCTTCGTGCGCCTGCGCCGCATTCCGCTCAACGAGAACGAGGTGCGTGCGATCGCCGAGGCGCTGACGAAGGAGCTTGCGGGCTTCGGGCCGATCGAGGACCTGCTCGCAGACCCGGCAGTCGAGGACATCCTGATCAACGGCTACAACGACGTGTACGTGTCGCGTCACGGGATCCTCGCCAAGCTGCCGGTGCGCTTTACCGACAACGCGCATTTGCTGCGGATCGTGCGTCGAATCCTCGCGCCGATCGGCCGCCGTCTCGACGAGTCGAACCCGATGGTCGACGCACGACTGCCCGACGGTGGCCGTGTGAACGTCGTGATCGAGCCGTTGTCGATCGACGGCCCGGTCGTATCGATCCGGAAATTCCGCAAAGATCCGCTGAAGCCGTCCGATCTGCTCGGCAACGGGACGTTCAACGAAGAGATCAACGCGCTGCTCCAGGCGGCGGTCGAGGCGCGCTGCAACATTCTGGTGTCGGGCGGCACGAGTTCCGGCAAGACGTCGCTGCTCAACGCGCTCGCGTTCCACATTCCGGAGATCGAGCGTGTCGTGACGATCGAGGATACGGCAGAGCTGTCGCTGAATCACCCGCACGTCGTACGGCTCGAGAGCCGTCCAGGCGGTTTCGATGGCACCGGCGTCGTGTCGATTCGCGACCTGCTGCGCAATACGCTGCGGATGCGCCCGGACCGGATCATCGTCGGCGAAGTGCGCGGCGGCGAAGTGCTGGAAATGTTGCAGGCGATGAACACGGGCCACGATGGCTCAATGGGCACCGTGCATGCGAGTTCGCCGCGCGAGTGTCTGTATCGTCTCGAGATGCTGGCGGGCTTTGCAGGTTTCCAGGGTACCGAGTCGAGCCTGCGTCGGCAAATCGCGAACGCGATCGACTTCATCGTGCAGATCGGGCGTCTGTCGAACGGGCGACGGCGGATCCTGTCGATCACCGAAGTGACCGGGCTGTCCGACAACATCATCGCGACGCAGGAGCTTTACCGTTACGAGGCGCGTGTGACGCAGGAAGGCGAGGAAGTCGACAACTGGGAGACGCTCGGCATCCATCCGCACTCGCCGAAGCTCGCGCGCTACCGTCAGACGCTGACGAGCGGCGGTTTTGGCAATGGCGGATTTGGTAGCGGTTTCGGTGGTGGCGGGTTCGGCCGCGGCGGCTTCAATGTATAGCGCGATGGTTTGGGTGCTGGCCTTCGCGATGATGTGCGTCGCGGCCGCGATGATGCTGTGGCGTCACG
>NZ_CAJNKE010000271.1 GCF_905232215.1 Burkholderia sp. LMG 13014
AGCGGCGCGCTTGGCGCGATGTCCGGCGCGAGTATAATTCCGGCTTCTTTCCCGTTCCGGGCGTCGCCGGCCCCGTTGCTGTCCGGGCTGCCGCCGTCGATCCCGCGTCGAATCATTCATGCGCCCCAGGCGTTCGAGTTACCGTTTATGACCCGTCCTGTCCGTACCCGCTTCGCGCCGAGTCCCACCGGCTTCATCCACCTCGGCAACATCCGCTCCGCACTCTATCCGTGGGCGTTCGCCCGCAAGATGAAGGGCACGTTCGTGCTGCGCATCGAGGATACCGACGTCGAGCGCTCGTCGCAGGAAGCGGTCGACGCGATCCTCGAAGGGATGCAATGGCTCGGCCTGGATTTCGACGAAGGCCCGATCTACCAGATGCAGCGGATGGACCGCTACCGCGAGGTGCTCGCGCAGATGCTGGAGAAGGGCCTCGCGTACCCGTGCTACATGTCGGCCGAGGAACTCGACGCGCTGCGCGAACGCCAGCGCGAGGCCGGCCTGAAGCCGCGCTACGACGGCACGTGGCGTCCGGAGCCCGGCAAGGTGCTGCCGGAGCCGCCGGCCGGCGTGAAGCCGGTGCTGCGCTTCCGCAATCCGCTGACCGGCACGGTCGTGTGGGACGACGCCGTGAAGGGGCGTGTCGAGATCTCGAACGAGGAACTCGACGACCTCGTGATCGCGCGCCCGGACGGCACGCCGATCTACAACTTCTGCGTGGTGGTGGACGACATGGACATGGGCATCACGCACGTGATCCGTGGCGACGACCACGTGAACAACACGCCGCGCCAGATCAACATCCTGAATGCGCTCGGCGGCGAGGCGCCCGTCTATGCGCACCTGCCGACCGTGCTGAACGAGCAGGGCGAGAAGATGAGCAAGCGGCATGGCGCGATGAGCGTGATGGCGTACCGCGACGCGGGCTTCCTGCCTGAAGCCGTCGTCAACTATCTTGCGCGCCTCGGCTGGTCGCACGGCGATGCCGAGATCTTCTCGCGCGAGCAGTTCGTCGAATGGTTCGATCTCGAGCATCTCGGCAAGTCGCCCGCGCAGTACGACCACAGCAAGCTGAGCTGGCTGAACGCGCATTACATCAAGGAAGCGGATAACGCGCGCCTCGCCGCGCTGGCGAAGCCGTTCCTCGACGCACTCGGCATCGACGATGCGGCGATCGCGACGGGCCCTGCGCTCGAAGAGGTGGTCGGGCTGATGAAGGATCGCGCAACGACGGTCAAGGAGATCGCGGAAGGCGCTGCGATGTTCTACCGTGTGCCGGCACCGGAAGCCGAGGCGCTTGCGCAGCACGTGACCGATGCGGTGCGTCCGGCGCTGGCCGATCTCGCCGCTGCGTTGAAGGCGGCCGACTGGACGAAGGAAGCGGTGTCCGCCGCGCTGAAGGCGACGCTCGGCACGCACAAGCTGAAGATGCCGCAACTCGCGATGCCGGTGCGCCTGCTGGTGGCGGGTACGACGCACACGCCGTCGATCGATGCGGTGCTCGTGCTGTTCGGTCGCGACGTCGTGGTGTCGCGCATCGAGGCTGCACTGGCCTGAGATTCGAGGGCGAGCGAGGCTGTCCGTGCGTGACATTGCGGCAGCTTCGCAAAAAATTTCGCTCGAATCGCAAAAAGGGTATTTACAAGTTCAAAGTAGCTCCATATAATCTCATTTCTGTTCTGCAAGGGGGTATAGCTCAGCTGGGAGAGCGCTTGCATGGCATGCAAGAGGTCAGCGGTTCGATCCCGCTTACCTCCACCACCAGAACAGCAGGATTGATTTGCGAAGCAGCAGTGGTAGTAATAAATGCTTCACAAAATGATTCAAAGCAGTTAGAATTTCGGCCTTCGCTGTTGATTGAAAAGTGAATAGCGAAAGTCAGACAGATCTGAAAAGATTATGTCCCCTTCGTCTAGAGGCCTAGGACATCACCCTTTCACGGTGAGTACAGGGGTTCGAATCCCCTAGGGGACGCCAGATTCAGCGGCGTTTCATGGAAGTGTCGCAACACAGGCAGGAACGTAACCGACGTCCTGCAGGTGAGGGTAAGAAAGCTGGAGCGGTAGTTCAGTCGGTTAGAATACCGGCCTGTCACGCCGGGGGTCGCGGGTTCGAGTCCCGTCCGCTCCGCCAGAACGAAGCCCGTTCAAGACGTTTTTGAGCGGGCTTTTGTATTAAAGATGTAAGCAGTACGTTGTCCCCTTCGTCTAGAGGCCTAGGACATCACCCTTTCACGGTGAGTACAGGGGTTCGAATCCCCTAGGGGACGCCAGATTCAGCGGCGTTTCGTAGAAGTGTCGCAACACAGGCAGGAACGTGACGGTGTCCTGCAGGTGGGAGTAAGAAAGCTGGAGCGGTAGTTCAGTTGGTTAGAATACCGGCCTGTCACGCCGGGGGTCGCGGGTTCGAGCCCCGTCCGCTCCGCCAGAACGAAGCCCGTTCAAAGAACGTTATTTGAACGGGCTTTTGCATTAAAGATGTAAGCAGTACGTTGTCCCCTTCGTCTAGAGGCCTAGGACATCACCCTTTCACGGTGAGTACAGGGGTTCGAATCCCCTAGGGGACGCCAGATTTCGGCGTCGTTCGAACAAACGATGCGCCGGCAGGAAGTAACCGACGCCTGCCAGGCAAGTAGCAAGACTGGAGCGGTAGTTCAGTCGGTTAGAATACCGGCCTGTCACGCCGGGGGTCGCGGGTTCGAGTCCCGTCCGCTCCGCCAAAAAATGAAGAAGCCCGCCTTGTGCGGGCTTTTTCATTTGCATTTCCGGTTGCGCCGCGCGGGCGGGCGCGTAACGTCCGGTCATCCGGCGTCGAGCCGCTACGAGAAATCCGCGATTGCATCCGCACGCGACTGCGCTATCGTGGCGGGATGCGTTCTTGACCCCTGCGCGATGCTCGATCCGACCGACCTGCGACTCCTGTATCAGCTCCGGCCCGCGGAGGCTGGCGATTTTCCGTTTGCCGAAGCGCTGACGCACGGCAACATGGGCGGCTATTACAAGCGCCATGGGCTCGTGTGGCGCAGCGACCTGTTCTACGCGAGCTGGCGCGAATCCGAGAACTTCATCCTCGAGGCCGACGGCGAGCGCATCGGCGTGCTGCGCGTGACCGAGGAGGGCGACTCGCTGCACATCCGCGACGTACAGATCGCGGCCGGCCATCGCGGGCAGGGCGCCGGCACCTACATGCTCGACATGTCGCACCGCTGGGCGCGGGCGCGCGGGCTGCACGAACTGCAACTGCGCGTGTTCGTCGACAATCCTGCCGCGCGTCTCTACTTGCGCATGGGCTATCAGGTTGCCGGGTCGCGGCTCGCGCAACTGGGCTCGATCCGTCACATGGTGCGGCCGGTCTGACGGTCAACGACCCGGAGCGCGGCGTTCAGCCGGCCGCGCCGATCGCGTCGTCGTCCGGGGTTTCGTCGTCCGCGAGGCGGCCTTCCGGGCCGCGGTGCTCGTAGCCGCGCAGCATGAACGCGCGCGGGCTTTCACCGAAGGCACGCCGGAACATCGCCGAAAAGGCACTCTGGCTCTGGTAGCCGAGTTCGCGCGCGATATGCGACAGCGGGCGCCCCTGGTTCAGCAGCGGAATGGCCCGTGCCAGCAGCGCCTGCTGACGCCACTGCGAAAAGCTCACGCCCAGTTCCTGCTTGAAGAGCCGCGAAATCGTGCGCGTGCTCGCGCCGACCTCGCTTGCCCAGTGTTCGAGCGATTCCGCGTGCGCCGGGTGCGCGAGTACCGATTCGCACAGCGTGCGCAGTCGTTTTTCGTCGGGCATCGGCACGGCGAGCGGCAGCGGTTCGGCGTGGCTCAGCTCGTCGAGCACGAGCCCGCACAGCAGGCGCTCGCGCGCGGTGCTCAGGTCACGCGCGCCGAGTGCGACGATCAGCTCGCGCAGGAGGCCCGTCACTTCGACGACGCGGCATGCGTCGAGCCCGTCCGGCACGAGCGACTCGTCGATATACAGCGTGCGCAAATACGCCTCTTCGACGATCACGACCTCGTGCGTTACGTGCGGCGGTACCCAGATCGCGCGGGACGGCGGCACCATCCATGTCGTGCCGGTGGTCGCGACGCGCAGCACGCCGCGCGACGCGTATGCGAGCTGCGCCCACGCATGCGTGTGCAGCGGGATGCGGCGTCCGGCGTCGACCTGCCGTGCGCGCACGCGCATCGGATGGACGGCGGTCGGCGCGAATTCGGGCGGAATGTCGATGACGTACGGGTTCGATACGTCGGCTTGGACGGGCGGATTCATGGACGATTCGGGCAGCGCGGCGGCGATGCCGTTATTGTAGAAGGCGCCGCGAAAGCGCATGCGGCGGTTTGTCGGGCGATCATGCCGCGTTCAAATGAACTTTGTATGGGGCCCGGCGATTTCGGGACGGCCCGGAGCCAGGCGCGCTTGAGGGCTCGAACCATCTGGCCGGTATCGCGGTCTATCGATGCGTGGGCGATTCCGCACGAATCGCGCTCGAACACGGCAACATACGAATCGAAGAGGAGAACCACGATGCGTTACGTATTCGTCTACGGCACCTTGAGAAACGGGGAGGCCAACGACATCGGCCACGCGGCCGCCAGGCACGGGATTGCCGCGCCGACGCTGCTCGGCGCCGCCGCGCTGCCGGGCGAACTGTACGATTTCGGTACCTATCCGGGGATGATCGCCGGGGCGGCCGGCAAGTCGCTCGTCTGGGGCGATGTCTACGAGGTCGACGACCAGCTCGTTCCGGTGCTCGACGAGATCGAGCGCGTGTATCCGGGCGTCGACTCGCTGTTCAAGCCGGAAGACGTGACCGTCGAACTCGGCGGCCGGCAGTACGCCTGCCTGTATTATCCGGTCGCCGCGCACGCGATAGCCGGGCGTCCGCGCATTGCGTCGGGCGACTGGGTTCAGCACCGGCGCGAGCGGGAAGCCGTCTGACCGGTTGCGTGGCAGCCGGTCCTGCCACAAAAAGAAAAAGCGCCCCGTGGGGCGCTTTTTTGATGCCGTCATCGCATGCGACCGGCGCCGACGCAGGGCCGGTCCCGATCGCAGCGGGCAGCTACGTCAGATTTCCTCGTACAGCGGCAGCGTCAGGAATTCGGTGAAGCCTTCCGACGTCGACATCTGCTCGAAGATCGCCGCGGCGCGCTCGTACGGCTGCGTGTTGCCGCCGACCGACCGCTTCACGTTGTCGAGCTCGGCCTTCGCGTACTCGCGCACGAGTTCGGCCGTGACCTTGCGGCCGTCGTCGAGCACGCCCTTCGGCGAGCGGATCCATTGCCACACCTGCGAACGGGAAATCTCGGCCGTGGCCGCATCTTCCATCAGGTTGTGGATCGGCACGCAGCCGTTGCCGTCGAGCCATGCGCCGAGGTAGTGGATGCCGACGTTGATGTTGTTGCGCAGGCCGGCCTCGGTGATCGGCGCTTCCGGCTGGAAGTCGAGCAGGTTCTTGCCTTCGACCTGCACGTCGTCGCGCTGCTTCGCGATCTGGTTCGGCTGGTCGCCGAGCACCTTGACGAACTCTTCCATCGCGATCGGCACGAGGCCCGGGTGCGCGACCCAGCCCCCGTCGTAGCCGTCGGTCGCGTCGCGCTGCTTGTCCGAGCGCACGCCGCCCATCGCCTTGTCGTTCGCTTCCGGATCGTTCTTGATCGGGATCAGCGCGCTCATCCCGCCGATCGCCGGCGCGTTGCGCTTGTGGCAGGTCTTCAGCAGCAGCAGCGCGTACGCACGCATGAACGGCACCGTCATCGTGATCTTCGAACGCTCGGCGAGGCAGAAGTCGCGGTCGTTCTTGAACTTCTTGATCGCCGAGAAGATGTAGTCCCAGCGGCCGGCGTTCAGGCCCGAGCTGTGTTCGCGCAGTTCGTACAGGATCTCGTCCATCTCGAACGCGGCGAGGATCGTCTCGATCAGCACCGTCGCGCGGATCGTGCCGCGCGGCACGCCGACGCCTTCCTGCGCGGCGACGAAGATGTCGTTCCACAGGCGTGCCTCGAGATGGCTTTCCATCTTCGGCAGGTAGAAGTACGGGCCCGAGCCGCGCGCGAGCAGTTCCTTCGCGTTATGGAACAGGAACAGCGCGAAATCGAAGATGCCGCCGGACACGCGCCGGCCGTCGACCGTCACGTGCTTCTCGTCGAGGTGCCAGCCGCGCGGGCGCACGATCAGCGTCGCGACCTTGTCGTTCAGCTGGTACGACTTGCCGTTCTGCTCGAGCGAGATCGTGCGGCGCACCGCGTCCTTCAGGTTGATCTGGCCGTCGATCTGGTTCGTCCAGCTCGGCGCGTTCGAATCCTCGAAGTCCGTCATGTACGAATCGGCGCCCGAGTTCAGCGCGTTGATGATCATCTTGCGCTCGACGGGGCCCGTGATTTCCACGCGGCGGCATTGCAGGTCGGCCGGCAGCGGCGCGACCTTCCAGTCGCCTTCGCGGATTGCCTTGGTCTCGGCCAGGAAGTCGGGGCGTTCGCCCGCGTCGAGGCGTTTCGTGCGCTCGACGCGCGCCTGCAGCAGCGCCTGGCGGCGCGGTTCGAACGTGCGGTGCAGCGCCGCGACGAGTGCGAGCGCTTCAGGCGTCAGGATTGCTTCGTAACCCGGCTTGATTTCGCCGGTGATCGCCATGCCTTGCGGCAGCGTGATCGGGGTGCTCATGAGTCTCATCTCCTTGGTCGGTCAGTTGCGGTTTCGGTGAAGGGGGAAGGCGGCAGCGCTGCGAACGTCATGCACCCGGGCCGGGGCGCGTGCGGTTTGCGGATCTGCCGGACGGAGCCGGGGTGGCGAGGAAGGCGAGCAGGTCGGCCATGCCGGTGCCTGTGCCGTCGGGCGGCGCGCCGAGTTCCTCGGCGGGCGCGCCCGTTCGGTTGAGCCAGAACGTCGTGTAGCCGAACCAGACGGCGCCGGCGACGTCCCATGCGTTCGACGACACGAACACGATGCCGCGCCGGTTCGGTCCGAACGCGTCGGTGCCGAGTGCGTAGGCGGCCGGGCTCGGCTTGTACGCGCGCACGGTGTCGGCCGACAGCACGCGATCGAACAGCCCGGACATGCCGGCGCTCTTGATCGCGATGTCGAGCATCTGCGGCGTGCCGTTCGACAGGATCCCGAGCGGCGGGCGCGGGTCGAGCGCGCGCAGCTTGCGCAGCGCGGGCACCGTATCGGGATAGGTGGACAGGCATGCGTATTCGTCCATCAGCCGCTTCTCGGCCGCGCTGTTCAGCGTGAGCCCGAGCCGGCGCGCGGCGAACCGCAGCGCATCGAGCGTGATGTCCCGGAACGGGCGATAGCGCGCGCCAGCCGGATCGGCGAGCGTGCGCAACTGCGAGTATTCGATTTGCTTGCGTCGCCACAGCTGCGACAACCGTTCCCCGTGACCGGGAAACATCTGCTCCGCCGCGGCCAGGACGGCGCGCACGTCGAACAACGTGCCGAATGCGTCGAAGAGGATTGCGTCGGGAGAGGAGAGTGTCGTTGTGGCCGACATAGCCTTGCGCTCCAGTTTCAGAGGTCAGGTGAATTCTATTCGTGATCGTATGTGCTAAAAAAGACGCTAAACATCACTTGATCTTTTACTTTCATCTACCTAATCTTGAGCGGTTTAAGCTATTTGAAGGGCGGCACCGCCGCCCCTGCGCGTCATGGACCGGTTCAAGCAGATCGAAACGTTCGCCGCGGTCGCGGCAAAGGGCAGCCTGTCGGCGGCCGCGCACGCGGAAGGCGTCGCCCCGGCGATCATCGGCCGCCGCCTCGATGCGCTCGAG
>NZ_CAJNKE010000272.1 GCF_905232215.1 Burkholderia sp. LMG 13014
CCAGGTCTACTGGGTGTGCCCGTTGATCGAGGAGAGCGAGACGCTGCAGCTGCAGACGGCCGTCGAGACTTACGAGACGCTGGCCACCACGCTCCCGGAGCTGAAGGTCGGGCTCGTGCACGGCCGGCTGTCGCCGGCCGACAAGGCGGCCGTGATGGAAGCGTTCACGCGCAACGACGTGCAACTGCTCGTTGCGACGACCGTGATCGAGGTTGGCGTCGACGTGCCGAACGCGTCGCTGATGGTGATCGAGCACGCGGAGCGCTTCGGCCTCGCGCAGTTGCACCAGTTGCGCGGCCGGGTCGGGCGCGGCACCGCGGCGTCGGTGTGCGTGCTGCTGTACACGGGGCCGCTGTCACTCACGGGCCGCGAGCGGCTGAAGACGATGCGCGAGACGACCGACGGCTTCGAGATCGCACGGCGCGACCTCGAGATCCGCGGCCCCGGCGAATTCCTCGGCGCACGTCAGTCGGGCGCGGCGATGCTGCGCTTTGCGAACCTCGAGACCGACGGCTGGCTGATCGATCCGGCCCGCGAAGCCGCGACGCGGCTGATTGCCGCGTATCCCGAGATCGTCACGCAGCATCTCGCACGCTGGCTCGGCGCGCGCGAGCAGTATCTGAAGGCCTGATCCGCGGGTCGGGGCCGGATTTAAAACCGCCGTTTGAAGCATTCCGATGCAGAGAAACTTGGCGAACCGGTGTCACAGGGTGTATAAATTAAACCTATCGCATGTATATCCCTGATTGACCCACAATGACGCTGACTGAATTGAAATACATCGTCGCGGTCGCGCGCGAACGGCATTTCGGCCGCGCGGCCGAAGCATGCTTCGTGAGCCAGCCGACGCTGTCGGTGGCGATCAAGAAGCTCGAAGACGAGCTCAACGTGCAGATTTTCGAACGCGGTGCGAGCGAAGTGAGCGTGACGCCGATCGGCGACCAGATCGTCACGCAGGCACAGCGCGTGCTCGAGCAGACCTTCGCGATCAAGGAGATCGCGAAGCAGGGCAAGGATCCGCTGGTCGGTCCGTTCCGCCTGGGCGTGATCTACACGATCGGGCCGTACCTGCTGCCGACGCTCGTCAAGCAGATGATCCAGCGCGTCCCGCAGATGCCGCTGATGCTGCAGGAAAACTACACGCTGAAGCTGCTCGAACTGCTGAAGCAGGGCGAGATCGACGCCGCGATCATGGCGCTGCCGTTTCCGGAAACCGGCCTGATGGTGCGCCCGTTGTACGACGAACCGTTCGTCGTTGCGCTGCCCGCCGGCCATCCGTGGGAGAAGCGCGAGGAAATCGACGCCGAGGATCTGAAGCAGGAAACCATGCTGCTGCTCGGCAACGGCCACTGCTTCCGCGATCACGTGCTCGGCGTGTGCCCGGAGCTGATGCGCTTCTCGCAGACGGCCGACGGTATCCAGAAGACCTTCGAGGGCTCGTCGCTGGAAACGATCCGCCACATGGTCGCGAGCGGCGTCGGCATCACCGTGCTGCCGCGGATGTCGGTCGCCGAGGTCGGCCCGCGCGCGAACGGCCCCGATGCCGAACTGCTGTCGTACGTGCCGTTCAACGAGCCGGTGCCCGACCGCCGCGTGGTGCTCGTATGGCGCAAGAGCTTCACGCGGATGCCCGCGATCGACGCGATCAGCGACGCAATTTCCGCGTGCGACCTGCCGGGCGTCGCGAAGCTCGACATGCCGGCGACGATGAACTGAGCACGCTGCAGCATGCACATGTGGCAGCACGATGAACGGGGTCTTGCGACCCCGTTTATTTTTCTCTATCACATAGATAAAAGTTATCAAATTCAATAATTCGATAGATGTGAATAGAATCCTCTACATGGATCGGCGTGATGTCGACGACTGATCCGCCCGTCGAATGCAAGCGTCGAAGGAGGGTGTCATGATGCAATCGGTATTGCAGCGCGCGCAGCGGAACATCCCGTCGCGCGACGCGGTCGTACATCGCGCCAGGGCGGCGGTTCGCAGCCTGCGTCCGATTGCGTTCGCGTACCTGGCGGACCGTGTGTATGGTGGTTGAACGCCGCCGCGCGCCGGTTCAGTGTTCCCCCGCGTCACCCGCCGTCAAGCCATGAGGGAGCATCGCATGTCCGAAAGCTGGAATACCGCCCGCAGCGCCGGCACGACGCCTGCCGGCAGCCGGTTCCCCGAGCGACCCGCCTGCGGTGCATCGCAGCGGGAGCGCGCGCCACAGGCCACGTACGACATCCCGTAGTACGACAGGAGGACCAACCTGTTCCGTTTCCCATCCCCGCAATGACACTCCGCCAACCGCGCCCGGCATGCTGCCGGAGCGAACGGGTGGAGTCATATGAGCAAGCCAAGGAGAAATCGCATGTCGAACGAAACGAAGTGCCCGTTCAACCACACCGCTGGTGGCGGCACGACGAACAAGGACTGGTGGCCGAATCAGCTTAACCTGAACATCCTGCACCGGCATTCGGCACTGTCCGATCCGATGGACAAGGATTTCGACTACGCCGAAGCGTTCAAGACGCTGGACCTTGCGGCGGTGAAGAAGGACCTGCACGCGCTGATGACGGCGTCGCAGGATTGGTGGCCGGCCGACTTCGGCCACTATGGCGGCCTGTTCATCCGCATGGCCTGGCACAGCGCCGGCACGTACCGCACGGCCGACGGCCGCGGCGGCGCGGGTGGCGGTCAGCAGCGCTTCGCGCCGCTCAACAGCTGGCCGGACAACGTGAGTCTCGACAAGGCGCGCCGGCTGCTGTGGCCGATCAAGCAGAAGTACGGCCGCAACATCTCGTGGGCCGACCTGCTGATCCTGACCGGCAACGTCGCGCTCGAATCGATGGGCTTCAAGACCTTCGGCTACGCCGGCGGCCGCGTCGATACGTGGGAGCCGGACGACGTGTACTGGGGTTCGGAAAAGATCTGGCTGGAACTGAGCGGCGGCCCGAACAGCCGCTACTCGGGCAAGCGCGATCTCGAAAGCCCGCTCGCGGCGGTGCAGATGGGCCTCATCTACGTGAACCCGGAAGGCCCGGACGGCAACCCCGACCCGGTCGCGGCCGCGCATGACATCCGCGAGACGTTCGCGCGCATGGCGATGAACGACGAAGAGACGGTCGCGCTGATCGCGGGTGGCCACACGTTCGGCAAGACGCACGGCGCCGGTCCGGCCTCGAACGTCGGCGCCGAGCCGGAAGCGGCGGGCCTCGAAGAGCAGGGCCTCGGCTGGAAGAGCACGTTCGGCACGGGCAAGGGCAAGGATGCCATCACCAGCGGCCTCGAAGTCACGTGGACGTCGACGCCGACGCAGTGGAGCAACGACTTCTTCAAGCACCTGTTCAGCTACGAATGGGAGCTCACGAAGAGCCCGGCCGGCGCGCACCAGTGGGTCGCGAAGGACGCCGGCGACGTGATTCCGGATGCGTTCGATGCGTCGAAGAAGCATCGCCCGACGATGCTGACGACCGACCTGTCGCTGCGTTTCGATCCGGCCTACGAGAAGATTTCGCGCCGCTTCTACGAGAATCCGGCCGAGTTCGCCGACGCGTTCGCGCGTGCCTGGTTCAAGCTCACGCACCGCGACATGGGCCCGCGTGCCCGCTATCTGGGCCCGGACGTGCCGGCCGAGCATCTGCTGTGGCAGGACCCGATTCCGGCCGTCGACCACAAGCTGATCGACGACGCCGACGTCGCGGCGCTGAAGGCGAAGGTGCTCGCATCGGGCCTGTCGGTGTCGCAGCTCGTGTCGACCGCATGGGCGTCGGCTGCGACGTTCCGCGGTTCGGACAAGCGCGGCGGTGCAAACGGTGCGCGTATTCGCCTGGCGCCGCAGAAGGACTGGGAAGTGAACCGTCCGGCCGAACTCGCGAAGGTGCTGGCGACGCTCGAAGGCGTGCAGAAGGCGTTCAACGACGCGCAGACGGGCGGCAAGAAGGTGTCGCTCGCCGACCTGATCGTGCTGGCCGGTGCGGCCGGCGTCGAGCAGGCCGCGAAGAACGCGGGCGTCGCGGTGACGGTGCCGTTCGCACCGGGCCGTGCGGATGCGTCGCAGGAAGAGACCGACATCGAAGCGATGGCCGTGCTCGAGCCGGTTGCAGATGGCTTCCGCAACTTCCTGAAGCACGCGTACCAGACGCCGGCCGAGGCGCTGCTGGTCGACAAGGCGCAACTGCTGACGCTGACCGCGCCCGAGATGACGGCACTCGTCGGTGGCCTGCGCGTGCTGGGTGCGAATGCCGGCGATGCGAAGCACGGCGTGTTCACCGACCGTCCGGAAGCGCTGACGAACGACTTCTTCGTGAACCTGCTCGACATGGGCACGGAATGGAAGCCGGTGTCGGCAGCGAACGACGTGTTCGAAGGGCGCGATCGTGCGACGGGCAAGGTCAAGTGGACCGGCTCGCGCGTCGACCTGATCTTCGGTTCGCATGCGCAACTGCGTGCGCTGGCCGAGGTGTACGGCAGCGAGGATGCGAAGGAGAAGTTCGCACGTGATTTCGTCGCGGCCTGGAACAAGGTGATGAACCTCGACCGCTTCGATCTCGCGTGAGTGTCGCCGTGCAGTAGTTCGGTGATGCAGTAGTGCAGTAACGGAAAACGGCCGGTCGTCCGACCGGCCGTTTTTTCAGACCCTGGGTTTTGTTGAAGGAGTGACGATCATGACGCAAATGATGCAGAACATGCGCGCCGCACTGGCGCCGAAGGTGCGGGCGCCGGCCGAGATCGCGCGATACGTCGTCGGATCCGCGATCGTCATCGGCGGCGCGGCCGAGCTGGTGTCGCAGGCGCTGCACGCGATCGCGGCTGCCTGAGCACGGTGTTTTACGCGCCACGCGCAGTGGCGAGCCGTGCGTGCGGGTAGTGCGGTATCGGTAGTGCGGTATCAATAGACAGGTAGCCCGATTCGCTTTTATTGCTCTGCTTCATTGAATAAGGAGTCCAGAACATGTCCGGGAAAACTTACGCTGCGCAGATCAACATCGGCATCAGCGACAAGGACCGCAAGAAGATCGCGGAAGGCCTGTCGCGCCTGCTCGCCGATACGTTCACGCTGTACCTGAAGACCCACAATTTCCACTGGAACGTCACGGGCCCGATGTTCAACACGCTGCACCTGATGTTCGAGGCGCAGTACAACGAACTGTGGCTCGCGGTCGATTCGGTTGCCGAACGCATTCGCACGCTCGGCGTCGTCGCGCCGGGCACCTTCGGCGATTTCGCGAAACTGTCGTCGGTGCCGGAAGCGAACGGCGTGCCGGTGGCCGAAGACATGATCCGCCAGCTCGTCGAGGGGCATGAGGCCGTCGTACGCACCGCGCGCGCGATCTTCCCGCTTGCCGATGCGGCGAGCGACGAGCCGACCGCCGACCTGCTGACGCAGCGCCTGCAGATTCATGAAAAAACCGCGTGGATGCTGCGGTCGCTGCTCGCGTAGGCGTGCAACGCGCGGCAAGCTGGCTGAAGTCCGCGCACGCTGCTCCGGCCCTGATTGATCTGTACGCATCGGGCCGAGCGCAGGGCGGTGCGCCTGACGGATCCGCGCGTGTGCCGGCTCTGTCCCTTGATTGATGCGCTTTGCGGCTCGGCCATGTGCAGCGGGCACGGGCAGCGAGCTGGTGTCTCGCCGCTACCGCCCGCCGGCCGCGCCGACATGACGCAAAGCACCGCTCGGCTCTAAAATGCCGGGGTTATCTTCCCGGTGCTTCGCCATGCTTGCCCGCTTTCCCCTGTATCTGCGGCTCGTCCGGATGGACAAGCCGATCGGCAGCCTGCTGCTGCTGTGGCCGACGCTCAACGCGCTGTGGATCGCGTCCGACGGCCATCCGCGCTGGCTGCTGCTCGTGATCTTCTCGCTCGGCACGCTGCTGATGCGCTCGGCCGGCTGCGCGATGAACGACTACGCCGACCGCGATTTCGACCGCCACGTGAAGCGCACGGCCGACCGGCCGCTGACGTCGGGCAAGATCCGCGCGTGGGAAGCCATCGCGATCGCGGTCGGGCTCGCATTCATCTCGTTCCTGCTGATCCTGCCGCTCAACACGCTGACCAAGCAGCTGTCCGTCGTCGCGCTGTTCGTCGCGGGCTCGTATCCGTTCATGAAGCGCTTCTTCGCGATTCCGCAGGCGTATCTCGGCATCGCGTTCGGCTTCGGCATTCCGATGGCGTTCGCGGCCGTGCAGGACACGGTGCCGACGATCGCGTGGGTGATGCTGGCCGCGAACATTTTCTGGTCGGTCGCGTACGACACCGAATACGCGATGGTCGATCGCGACGACGACATCAAGATCGGGATCCGTACGTCCGCGCTGACGTTCGGCCGCTTCGACGTCGCGGCCGTCATGCTGTGCTACGCGGTGACGCTCGGCATCTACGTGTGGATCGGCGTGACGCTCGGCTTCGGCCTCGCGTACTGGGCCGGCTGGGCGGCGGCGGTCGGCTGCGCGCTGTATCACTACACGCTGATCAAGGGCCGTGAGCGGATGCCGTGCTTCGCCGCGTTCCGGCACAACAACTGGCTCGGCGGCGTGCTGTTCGCGGGCATTGCCGCGCATTACCTGCTGGCAGGGAGCTGAGTTTCGCGATCCGTTCGCCGCGGGCCGGAGGTTGTACGGAGCGCGGTACCAACAAAAAAGCGGCCCAGGCCGCTTTTTTGTTGTTCGTGCAATGTAACGGGGGCGGGGCGCCCGGCCCGTGCAGCGCAGTGAGCACCGGGCCGGTACCACCGGCGCGCTTACGCGCGACCGAGCTCGTCGCCCATTTCCTTCGCGCGCGCCTCGGCCGCAAGCGCGCCGCGCACGATCGCATCCTTCACGCCCTGCGCGTCGAACGACGCGAGCGCGGCGGCCGTCGTGCCGCCTTTCGACGTGACACGTTCGCGCAGCACGCTCGCCGGCTCGCCCGATTGCGCGGCGAGTTGCGCGGCACCCGTGAACGTCGCGACCGCGAGTGCGCGGCCCTGTTCGTCGTTCATGCCGAGCTGGCGCGCGGCTTCCTGCAGCGCTTCGATGAAATAGAACACGTAGGCCGGGCCGCTGCCCGAGATCGCGGTGACGGCGTCGAGCTTCGACTCGTCGTCGAACCACACGATCTCGCCGACCGCGCCGAGCACGTTCGACGCGAGTTCGCGGCCCGCCGCCTCGACGCCCGGCAGCGCGGCGAGGCCCGTCACGCCCATGCCGACGAGCGCGGGCGTGTTCGGCATCGTGCGCACGATGCGGTCGTAGCCGCCGAGCCAGCGCGCGAGATCGGTGCCGCGGATGCCGGCCGCGATGCTGATCACGAGCTGCGACTTCAGGTGCGGTGCGAGCGCCTGCGCGACGTCCTTCAGCACCTGCGGCTTCACCGCGAGCACGACCGCGTCGTAGTCGGCGAGCGTCGCGTCGACGGCCGCGCCGGTGCGCACGCCGAACTGCTGGGCGGCGCGCGCGCGCACCTCTTCGTTGACGTCGATGGCATACAGGCCGTCAGCGGCGACGCCGCGCTTGATCAGGCCGCCGATCAGGGCCGCGGCCATGTTGCCGCCGCCGATGAATGCGATTTTCATGATGTCCGATTGAGCGAGTGAGTGAACGGTAGGGCGTAAAGGGGGCGGCGTTCAGTGCGAGTAATCGCGCGCGCCGAAGATCGCGGTGCCGACGCGCACGATCGTCGCGCCTTCGAGCACGGCCGCATCGAGATCGGCGGACATGCCCATCGACAGCGTGTCGAGCGGCAGGCCGCCGGCGCGCAAC
>NZ_CAJNKE010000273.1 GCF_905232215.1 Burkholderia sp. LMG 13014
GGAGCGCGGCGGCACGCCCGCTGCCGAACCGGTCAAGAAATAACAGGACGATTCCCATGGACTATCTCGATCTCGGCCCGTACTCCAGCGCATCGGGCACCGTGCGCCTGCCCGGCTCGAAGAGCATTTCGAACCGCGTGCTGTTGCTCGCGGCGCTTGCCGAAGGCGAAACGACGATCACGAACCTGCTCGACTCCGACGACACGCGCGTGATGCTCGATGCACTTGGCAAGCTCGGCGTGAAGCTCGCGCGCGATGGCGACACCTGTGTCGTCACGGGTACGCGCGGCGCATTCACCGCGAAGTCGGCCGACCTGTTCCTCGGCAACGCGGGCACGGCCGTGCGGCCGCTGACCGCCGCGCTCGCGGTGAACGGCGGTGACTATCGCGTGCACGGCGTGCCGCGCATGCATGAGCGGCCGATCGGCGATCTCGTCGACGGCCTGCGGCAGATCGGCGCGCAGATCGACTACGAGCTGAACGAAGGCTACCCGCCGCTGCGGATCAAGCCCGCGACGGTTTCTGTCGACGCCCCGATCCGCGTGCGCGGCGACGTGTCGAGCCAGTTCCTCACGGCGTTGTTGATGACGCTGCCGCTCGTGAAGGCGAAGGACGGCAAGACCGTCGTCGAGGTCGACGGCGAGCTGATCTCGAAGCCGTACATCGACATCACGATCCGGCTGATGGAGCGCTTCGGCGTGACCGTCGAGCGCGACGGCTGGCAGCGCTTCGTCGTTCCGGCCGGCGTCCGCTACCGCTCGCCGGGGCGGATCATGGTCGAGGGCGATGCGTCGTCCGCGTCGTACTTCCTCGCGGCCGGTGCGCTAGGCGGCGGCCCGCTGCGCGTCGAAGGCGTGGGGCGCGCGAGCATCCAGGGCGATGTCGGCTTCGCGAATGCGCTGATGCAGATGGGCGCGAACGTGACGATGGGCGACGACTGGATCGACGTGCGCGGCATCGGCCACGACCACGGCAAGCTCGAGCCGATCGACATGGACTTCAACCTGATCCCCGATGCGGCGATGACCATCGCGGTCGCGGCGCTGTTCGCGAACGGCACGAGCACGCTGCGCAACATCGCCAGCTGGCGCGTGAAGGAAACCGACCGCATCGCCGCGATGGCGACCGAGCTGCGCAAGGTCGGTGCGATCGTCGAGGAAGGCCCCGACTATCTCGTCGTCACGCCGCCGGAAAAGCTCACGCCGAACGCGGCGATCGACACGTACGACGATCACCGGATGGCGATGTGCTTCTCGCTCGTCAGCCTGGGCGGCGTGCCCGTGCGGATCAACGACCCGAAGTGCGTCGGCAAGACGTTCCCCGACTATTTCGACCGCTTCGCCGCGCTCGCCAAAGCCTGACCTGATTGTTCCGATGAAATCGACCCGCCCCTTTCACCCGACCCCTGTCATCACGATCGACGGCCCGACTGCTTCCGGCAAGGGCACCGTCGCCGCGCTCGTCGCCGCGCATCTCGGCTTCCACCTGCTCGACAGCGGCGCGCTGTACCGTCTCGCGGCGCTGGCGAGCGTGCGCTACGACATCGCGGCCGACGACATCGATGCACTCGTGAAGCTGATCGACGATCTCCACATCACGTTCCGCGAAGGCTGCGCGCAGCTCGACGGCGTCGATGTGTCGAACGACATCCGCGCCGAAGCGGTCGGCAACCGCGCATCGGCGATCGCCGTGCACGGGCCGGTTCGCACCGCGCTCGTCGCGCGCCAGCGCGCGTTCCGCAAGACGCCGGGCCTCGTTGCAGACGGGCGCGACATGGGCACCGTGATCTTCCCGGATGCCATGCTGAAGGTGTTCCTGACGGCCAGCGCCGAGGCGCGCGCGACCAGACGGCATAAGCAATTGATGCAAAAAGGTTTTTCTGCTAATATAGATGACTTGCTCCGGGATCTTCGTGAACGTGACGCGCGCGACAGCAATCGCGCGGCCGCGCCGCTGAAGCCCGCGGCAGATGCCAAGCTGCTCGATACGTCCGCACTTTCGGTCGATGAAGCCGTCGACCAGGTGCTGCAGTGGTACCGGGCGCTCGGCCAGCCCGCCTGAGAAGGCGGGTAGCGGTAGGTGCTCCGCGCGTAAGTGCGGAGCGTGTTTCGAACCCTTAACCCCGTGTGGACCTCGATCTGGCCCTTTCAGCCTGCCATTCCGGCCGGCGTGGCACAGCGATCCATGCACAATCAGATTTTTATGTCCGACCTGCAAACCTCTACCCCGAATACTGAATCTTTCGCGGCTCTGTTCGAAGAGTCGCTGACCCGCCAAGACATGCGCGCCGGCGAAGTGATTTCCGCCGAAGTCGTGCGCGTCGACCACAACTTCGTGGTCGTCAATGCAGGCCTGAAGTCCGAGGCTTACATTCCGATCGAGGAATTCCTGAACGATCAGGGCGAGGTTGAGGTGCAGTCGGGCGATTTCGTGTCCGTCGCGATCGACGCACTCGAAAACGGCTACGGCGACACGATCCTGTCGCGCGACAAGGCGAAGCGCCTTGCATCGTGGCTGTCGCTGGAAAAGGCTCTCGACAACAACGAACTCGTCACCGGCACGATCACCGGCAAGGTGAAGGGCGGCATGACCGTGATGGTCAACGGCATCCGCGCGTTCCTGCCGGGTTCGCTGGTCGACACGCGTCCGGTCAAGGACACGACCCCGTACGAAGGCAAGACGCTCGAGTTCCGCGTGATCAAGCTCGATCGCAAGCGTAACAACGTCGTGCTGTCGCGTCGTGCAGTGATCGAAGCAACCCAGGGCGAAGAGCGCGCGAAGCTGCTCGAGACGCTGAAGGAAGGCGCGATCGTCAACGGCGTGGTCAAGAACATCACCGACTACGGCGCGTTCGTCGACCTCGGCGGCATCGACGGCCTGCTGCACATCACCGACATCGCATGGCGTCGTGTGCGTCACCCGAGCGAAGTCCTGTCGGTTGGCCAGGAAGTCACCGCGAAGATCCTCAAGTTCGACCAAGAGAAGAACCGCGTCTCGCTGGGCATCAAGCAACTGGGCGACGATCCGTGGGAAGGCATCTCGCGCCGTTACCCGTCGGGCACGCGCCTGTTCGGCAAGGTCACGAACATCACCGACTACGGCGCATTCGTCGAAGTGGAATCGGGCATCGAAGGCCTCGTCCACGTGTCGGAAATGGACTGGACCAACAAGAACGTTGCTCCGTCGAAGGTTGTCCAGCTGGGCGACGAAGTCGAAGTCATGGTCCTCGAGATCGACGAAGACCGTCGTCGTATCAGCCTCGGCATGAAGCAGTGCAAGCCGAATCCGTGGGATGACTTCAGCCGCAACTTCAAGAAGGGCGACAAGATCACGGGCGCAATCAAGTCGATCACCGACTTCGGCGTGTTCATCGGTCTGCCGGGCGGCATCGACGGCCTGGTCCACCTGTCGGACCTGTCGTGGAGCGAAACCGGCGAAGAAGCCGTTCGCAAGTACAAGAAGGGCGACGAAGTCGAAGCAATCGTGCTCGGTATCGACGTCGAGAAGGAACGTATTTCGCTGGGCATCAAGCAGCTCGAAGGCGACCCGTTCAGCAACTACGTTGCAATGAACGACAAGGGCTCGATCGTTGACGGCGTCGTGAAGACGGTCGATGCGAAGGGTGCGGTCGTTACGCTGACGGGCGACATCGAAGGCTACCTGCGTGCGTCGGAAATCTCGCAGGATCGCGTCGAAGATGCACGCAACGTGCTGAAGGAAGGCGACAAGGTCAACGCGATGGTGATCAACATCGATCGCAAGTCGCGCGGCATCAACCTGTCGATCAAGGCGAAGGATTCGGCTGAGCAACAGGAAGCGATCCGCGGCCTGCAGTCGGACTCCAGCTCTGCTGCGACCGGTACGACCAACCTCGGCGCGCTGCTGAAGGCGAAGCTCGACGGCCAGAACCAGTAAGCCTCACGAGGTCTGCTGAAGTATGACCAAATCCGAGTTGGTCGCGCAGCTGGCATCGCGATTTCCGCAACTTGTCCTCAAGGATGCGGATTTCGCGGTGAAAACGATGCTCGATGCGATGTCTGACGCCCTGGCGAAAGGGCATCGTATCGAAATTCGGGGTTTCGGCAGCTTTGGCCTCAACCGTCGGCCGGCGCGCGTCGGACGCAACCCGAAGTCGGGGGAGAAAGTGCAGGTGCCCGAGAAGTTCGTGCCGCACTTCAAGCCTGGCAAGGAATTGCGTGAACGCGTCGACGGCCGCGCCGGTGAACCGCTGAAGGCTGACGATCCGGACGACGAGCGTTGAGCGTCAACCGGTTTGCCCGGAACCCATCCGGCGAAGGCTGAAAAGAAAAGCGCCCCTTGCGGGCGCTTTTTTCATTTCCGGCGCGGGCGGCGTAACGGGCGCGCGCAGGATGTGCGCAGCCGCGGAAACGCTTCCTTTACAATACGGGTCGATTCGGCGCGACGAAGGGGAGTCGCGCGCCGCGGCAAACCTCAACAAAGAGAGGGCTTCATGAAGTTTATCGTCTGGCTGATCCGGGTATTGGTGTTCGTGCTGCTGCTGGTGCTTGCGCTGGCCAATACGCAAACCGCGACGCTGAATTTCGTTGCCGGCTTTTCATGGCAAGCGCCGCTGATCCTGCTCGGCCTGGCGTTCTTCGCCGTGGGGCTGCTGGCCGGCTTGCTGTCCGCGCTGCCGTCGGTCTTCCGCCTGCGTCTCGAGAACGGGCGCCTGAAGCGCGATCTGCGCGCGGCGCGCGAAACGCCGGCCGTCATCGACCAGCCGCCGATGCCGCCCGTCATTTAACCCGGACGCCGCGCGATCATCGCGCGGTTTTCGTCTCTGCTTCGATATTTCGCATGGATCTGGATTTCTGGTGGTTGCTCGCGATTCCGGTCGCGTTCGCGCTCGGTTGGGCGGCGTCACGCTATGACCTGAAGAATCTCCTGTCGGAGAGTGCCAACCTGCCGCGATCGTATTTTCGCGGCCTGAATTTTCTGTTGAACGAACAACCCGACAAGGCGATCGACGCGTTCATCGAGGTCGCCAAGCTCGATCCCGAGACGGTCGAACTGCACTTCGCGCTCGGCAACCTGTTTCGCCGCCGCGGCGAAACCGACCGCGCGATCCGTGTGCATCAGAACCTGCTGAGCCGCACGGACTTGCCGGTCAACGAGCGCGACCACGCGTTGTACGAGCTTGGCCAGGATTTCCTGAAAGCCGGCCTGCTCGATCGTGCCGAGGAGGCATTCCACAAGCTCGCCGACGGCGATTACGCGCTCGGCGCGCAGCGGGCGCTGCTGACGATCTACGAGATCGAGAAGGACTGGAACAAGTCGATCGATACGGCGAAGCGCATCGAGTCGATGAGCGACAAACCGCTTGGCGTCGAAATCGCACAGTTCCACTGCGAACTCGCGCAGGACGCGCTGCAGCGCAAGAACGCGGCAGCGGCCGCCGAGCAGCTGCGCCTGGCGCTGGCGGTGAACCCGCAGAACGTTCGCGCGACGGTTCTGTCCGGCGACGCGGCGGAAGCGGAGGGCAACCACGCGGCCGCGATCGAGCACTGGAAGCGCGTCGAAGCGCAGAATCCGGCGTATCTGCCGCTCGTCGCCGACAAGCTGATGAAGGCGTATGTCGCGCTCGGCAAGAACGCCGAAGGCGCCGAGCTGCTGATGGGGTATATCGATCGCTATCCGTCGAACGACCTGCTCGACATCGCGTACCAGCACATCGCGGGGTTGCGTGGCCAGGACGCGGCGCACACGCTCGCGCGCGCGCAGATGGAGAAGTCGCCGAACCTGTCGGGGATGCTGCATCTGCTCGATGCGCAAATCGCGGCAGCCGACGAACCGCGTCGTAAGGAACTTGAAATGATGCGTGCGCTGATCAAGCAGCGCACGAAGAATCTGCCACGGTATACGTGCCAGAATTGTGGTTTCCGGGCACGGCTTTTCTATTGGCAGTGTCCCGGATGCAGCGGCTGGGAAACCTATGCGCCGCGCCGCGTCGAACCAGCGATGCCGGGCTGATCCCGGCACGCGGAGCCAACGCGCTGCGGTTGTCGCCGGGCTCGTCCCGGCGGCCAAGTTAGTCAATTACCGGGAAGTACCGGAACATCTATGAAAATCACCATCATCGGCACCGGCTACGTCGGTCTCGTCACGGGCGCCTGCCTGGCGGAGATTGGTCACGACGTCTTCTGTCTCGACGTCGATCCGCGCAAGATCGATATCCTGAACAACGGCGGGATGCCGATTCACGAACCGGGGCTGCTGGACATCATCGCGCGCAACCGCGCGGCGGGGCGCCTGCGCTTCTCGACCGACATCGAGGCGAGCGTCGCGCACGGCGAGATCCAGTTCATCGCGGTCGGCACGCCGCCCGACGAGGACGGTTCGGCCGACCTGCAGTACGTGCTCGAAGCCGCGCGCAACATCGGCCGCAACATGACGAGCTTCAAGGTGATCGTCGACAAATCGACGGTGCCGGTCGGCACCGCGCAGCGCGTGCGCGGCGTGGTTGACGAGGCGCTTGCCGCCCGCGGGCTGGCGGGCAGTGTCGCGCATCGCTTCTCGGTCGTGTCGAACCCGGAGTTCCTGAAGGAAGGCGCCGCGGTCGAAGACTTCATGCGTCCTGACCGCATCATCATCGGCGTCGACGACGACGAGACGGGCACGATCGCGCGCGAGAAGATGAAGAAGCTTTACGCGCCGTTCAACCGCAACCACGAGCGCACGATCTACATGGACGTGCGTTCGGCCGAATTCGCAAAATATGCGGCGAACGCGATGCTTGCAACGCGTATCTCGTTCATGAACGAGATGTCGAATCTCGCCGACAAGGTCGGTGCCGACATCGAAGCCGTGCGCCGCGGGATCGGCTCCGATCCGCGCATCGGCTATCACTTCCTGTACGCCGGCGTCGGCTACGGCGGCTCGTGCTTCCCGAAGGACGTCCAGGCGCTGATTCGCACGGCCGGCGAGAACGGCCAGCCGCTGCGTATCCTGGAGGCCGTCGAGGCGGCCAATCATGCGCAGAAGGACGTGCTGATCGGCAAGATCGAGCAGCGCTTCGGTGCCGACCTGACCGGCCGCGAGTTCGCGGTCTGGGGCCTGGCGTTCAAGCCGAACACCGATGACATGCGCGAGGCGCCGAGCCGCCGCCTGATCGCCGCGCTGCTCGCACGCGGTGCGACCGTGCGTGCATACGATCCGGTCGCGATCGAAGAAGCACGGCGCGTGTTCGCGCTGGATTTCGGCAATGACGCGGACGCGCTGGCGCGGCTGCATCTCGTCGACACGCAGGACGTCGCCGTGAAGGGCGCGGATGCGCTCGTGATCGTGACCGAGTGGAAGGAATTCCGGAGCCCCGATTTCACACGCCTGAAGGCTGAACTGAAGGTGCCGGTGATCTTCGACGGGCGCAACCTGTACGAGCCGGACGCGATGGCCGAGCTGGGCATCGACTACTACGCGATCGGCCGGCCGTATGTCGATCCCCAGTCGTCTTCCCGTGGCTGACCGCACGATGAATACTCTCCGCGAAGTCGTTCCGGTGCCGCGTGCGCAGATCGCGTGCTCGCGCGTGCTTGTCGTCGGCGACGTGATGCTCGACCGTTACTGGTTCGGCAACGTCGATCGCATTTCGCCTGAAGCGCCGGTGCCGGTCGTGCACGTGCAGCGTCAGGAAGAGCGGCTCGGCGGTGCGGCCAACGTCGCGCGCAACGCCGTGACGCTCGGTGGCCAGGCCGGGTTGCTGTGCGT
>NZ_CAJNKE010000274.1 GCF_905232215.1 Burkholderia sp. LMG 13014
ACACGGCCGCCCCCGAAGCCGAACGCCTCGATCGCGTGCTCGACGCAATCGACCGGCACTTCCACGAACCACTGCGCATCGACACGCTCGCCGCCGCTGCGCACATGTCCGAACGCACGCTGCAGCGCCTGTTCGTCCGGCACCTCGGCGAAAGCGTCGGCCGCTACGTGCAGCGGCTGCGACTCGCGCACGCGTGCCGTCATCTCGTCGGCACCGACTGGCCGATCGCGACCGTGGCTGCGCGCTGCGGCATTCCGAATGCCGCGAACTTCAACCGCCAGTTCCTCGCCGCGCGCGGGATGACGCCCGGCGCATACCGGCAGTTCTTCGTGCAGCACGGCCACGCGCCCGATGACGACGCACCCGAACTCGACACTCGCCCGCCGTCGCTCGACCACCGCGCCGGCCCGAGCGAACCTCGGCCGCACAAATGAAAACACCCCGACGGGATGACCCGTCGGGGTGTCGAGGCGTTGCGATCGCCCGACGCGAGCGGCCTGCCGGCCGTTCGCGCCGCGCACGACTTAACGTGCGTTGAGCGGCTTCGCTTCGCGCGGCGTATCGCCGATGAACAGCTGACGCGGACGGCCGATCTTCTGTTCCGGATCGCCGATCATTTCGTTCCACTGTGCAATCCAGCCGACCGTACGTGCCATCGCGAAGATACACGTGAACATCGACGTCGGGATGCCCAGCGCGCGCTGGACGATGCCCGAGTAGAAGTCGACGTTCGGGTACAGCTTGCGCGACACGAAGTATTCGTCTTCCAGCGCGATCTTCTCGAGCTGCATCGCGAGCTTGAACAGCGGGTCGTCGTGCAGGCCCAGTTCGTTCAGCACTTCGTAGCACGTTTCGCGCATCAGCTTCGCACGCGGGTCGTAGTTCTTGTACACGCGGTGACCGAAGCCCATCAGCTTCACGCCCGAATTCTTGTCCTTCACCTGCTTGATGAATTCGGGGATGTTGTCCGGCGAACCGATCTGCTCGAGCATGTTCAGCGCGGCTTCGTTCGCACCACCGTGCGCCGGGCCCCACAGACAGGCGATACCGGCAGCGATACACGCGAACGGGTTCGCGCCCGACGAACCGGCCAGGCGGACGGTCGACGTCGATGCATTCTGCTCGTGATCGGCGTGCAGGATCAGGATACGGTCGAGTGCGCGGACGAGCACGTCGTTGACCTTGTACTCTTCGCACGGGTTCGAGAACATCATGTGCATGAAGTTCGCGCTGTACGACAGCGAGTTCTTCGGATACACGAACGGCTGACCGATGCTGTACTTGTATGCCATCGCGACGAGCGTCGGCAGCTTCGCGATCATGCGGATCGCCGACACTTCACGGTGACGCGGATCGTTGATGTCGAGCGAGTCGTGGTAGAACGCCGACAGCGCGCCGACTGCGGCGACCAGGATCGCCATCGGGTGCGCGTCGCGGCGGAAGCCACGGAAGAAGAAGTGCATCTGCTCGTGCACCATCGTGTGCTTCGTGACGGTGTCGACGAATTCCTTCTTCTGCGCTGCGTTCGGCAGCTCACCCTTCAGCAGCAGGTAGCAGCTTTCGAGGAAGTCCGCGTTTTGCGCGAGGTTGTCGATCGGGTAGCCGCGGTACAGCAGCTCGCCCTTGTCGCCGTCGATGTACGTGATCGCCGAATTACAAGCTGCCGTCGACATGAAGCCCGGGTCGTACGTAAACTTGCCGGTCTGGCCGTACAGCTTGCGGATGTCGATTACGTCCGGGCCCATCGTGCCCTTGTAGATCGGCAGTTCGACGCTCGGCGAGTTGTCGCTGAACGATAGCGTGGCTTTAACATCAGACGGAGTCATGGCACATCCTCAATCGAAATAAAGAAACGGGATTCGATAACGGGCGTAACGCGTTACACGTTGCGCAGCATCTCCAACAGCCGGTGAATATCCGGGCTGTTTAGGTCGCCTTCTGGTTCCTTGCGCGCGAGGAGCAAGTCCATCAGGTCGTTGTCGCTCAGATCGAGCAGGCGCGACAACGCGCCTACGTCTGCATCGGTGAGGTCATGCTCGTATCTGCTGAAGAAACGCTCGAAGATGATGTCGTTTTCCAGCAGACCCCGCCGCGCGCGCCAGCGGAGGCGCGCGCGACGGTGCGGGTCGGATTGGTGCGAATCGTCGCTCATCTCGACCTTAAACCGCGCGGCGGACCATCAGTTCCTTGATCTTGCCGATCGCCTTCGTCGGGTTCAGGCCCTTCGGGCAAACGTCGACGCAGTTCATGATCGTGTGGCAACGGAACAGACGGTACGGGTCTTCCAGGTTGTCGAGACGCTCGCCGGTCGCCGTGTCGCGGCTGTCCGCGATGAAGCGGTAAGCCTGCAGCAGGCCGGCTGGGCCGACGAACTTGTCCGGGTTCCACCAGAAGCTCGGGCACGACGTCGAGCAGCTCGCACACAGAATGCACTCGTACACGCCGTCGAGTTCGTCGCGTTCTTCCGGCGACTGGAGGCGTTCCTTCTCCGGCGGCGGCGCGTCGTTGATCAGGTACGGCTTGATCGAGTGGTACTGGTTGAAGAAGTGCGTCATGTCGACGATCAGGTCGCGCACGACGGGCAGGCCCGGCAGCGGACGCAGCACGATCTTCTGCGGCAGGTCGTTCAGGTTCGTGAGACACGCGAGACCGTTCTTGCCGTTGATGTTCATCGCGTCCGAACCGCACACGCCTTCACGGCACGAACGGCGGAACGACAGCGTCTCGTCCACTGCCTTCAGCTTGACCAGTGCGTCGAGCAGCATGCGCTCGTGCTGGAGCTCGAGCTCGTACGTCTGCATGCGCGGCGCTGCGTCCTTGTCCGGATCGTAGCGGTAGACTTCAAAAATGCGTTTTGCCATTTCGGATTCCTTTGACTCGGCTTAGAACGTGCGCGGCTTCGGCGGCACGGATTCGACCGTCAGCGGCTTCATTTGAACCGGCTTGTAGTCGAGGCGATCGCCTTCGCTGTACCACAGCGTGTGGCGCAGCCAGTTGTCGTCGTCGCGGTGTTCGTAGTCGCTGTGGGCGTGTGCGCCACGGCTTTCCTTACGTGCTTCCGCCGACACCATCGTTGCGCGAGCAACTTCGATCAGGTTCTCCAGCTCGAGCGCTTCGACGCGCGCGGTGTTGAACACCTTCGACTTGTCCTTCAGGTGGATGTTTTCCACGCGTGCCTTCAGGCCGGCCATCTCGTCGACGCCTTCCTTCAGCAGTTTCGACGTGCGGAACACGCCTGCGTGCTTCTGCATCGTCGAGCGGATGTCGTTCGCGACGTCCTGCGTGTATTCGCCCGAGGTCGACTTGTCGAGCTTCGCCAGGCGCGCCAGCGAGAATTCGCCTGCATCGGCCGGCAGCGGCTTGTGTTCCTTCTGGTTCTTCACGTGCTCGACGATGTGGTTGCCGGCCGCACGGCCGAACACCACGAGGTCCAGCAGCGAGTTCGTGCCGAGGCGGTTCGCGCCGTGCACGGACACGCACGAGCATTCGCCCACTGCGTAGAAGCCGTTGACCGGATCCTTGTGACCGCCGCGCGACGTGCCGACGACCTGACCGTGGATGTTGGTCGGGATGCCGCCCATCTGGTAGTGGATCGTCGGGACGACCGGGATCGGTTCCTTGATCGCGTCGACGTTCGCGAACTTCAGCGCGATTTCGCGGATCGACGGCAGACGCTTCATGATCGTCTCGGCGCCGATGTGCGACAGGTCGAGCAGCACGTGATCCTTGTTCGGACCCACGCCACGGCCTTCCTTGATTTCCTGGTCCATCGAACGCGACACGAAGTCACGCGGCGCCAGATCCTTCAGCGTCGGCGCGTAGCGCTCCATGAAACGCTCGCCGTTCGCGTTGCGCAGGATACCGCCTTCGCCGCGCACGCCTTCGGTGATCAGCACGCCCGCGCCGGCCACGCCGGTCGGGTGGAACTGCCAGAACTCCATGTCCTGCAGCGCGATGCCCGAACGCGCAGCCATGCCGAGGCCGTCGCCGGTGTTGATGAACGCGTTGGTCGATGCCGCGAAGATCCGGCCTGCGCCGCCCGTCGCGAACAGCGTGGTCTTGCCTTCCATGATGTAGACGTCACCCGTCTCCATCTCGAGGGCCGTCACGCCGAGCACGTCGCCTTCCGCGTCGCGGATCAGGTCGAGCGCCATCCATTCGACGAAGAACTGCGTCTTCGCTTCGACGTTCTGCTGGTACAGCGTGTGCAGCAGCGCGTGACCGGTACGGTCGGCGGCCGCGCAAGCGCGCTGGACCGGCTTCTCGCCGTAGTTCGCGGTGTGGCCGCCGAACGGGCGCTGGTAGATCGTGCCGTCCGCGTTACGGTCGAACGGCATGCCGAAGTGCTCGAGCTCGTACACGACGTTCGGCGCTTCACGGCACATGAATTCGATCGCGTCCTGGTCGCCGAGCCAGTCGGAGCCCTTGATCGTGTCGTAGAAGTGGAAGTGCCAGTTGTCTTCGCTCATGTTGCCGAGCGACGCGCCGATACCGCCCTGCGCGGCCACCGTGTGCGAACGGGTCGGGAACACCTTCGACAGCACGCCGACCGACAGGCCCGCGCGCGACAGTTGCAGCGCTGCGCGCAAGCCGGAGCCGCCCGCGCCGACGATCACCACGTCAAACTTGCGACGCGGGAGGTTAGATTTGATTGCAGCCATTCTTTACACTCTCCAGAGAATCTGCGCGGCGTAGCCCGCACATGCGAGCAGCCAGACGATGGTCAGCGATTGCAGCAGCAGGCGCACACCGACGGGCTTCACGTAGTCCATCCAGATGTCGCGCACGCCGACCCATGCGTGGTAGAAGAGGGAAAGCAGCATCACGAAGGTCGCGAGCTTCATCCATTGCGCGGCGAAGATCGAGGCCCAGCCTTCGTACGAGAAATCGTGCGCGCCGAAGAACAGGACGAGCAGGATGACCGTGTAGACCGCCATGATCGTGGCGGTGACGCGTTGCGCGAGCCAGTCGCGCAGGCCGTAGTGCGCGCCGACGACGAGGCGCTTCGAGCCGATTCGGTTATTGGCTGCCATTTTCTTAGAATGCTCCGAACAGTTTGAGTGCCATGGCGATCGTCAGGGCGATCGAGACGACAAAGACGACGACTGCCGTCCGCTTGCCGCCTTCCTTCGTGACGGCGTCATGGTTGACGTCCATCAGCAGGTGGCGAATGCCGGCGCAGAAATGGTGGAAGAAGGCCCACGACAGTGCGAGGACGATCAGCTTGACGATGATGTTGGAGAGGAAAGCCTTGAAGACTTCGAAGCTGAGCTCGGACGTGAGGCTCTGGTCGAAGAGGAACAGCAGGAACGGCAGGAACAAGAACAGCAGCGCGCCGCTGACTCGATGGAGAATCGACAATATCGCTGCCAGCGGCATGCGATATTTCATCGTGATATCGCCGAATCCGATGTTCCGGTATTCCGGCCTCGGCTTTCTTACTGCATCAGTCATGCTAGACCCCTACTATGTTGTCACACTAATCCGCGATTTTAGCGCCTTTTTATATCGCGCTGCAGCGAAAGTCTGCTCTGGATAGTTGCGCGAACAAGAACAAAAGGCGGCCCGAAACGTGCTTCGCGACCGTGGGGAACGCGAACGCACTCGGCTTGAGCCGATACACCGTCAACTCAAGTCATTCTGATAGTAGTACCCGGTTGTGACATACCAGCCGCGACGCACTTCCACCGGCCGGTCTCCGTATGTATAGGACACGCGCTCGACCGACAGCAAAGGAAAACCCGCCGGCACGTGCAGCAGGTCGGCTACCGCCGGCTCCGCCGCGACCGCGCGGATCTTTTCCGTTGCGCGGATCATCCGCGTGCCGAACTCGGTCTCGAACATCGCATAGAGCGGCCCCTTGTACTCGCTCAGCCGCTCGAACGTGAGCCCGCGGAACATCGCGCCCGGCAGCCAGATCTCGTCGAGCACCGTCGCTTCTTTCTCGAATTCCAGCAGGCGGCGCACCTGCACGACGGGATCGGCCGGTTTCAGGTCGAGCTGCCGCGCGATCTCGGCCGGCGCGCGCAGGCGCCGGCATTCGAGCAGGCGGCTCACGTGCGGATGCTCGGCACCGTCGTCGGCCAGGAGGCGCAGGAAGCGGAACTGCGCGCGATCCTCATTGTGCGTTGCAACAAAAGTGCCCTTGCCCTGCCGCCGGACCACGAGGTTTTCGGCCGCCAGCTCGTCAATCGCCTTGCGGACGGTGCCCTGGCTGACCTTGTAGCGGGCCGCGAGCTCCACCTCGCTCGGGATGATCTCGCCCGGCTTCCATTCACCGGTTTCGAGACTTTGCGTGATCAATGACTTAATCTGCTGGTATAACGGGCTGAACGTCGGCGACGGCGGCGCCGCAGGCGAAGATGCGGGATCGCTCGCGCCCGGCTGCCCTGGGCCGCCTGCGCCGGTCTGATTCGCGGTATTCGCCTGGTTCGATGTCATGGCGCGCATTTCATCACAAACCGCACTTTTAAGTCCACTCAATTTCCGCAAAACATCTGTCTTATATAAGACATATGATACCGTTTGACTTTGGGCCTGCCGGCTCCTACACTCCGGGTCGAGCAAGGGTTCGCGGGTGCAACAGCGCGTCCCCGGCTACGTGCCACGGCCGTCTCCAGGTTCACCGCGTCTGCCATCGCGAGTCCTCCGCCCTGCTTCAATGCAACGCTACGCACAACGCGCATAGAATGGCGTTTTCGCGAGTGTCCAACGCTTCACCCGTCCTGGAGATTTTCAATGGCTAAGCCCGCAAAGCGTGTTGCCGTCACCGGCGCCGCAGGTCAAATCGCTTACTCCCTGCTGTTCCGCATCGCGAACGGCGACCTGCTCGGCAAGGACCAGCCGGTCATCCTGCAACTGCTCGACCTCCCGCAAGCCCAAGGCGCCGTCAAGGGCGTCGTGATGGAACTCGACGATTGCGCGTTCCCGCTGCTGTCGGGCGTCGTGATCACCGATGATCCGAAGGTTGCATTCAAGGATGCCGACGTCGCACTGCTGGTCGGCGCACGTCCGCGCTCGAAGGGCATGGAGCGCAAGGACCTGCTGTCGGCGAACGCCGAAATCTTCACGGTTCAGGGCGCTGCGCTGAACGAAGTCGCGAGCCGCGACGTGAAGGTGCTGGTCGTCGGCAACCCGGCGAACACGAACGCATACATCGCGATGAAGTCGGCACCGGATCTGCCGAAGAAGAACTTCACGGCCATGCTGCGCCTCGACCACAACCGCGCGCTGTCGCAACTCGCAGCGAAGTCGGGCAAGCCGGTCGCATCGATCGAGAAGCTCGCCGTGTGGGGCAACCACTCGCCGACGATGTACCCCGACTTCCGCTTCGCGACCGCCGAAGGCGAATCGCTGCTGAAGCTGATCAACGACGACGTGTGGAACCGCGACACGTTCATCCCGACCGTCGGCAAGCGCGGCGCGGCGATCATCGAAGCGCGCGGCCTGTCGTCGGCAGCGTCGGCAGCCAACGCGGCGATCGACCACGTGCGTGACTGGGTCCTCGGCACGAACGGCAAGTGGGTCACGATGGGCATCCCGTCGGACGGCTCGTACGGCATCCCCGAAGACATCATCTACGGCGTGCCGGTCGTTTGCGAAAACGGCGAGTACAAGCGTATCGAAGGCCTGGAAATCGACGCGTTCTCGCGCGAGAAGATGGACGGCACGCTGGCCGAGCTGCTCGAAGAGCGCGATGGCGTCGCCCACCTGCTGAAGA
>NZ_CAJNKE010000275.1 GCF_905232215.1 Burkholderia sp. LMG 13014
GGGGGGCCGGCGGGCCCGCCAGCGCCCGGTGTCAGTACGACTGCCGGTCGAGACGGATTTCCTGCAGGATCGTCGTCGCGATTTCCTCGATCGACTTGTGCGTCGACGACAGCCACTTGATCCCCTCGCGGCGCATCATCGCTTCGGCCTCGTTGATCTCGTAGCGGCAGTTCTCGGGCGCCGCGTACTTGCTGCCCGGCCGGCGCTCGTTACGGATCTCCGACAGGCGCTGCGGGTCGATCGACAGCCCGAACAGCTTCTCGCTGTACGCGGCGAGCGCCGACGGCAGCTTGCCGCGCTCGAAATCTTCCGGAATCAGCGGATAGTTGGCTGCCTTCACGCCGTACTGCATCGCGAGATACAGGCTCGTCGGCGTCTTGCCGCTGCGCGACACGCCGACCAGGATCACGTCGGCTTCCGACAGGTTGCGGTTCGACTGGCCGTCGTCGTGCGCGAGCGAGAAGTTGATCGCCTCGATCCGCGTCTTGTATTCCTCGGTGTCCGCGTTCTGGTGGCCGCGGCCCATCGCGTGGCTCGACTTGAGCTCCAGCTCCTGCTCGAGCGGTTCCACGAAGCGCTGGAACATGTCGAGCACGAGCGCGTTCGAGCGCTTGACGATGTCGTTCGACTCGCTGTCGACGAGCGTCGTGAACACGATCGCGCGGCGGCCGTCGTGCACGGCGGCCTCGTTGATCTTCTCGAGGGTCGCGTAGGCCTTGTCGAGCGAATCGACGAACGGCACGCGCACGAGGCGGAATTTCTGGTCGAACTGGGAGAGGATCGAGTGCGCGAAGGTTTCGGCAGTGATCCCGGTGCCGTCGGAGACGATGAATACGGTAGGCAGCATGAATCTGGGCGTCGAACGTGAAGGGCGGTTGCGCGGGCGGCTGGAGGTTCGCCTCCAGACGCAGTGACAAGGTCGCGCCACATCCGGCAGCCGGCACGGTAGAATAGCGGCAACCTGTTGGATAAGCAATTGCGGGGGCAGGGCGCGAACGGCGCCCCAGGCTTCGCCGCGCGATTCAAAAATTCCCGGCAAGTTTGGCGATTCGTCTGCAAATATCGCCCTTCTGCCGGGATTTTTGCAAATCGGGTCGGAAGATTTTCCGCCGCTGCGATTGTTTATCTAACAGGTTGCGCAAGACGCGCCGCGCCTTTTTGCAAGCGCCCGCGTCCGAGCCCACTTGCGCAATCGAGCATTTTTTTCACACTTAGGGGCTTGTATGACTAACGCAGCAAACGTCGCAAAGGACCAGGCGTATGTAATTCCGTTCGAGCAGTTGCGGATGACCGATGTGGAGATCGTCGGCGGCAAGAATGCGTCGCTTGGCGAAATGATCAGCCAGCTTTCCGAAGCAGGCGTTCGTGTACCCACCGGTTTCGCCACGACCGCGCTCGCGTTCCGCGATTTCCTCAAGCACAACGACCTTACCGACCGCATCGCCAAGCGTCTCGAGTCGCTCGACATCGACGACGTGAAGGCGCTCGCCGAAGCTGGTGCCGAAATCCGCAAGTGGATCGTCGATGCGCCGATGCAGGCACGTCTCGAGCAGGAAATCCGCGAACAGTTCGAAATCCTGAAGAGCAGCTCGCCGGGCGAGCTGTCGTTCGCCGTGCGTTCGTCCGCTACCGCGGAAGACCTGCCCGACGCATCGTTCGCCGGTCAGCAGGAGTCGTACCTGAACGTCGTCGGCATCGAAGACGTGCTCGACCGCATGAAGCACGTGTTCGCGTCGCTGTACAACGACCGCGCGATCTCGTACCGCGTGCACAAGGGCTTCACGCACGCGGAAGTCGCCCTGTCGGCCGGTGTGCAGCGCATGGTTCGCTCGGACGTCGGCGCCGCCGGCGTGATGTTCACGATCGACACCGAATCGGGCTTCAAGGACGCCGTGTTCATCACGTCGAGCTATGGCCTGGGCGAAACCGTCGTGCAGGGCGCCGTGAACCCGGACGAGTTCTACGTGTTCAAGACGACGCTCGCACAGGACAAGTACCCGATCATCCGCCGCTCGATCGGCTCGAAGCTGATCAAGATGGAATTCACGCAGCCGGGCGAGCCGGGCCGCGTGAAGACGGTCGACGTGTCGCACGAGCAGCGCAACCGCTACTCGATCACCGACGAAGACGTGATCGAGCTGGCGAAGTACGCGGTCATCATCGAGAAGCACTACCAGCGTCCGATGGACATCGAGTGGGGCAAGGACGGCCGCGACGGCAAGATCTTCATCCTGCAGGCACGCCCGGAAACGGTGAAGAGCCAGGCAACCGGCAAGGCCGAGCAACGCTTCAAGCTGAAGGGCCAGTCGCAGGTGCTGGCGACGGGTCGTGCGATCGGCCAGAAGATCGGTGCGGGCCCCGTGCGCGTGATCCAGGATCCGTCGGAAATGGAACGCGTGCAGCCGGGCGACGTGCTGGTGGCCGACATGACCGATCCGAACTGGGAGCCGGTGATGAAGCGTGCAGCCGCGATCGTCACGAACCGCGGCGGCCGGACCTGCCACGCGGCGATCATCGCGCGTGAGCTCGGCGTGCCGGCAGTCGTCGGCTGCGGCGATGCGACCGACATCCTGAAGGACGGCGCGCTCGTCACCGTGTCGTGCGCGGAAGGCGACGAAGGCAAGATCTACGACGGCCTGCTCGAGACGGAAGTCACGGAAGTGCAGCGCGGCGAACTGCCGGAAATCCCGGTCAAGATCATGATGAACGTCGGCAACCCGCAGCTCGCGTTCGACTTCTCGCAACTGCCGAACGGCGGTGTGGGTCTCGCGCGTCTCGAGTTCATCATCAACAACAACATCGGCGTTCACCCGAAGGCGATCCTCGAGTACCCGAACATCGACCAGGACCTGAAGAAGGCCGTCGAGAGCGTCGCGCGCGGTCACGCATCGCCGCGTCAGTTCTACGTCGACAAGCTGACGGAAGGTGTCGCGACGATTGCAGCAGCGTTCTATCCGAAGCCCGTGATCGTGCGTCTGTCCGACTTCAAGTCGAACGAGTACAAGAAGCTGATCGGCGGTTCGCGTTACGAGCCGGACGAGGAAAACCCGATGCTGGGTTTCCGCGGCGCGTCGCGCTACATCGCTGAAGACTTCGCGCAGGCGTTCGAGATGGAGTGCCGTGCACTGAAGCGCGTGCGCGACGAGATGGGCCTGACCAACGTCGAGATCATGGTGCCGTTCGTGCGGACCGTGAAGCAGGCGGAGCGCGTCGTCGGCCTGCTCGAGAAGTTCGGCCTGAAGCGCGGCGAAAACGGCCTGCGCCTCGTGATGATGTGCGAAGTCCCGACCAACGCGATCCTCGCCGAAGAGTTCCTCGAACACTTCGACGGTTTCTCGATCGGTTCGAACGACCTCACGCAGCTCACGCTCGGCCTCGACCGCGACTCGGGCATGGAACTGCTGGCTGTCGACTTCGACGAACGCGACCCGGCCGTCAAGTTCCTGCTGAAGCGCGCGATCGACACCTGCCGCAAGATGGGCAAGTACGTCGGCATCTGCGGCCAAGGCCCGTCCGATCACCCGGACTTCGCGCAATGGCTGACGGACGAAGGCATCGTGTCGATCTCGCTGAACCCCGACACGATCATCGAGACGTGGCAGGCGCTTGCCAACCGGAAGTAACGGTCGGTAACTCACCTTTGACGAGAGCGCGGTGGCATCGCGCTTTCGTTGAAGGCAAAATGCAAGGTTCATGCTATAAACACCCCGGTAGACACCGGGGTGTTTTTTTTCGTCGGTACTCGCCGGGCCGCCCCAAGAGTGCCGAGCGCCCCCTTGGGGGGCAGCGAACATGGTGAGCGTGGGGCTGTTTCCTTTCGGTACTCGCCGGGCACCCCGCGCGTGTCGATCGCTCGCTCCGGGGGCCGCGAATATATCGATCCGGAACAGCGCTTCAGCGCGTATTCTGGTTGCATGAGACGCAGGTGAGCGCGGGGGACTTTTCTGGAGACCACAATGATGTCGGGGCATCTGTTCTGGTGGGTCGCGGTGGGCGTGCTGGTCGTGGCCGAGTTGCTGACCGGCACGTTCTATCTGCTGATGATCGCGCTCGGCTTTCTCGCGGGCGGGCTGCTGCAGCTGGCCGGCTTCGCGCCGCACGTGCAGTTCGGCGCGGCGGCCGTGGTCGCGATCGTCGCGATGATCGTGTTGCGGCGTTCGGGGCTTGGCCGCAAGCAGAAGCGCGACACGTCGACCAATCCCGACGTCAATCTCGATATCGGCTCGACCGTCACGGTCGACGCGTGGCGTGACGGCCGCGCGCGCGTGCAGTATCGCGGCGCCGACTGGGATGTCGAGCTCGAGAACGGCGAACGCGACGATGCGCACGTGTATCAGGTGAGTGCCGTGCGCGGCAATTGTCTCGTGGTCGTGGCGAAACCCGCGGGCTGATCGTCCGCCGATACAACAAGGAGGGAATACTTCATGGATTCGCTGATCATCTGGGTGGTTCTGCTCGTCATCGCGATCGTGATCGTGTCGAAAACGGTGAAGATCGTGCCGCAGCAGCATGCGTGGGTGCTCGAACGCTTCGGGCGCTATCACGCGACGCTGTCGCCCGGCCTGAACATCGTGCTGCCGTTCGTCGATCGCATCGCGTACCGGCACGTGCTGAAGGAAATCCCGCTCGACGTACCGAGCCAGGTCTGTATCACGCGCGACAACACGCAGCTGCAGGTCGACGGCGTGCTGTATTTCCAGGTGACCGATCCGATGAAGGCGTCGTACGGGTCGAGCAACTTCGTGCTCGCGATCACGCAGCTCGCGCAAACCACGTTGCGCTCGGTGGTCGGCAAGCTCGAACTCGACAAGACGTTCGAGGAGCGCGACTTCATCAACCACAACATCGTGTCGGCGCTCGATCAGGCCGCCGCGAACTGGGGGGTGAAGGTCCTGCGCTACGAGATCAAGGACCTGACGCCGCCGAAGGAAATCCTGCACGCGATGCAGGCGCAGATCACCGCGGAGCGTGAAAAGCGCGCGCTGATCGCCGCATCCGAAGGCCGCAAGCAGGAGCAGATCAACCTCGCGTCGGGCGCGCGCGAAGCGGCGATCCAGAAATCCGAAGGCGAGCGGCAGGCTGCGATCAACCAGGCGCAGGGCGAGGCCGCCGCGATTCTGGCGGTGGCCGAAGCGAATGCCCAAGCGATCCAGAAGATCGCGAACGCGATGCAATCGCAGGGCGGGATGGACGCGGTGAACCTGAAGGTGGCCGAGCAGTATGTCAGCGCATTCTCGAATCTCGCGAAGCAGGGCAACACGCTGATCGTGCCGTCGAACCTGTCGGATCTCGGCACCGCGATCTCGTCGGCGCTGACGATCGTCAAGAGCGCGGGGGCGGCTTCGGGCGGGAAGGCCTGAGTCGGACGTACGCGGTGCGTGGGCAGCGGCCGCGTGCGATCGGCATGCGGCGAATCGTCGCGCAGCCGGGGTGCGGATGATGCCCGTGCGGTGCCGTCGTCGGCACCTTTCTTCAGTCGAAACGGGCGGTATGGCGTGCTGCGTGCCGCCTCAGCCACGGCTTGGCAGCCGGCATCCGCGATTCACCTGGCCCAAAGCAACACGGCCCGCTTCGAGCGGGCCGTGTCGTTTGCGAAGCGCGTCGCGCGCATCAGATGCCGGCGCGCATGATGCGTGCCTTTTCGCGTTCCCAGTCGCGCTTCTTCTCGGTTTCGCGCTTGTCGTGCAGCTTCTTGCCCTTCGCGAGCGCGATGTCGCACTTCACGCGACCGCCCTTGTAGTGGAAGTTCAGCGGCACGAGCGTGTAGCCACGCTGCTCGACCTTGCCGATCAGTTTCTTGATTTCGTCGCGGTGCAGCAGCAGCTTGCGCGTGCGGACCGGGTCGGGCGTGATGTGGGTCGAAGCCTCGGGCAGCGGGCTGATATGGGTACCGATCAGGAAGATCTCGTCGTGCTTGATCACGACGTAACCTTCCCTGATCTGGCCGCGCCCGGCGCGCAGCGCCTTGACTTCCCAGCCCTCGAGCACGAGCCCCGCCTCGTAGCGTTCCTCGATGTGATAATCGAAGTGCGCTTTCCTGTTGTCGATGATGCTCATGAAAGGATCGGGCCAACTCGTTTAAAATCACGATTTTAGCAAAGCGGGGCGGGAATCGCCCGGCTTGCGTTCTCACCTTAAGCGATGCCGCGCGATTTATGGCAGATGTCCAGAAAACCGTATTGATCCGTCATTCGGCGGAACAGATGTTCGACCTCGTCACCGACGTGGCCGACTACCCCAATTTCCTGCCCTGGTGCGGCGGCGTCGAGATTCGCCGTCAGGACGAGAGCGGGATGGAAGCGCGCATCGACATCAACTTCAAGGGCATCAAGCAGCATTTCGCGACGCGCAACACGCAGCAGCGCCCGGCGCGGATCGACATGGAGTTCACGGACGGCCCGTTCAAGAAGTTCACGGGCGCGTGGCGCTTCACGGCGCTGCGTGCCGATGCGTGCAAGATCGAATTCGCGCTGCACTACGAGTTCTCGAGCATCCTGCTCGAGAAGATCATCGGGCCCGTGTTCAGCCACATCGCGAACACGTTCGTCGATTCGTTCGTGAAGCGCGCCGACCAGCGCTACGGGAAGGGGTGACGCGATGCTGTCGATCGAAGTCTGCTATGCGCTGCCGGATCGCCAGACGCTGATTCCGCTGTCGCTGCCCGAAGGGGCGACCGTTCGTTCGGCGATCGATGCGAGCGGCGTGCTCGCGCTGCACCCGGAAATCGATCTCGCGAACGCGAAGACGGGCGTGTACGGCAAGCTTGCGCCGCTCGACGCGCCGCTCGCCGACCACGACCGCGTCGAAATCTACCGCCCGTTGATCGTCGATCCGAAACTCGCGCGCCAGCGGCGCGTCGACAAGTCGCGCCGCGACGGCTCCATCGAGGGCCGCAAGTGGATGCACAAGGACGCGCGCTGACGCGGGCCGGTTCGCGGCTTCAGGCCCGTTTCGTCTGATCAAACGCCGCGGCGCTCAGTGGGCCGCGGCGTTCGCGTTTGTCGGCGCGCTTCCCGATGTATCGCCGCCGGCGGGCGTGTTGCCGTGCTGCCGCACCGATCCGTAGACGCCCGCGAGCAGCAGCACCAGCGCGGCGATCTCGAGCGCGTGCGGCATCCGCTGGTCATACACGAACGCGTAAAGCATCGCGAACACGGTTTCGAACACGATCAGCTGGCCCGACAGCGTGAGCGGCAGCCGCTTCGACGCGGCATTCCACAGCCCGTTGCCGAGCCACGACGCGCCGATCGCGAGCACGAGGTTCAGCAGCCAGAACAGCTGCCAGCGCGACGCCGGGACGGCTGCCTGCACCGTGCCGTCCGGCCGCGCGAGGATCGCGATCCAGACGAGCCCGCCGATCAGGCCCGTCACGACACCCCACAGCACCGACCACTCGTTGCCGCCGAAATGATGATGGCGCTGCAGATAGCGGGCGTTTGCGACTGCATACCAGGTCCAGCTCGCGAGCGCGCCGGCCGCGCAGGCAATCCCGGCGAGCTTCTGGCCGAGCGTCGTCGCATGCGCGGCCTCCGACGTGAACAGGTCGACGTTGATGCAGACGATGCCCGCGATCACCAGCGCGAGCGGGGCGGCGAGCCGCCGCAGCGGCACGGCGCCGTGGTCGCCGAGGCCCGCGAGCGTGACCGTGACGGG
>NZ_CAJNKE010000276.1 GCF_905232215.1 Burkholderia sp. LMG 13014
TGGACGGAGGATGACGTGCTCACGTCACCGCGCCCAAGCGCACCCAATTGCAGCGTTCGGTTCCCAAAGAGCCGATATCATTCGCGATCCTCGGGTCTATCGATCCTATCTCCGCTCAAAACTGCAATTCCTTCATCCCCGTGGATCGGTTGGCGCAGAGATGAGACTTCGAGTCGATTGAGGATCGAATCGAAAAGCGTTGATCAAAATATTTCGCGCAATAGGCTGGCAGTATCTGCCGCCAAGTCAGGATCTTGATGCCGCCACTCGATTCGACTCATCTCGCCGAGAAAATCAATGACGCTGTCTCGTTGATCTTTTGAGTATGTCTTCAATATTTCGTCGAGCCAGTCGTTCGCTCCACCCGTTGCCATTCGGTGCAGCTTATACACGAGAGAATCGGGGATGTTGTCAGCCTCGTCATATTCGTGGGTCGCTATCTTCATGAACAACGGAAGAAAGAACGCAAATGCCTCCGGCTCCATGAAAGCGAGGCACGCGGATTCATCGCACTCGTAGTCTTCCCGCAATTCCTTGAGCGTTCTGTCGAAGCGCCTCTTTCCTCGAAAGAAGTCATCGACGGCACACGACTCGATCCCCGATCTGTTGGTGATCGGCGCCTCCTTTGGGAAGGGGACGTTCGGAAACAATGAAAAGTCCAAACTCATTCTAGGCCGTTTGCCTGCACGGTTGACTTGGTCCTGGAGCCTGCGATGTCAGTTATCAGATCGTGATCCGCAGGATCGGAAAGAACCTGCCCGGGACGACGCTCGATTCCTTTTCGCCGATCTTTTCAGCCCCGAGCGCCAGATAGAACGGAACCGCATTGGGATCGGCTTCGATCACAAAGCTTCGGATCCCTCTTGCGGCGCTTTCCCGGCGGACCTCTTCCCACAGTGCACGGGCGACACCCCGGCCCATGTGGTCGGGATGGACGAACAGCCATCCGGGCGTCGGGCGATCCGCTTCCGATGACGCCCTGACCCAGAACCCGATGATTGCCTCTCCGGATTCCGCGACGTAACCGATCGACCCATCGATCGTCTCCGGCGCAATGGTGAGATCGCTCTGCCACAAGTCGAGCCAGTCCTTCGGATAGCCCCAGTGTGCCTTCGAAATGCGAGCCAGTCGCGTGAGCTCGTCCGCGTCCGCGGTGCGGGCAGCGCGGACGGTGAATGGTTGGTGCATCTCGTCTCCTGTCATGGTCGACACCTTCGGCGGGGTATCGTCCGGCTCGCATCGACGCCCCTCCGGATTCGCGGCCTGCCGATTCGAAGGGAGAGCGAGCTCGACGCGGTTACCGGAGCTGCGATGCATGCCCGGCGACGACGCGCCAGCCGGCACGCGATCGGCGCCACAGCCGAGTATAGGCAAACTCGCCATCGAACGCCGTGCCATCGAAATGGCCGGCGAGTATTGCCTTCGTCGTGGTCAGGATCATCTCGCCGATCGCGCATGCGCGCGTTTCCTGCACATCGAGTCTGTCGAGACGCAGAAGCTTCGCACGATGCGCGGCCAAGTCGTCCGCCTTCGAAATGACCTGGCCGGTCGGGACGGTGAACACCAGATCGTCGTCCAGCAGCGCATCGAGCGCCTCGACATCGTTGGCCAGCATCGCGGCACGAAGCGCGGCTTCGCTGGGTTCGATGGCTGTATGGATTGCGTTCATTTCAGGGCCTCGTATCGTCTCTGAAGGTGTTTGGTTCCACTCATACCGGCGAGCAACAGCAGCAAGCAACATACCGCACCGACGGAGATCGTCTACCGCGCGTTCGACAGCGACTGACGCCGCACAAGCATCACAGCGCAAATGCCGACCGACGCGATGACGTTGACGGCCGGATAGAACGCGACCGCGACACTCCACGTGCTCAGCGCCAGCAACGCCAGCGCGTACTTGACCACGCACAGCGCGAAATACGCGAGGCTCTCGCTCCATGGATCGCGGATCGTCTTGCGGACGGTCGGGCCGAGGCCGGCAAGCTCGATCAGCGTGACCAGGCAGATCGAGATCGTCGGATCGTCGGTCAGCATCCACAGCGGAATGGCTGACAGCGCCGCGCCCAGGAAAAGCCAGTCGACGCGTGTCCAACCGCGTTCGCCGCGAAAGACGCTCGCCACCAGCGTCAGAAAACAGGTGACGGCAATCGCTGCCGTGCACCATGCGGACGGCCCCGCACCCGCGACGAACTGGCCGGCCGCTGCGATCGCCGTGACGACCGACCACACGAGCCATGTGAACAGATGCGGACGAACGACGCGCCGGTAGATCGCGAGTGCATACGGAATCGCCGCCAGCAAAGACACTGCCGTTCCAATCGCGCCAAAGATCGAAGCGGCGCCCTGATCGACATTCACCATCGACGCGTCCTTGTTCGCGCAGGCCGACCAGTATGTGGTCGGACGGGCCGGGGCGCAATGTCGTGCCGGCCAGGTGTCGCAGCGAGTGTCACGTCGCGGCGCGCCGGAAAGCCGATGCGATCCCACACAAACAAACGGCACCGGGATCGTGACGGGACAGGAAAACCCACTGCACGACCGCGGGATGAATAGAAATAACCTCTTCAATGAGAAGAAAAACTGTTCTTTCAAATCTCTTTTTGATGACCGACAGTTGGCCAACCGGACGACTGCGGCGATTCTCGGCGGTCACGGGCCCCGGTCGTGCCCGCTGGCGTCTTTCGTCGGGTCGAATGCAGGCAGAGAACAACGCACAAATGCCTGGTCGCCAAAACGGAGTCTTGAATGAACCCAACTTCAGCAGAAAACCATCAGCACGCAGACTGGAGACGTCTTGCGGCGCAAGTCGTCCCGAGAACGCTCGCGCATATTGGCGGCCGCAGCGTGCCGGCCCGCAGCGGCCAGACGTTTGCCGCGATCAATCCGGCCACCGAGGCCGTCATCGCGGAAGTCGCGTCGTGCGATGCAGCGGATGTCGACGACGCGGTGCGTGCCGCGCGTCACGCGTTCGAATCCGGCGCGTGGTCGCGCTGTGCGCCGGCCGCGCGCAAGCGCGTGCTTTGTCGGCTCGGTGAACTCATCGCATCGCACGGTGCGGAGCTCGCGCTGCTCGACTCGCTCAACATGGGCAAGCGTGTCGCGGATGCATTCAGCATCGACGTGCCGGCCGCGGGCGGTCTCTTCAGCTGGTACGGCGAAGCCGTCGACAAACTGCATGGCGAAGTCGCGTCAACCGACCCCGGCAACCTCGCGGTCGTCACGCGCGAACCGCTGGGCGTCGTCGGCGCCGTGGTGCCGTGGAATTTTCCGCTCGACATGGTCGCGTGGAAGGTGGCGCCAGCGCTGGCGGCCGGCAACAGCGTCGTGTTGAAGCCGGCGGAACAATCGCCGCTGTCCGCCTTGCGTCTCGCGGAGCTGGCGCTCGAGGCCGGCCTGCCGCCGGGCGTGCTGAACGTCGTGCCGGGTTACGGCGAGACCGCGGGGCGCGCGCTCGGGCTGCATCCCGATGTGGACGTGCTCGCATTCACGGGATCGACTGCCGTCGGCAAGAAATTCCTCGAGTACGCCGCGCAGTCGAACATGAAGCAGGTGTGGCTCGAATGCGGCGGCAAGAGCCCGAACCTGGTCTTCGACGATACCGACGATCTCGACCTGGCCGCACGCAAGGCGTGCTTCGGCATTTTCTTCAACCAGGGCGAGGTGTGTTCCGCCAACTCGCGGCTGCTGGTTCAGCGTTCGATTCACGATGCGTTCGTCGACCGGCTGATTGCGCATGCCGCCGCATTCATGCCGGGCGATCCGCTCGATCCGTCGAGCGGGATGGGGGCCATCGTCGACGAGCAGCAGCATCGGCGCGTGCGCGAGTGGATTGCCCGCGGCCGCGATAGCGCGACGCTCGCGATCGGCGGAGGCGCGCCGCGTATCGACGGCAAGGGCTACTTCATCGAGCCGACGATCTTCATCGACGTGAAGCACGACGACGCCATCGCACGCGAGGAGATCTTCGGGCCGGTGCTGTCGGTGATGGCGTTCGACACCGAGGACGAGGCCGTCCGGCTCGCGAACGACTCGATCTATGGGCTTGCCGCGTCGGTCTGGACCGGCAGCCTGTCGCGCGCGCACCGTGTGGCGGGCCGGCTGCGCGCCGGCACGGTGTCCGTCAACACGGTCGATGCGCTGAGCGCGCAGACGCCGTTCGGCGGGTTCCGCCAGTCGGGCTTCGGCCGCGATCTTTCGCTGCATGCGATCGACAAGTACACGGGCCTCAAGACGACCTGGATCAGTTACTGATTCGACGCGGCGGGCCGCAAGCGGCTGCGCCGCGCAATACGACAACGCTTTTTATCCACAAAACGAACCGGAGACTCGCCTATGAATGCGCCCAACTTTCCGCATCGTACGACGCAGGACTATCAACGCAGCGACGCCGCGCATCATCTGCATGCGTTCGTCGACCAGAAGGCGCTCAACGAGGAAGGCGCACGCGTGATGGTGCGCGGCGAAGGTGTCCATCTATGGGACAACGACGGCAACCGCTACCTGGACGGCATGTCCGGGCTGTGGTGCACCAACGTCGGCTATGGCCGGCCGGAGCTGATCGACGCCGCCGCGCGGCAAATGAAGGAACTGTCCTACTACAACATGTTCTTTCATACGACGCACCCGTCGGTGATCGAACTGTCGGAGCGTCTGTTCGCGCTGCTCGGCCATCGTTTCAGTCATGTTGTGTATACCAATTCGGGATCCGAATCGAATGAAGTGCTGATTCGCACTGTGCGACGCTTCTGGGACGTAATGGGCAAGCCGGAGAAGAAGGTGCTGATCGGCCGCGTGAACGGCTATCACGGCTCGACGGTGGGCAGCGCTTCGCTGGGCGGCATGGCGTTCATGCATGAAATGGGCGATCTGCCGATTCCGAACATCACGCACGTGGATGAACCGTACTGGTACGCGAATGGCGGCGATCTGAGCCCCGAGGCATTCGGCAAGCAGGCGGCGTTGTCGCTTGAGCGCAAGATCCTCGAGATCGGCGCGGAGCGCGTCGCGGCGTTCGTCGCGGAACCGTTCCAGGGGGCGGGCGGGATGATTTTTCCGCCGGACGGCTACTGGCAGGAGATCGAGCGCATCTGCCGTCAGTACGACGTGCTGCTCTGCGCGGACGAAGTGATCGGCGGTTTCGGCCGTACCGGCGAGTGGTTCGCGCATCGTCACTTCGGCTTCGAACCGGACCTGATCTGCATGGCCAAGGGGTTGACCTCGGGCTACGTGCCGATGGGCGGCCTGATCATGAGCCGGCGCATCGGCGATGCGCTGGTCGACAAGGGCGGCGTCTACGCACACGGGCTGACCTATTCGGGGCACCCGGTCGCGGCTGCCGTCGCGCTGGCCAACCTCGACGTGCTCGAACGCGAAGGCCTCGTCGAGCGGACGAAGATGGATACCGGGCCGTACCTGCAGAAAGCGCTGCGCGATGCGTTCGACGGTCATCCGCTCGTCGGCGAGATCCAGGGCGTGGGCGCGGTCGGCGCGATCCAGTTCGCGAAGAACAAGGCGACGCGCGAGCGCTTTGCGAACGAGGCCGACCTGACCTGGCACAGCCGGACGGTCGGGTTCGAACTCGGGGCGATCGTGCGTTCGACCAATGGCCGCCTGATCGTTGCGCCGCCGCTGGTGATCGATCACGCGCAAATCGACGAACTGGTCGGCACGATGCGCAAGGCCGTGGATGCCACTGCGCGCGAAGTGCTCGGGATCGACTGCTGACCGGTTGAGCGACGCGCTTCCGTCCGGCGACAGACGGACGGGCGGGAGCGCACCGAACCACGGGTTTCGCTGCCGCGACGGGCCGGCTGCGTTCAGGCGCCGGAGCGGTAATCCGGCAGATTGAAGATTGGGCGTCGTGGGTAGTGGTCCGGTGAAGCGGTGTGCTGTTGCACATCTATTGGTGAGGAATGCAAATAAAGTACCGGTTGATCGCAGGAGGAACCCTTCACGTCGACCGGGCATTCCGGTTCACCCTTCAGCCCCAGAACCCACGAACATCACAATAGAAACAAGGAGACGAAATGAGTCAGGGAGAGTCCATTGCTCATCTCGAGGAAAGCACCATCCAGCCGATTCCGCTGACCGAGCGGCACGGCAGCGCGAAGGACCTGTTCACGATCTGGTTCGGGTCGAACATCATGATGCTGACGATCGTCACCGGATCGCTTTCGACCACCGTGTTCAAGCAGCCGTTCTGGTGGGCGGCGCTTGCCACGCTCGTCGGCAGCCTGATCGGCGCGGTTTTCATGGCGCTGCATTCCGCGCAGGGTCCGCAGCTTGGCGTGCCGCAGATGATTCAGACCCGCGGGCAGTTCGGGTCGTTCGGCGCGCTGCTCGTGGTCGCGCTGGTCGTCGTGATGTATGTCGGCTTCTTCGCGTCGAACTGCGTGTTCGGCGGGCAGGCGCTGCACAGCCTGAGCGCCGATATTCCGCTCGAGGCGGGCGTCGTGGTGATCGGCCTGATCAGCCTGCTCGGATCGATCTATGGCTACAAGCTGATCCACGCGTATGCGCGGCTGTTGAGCTGGTGCTCGGGCAGCGTGCTCGTGCTGGCATTCGTGTGGATCATCTTCGTGCATGGATTGCCCGCCGACACGTTCACGAAGCATTCGCTGAACCTGTCCGGCTTCCTGGGTGCGATGTCGGTCGCCGCGCTGTGGCAGATCGCCTATGCGCCTTACGTGTCGGACTATTCGCGCTACCTGCCGCCCGATACCGGGCCGCGCACGGCGTTCTGGTCGAGTTACTGGGGCTGCGTGCTCGGCTCGTTCTTCCCGATGCTGCTCGGCTGCCTGGTGGGCCTCGCGACGCCCGACGGCAATGTCGTGAGCGGCCTCACCGGCCTCACGCAAGGGATCAGCGTGCTCGTGATCGTCGTGCTGTCGTTCGGCATCGCGGCCAGCAATGCGATGGAGCTGTATTGCGGTGCGCTGTCGGCCATCACCGTACTGCAGACGCTCTTTCCGTTCTGGTCGGGCAAGGCGCGTGCTCGGGCGATCACCGCGATCGTCCTGTGCGGCATCGCGCTCGCGATTGCGCTGTTCGGGCAGAACAACTTCCTCGCCGGCTATACGAACTTCATCCTGCTGCTGCTGTACGTGCTCGTGCCGTGGACCGCGATCAACCTCGTCGACTACTACCTCGTGTGTCATGGCGAGTACGACGTCGATTCGTTCTTCCGGCAGGACGGCGGCATCTACGGACGCTTCAATGCGATTGCCGTTGGCTCGTACTTCATCGGCATCGTCGCACAGGCGCCGTTCATGGCGACCGATCTCTATACGGGCGAACTGGCGAGCCGGCTCGGCGGCGCGGACGTGTCGTGGATCGTCGGTCTCTCGCTGACGTCGCTGGTCTACTACGCGGGTTGCAAGCTGTTTTCGCGGCCGCTGCAAGGTGTTGCCGCGAGCGTCGACGGGGTGTCCCGCTGAGTGCGTGTTACGTTACAGCACGAATGTCCGCAGGCGTTCAGCGTGGGCTTCGAGTCCGTCGAGGCCGAGATAGTGGCTGAGCTTGCCCTTGCGGACCTCGGCGATGTCGGCAGTGAACTTGCGCAGCAGCGTTGCACTCGCCGTACGGTAGGCGGCGGCAGCGTCAACGCCTTGTGCCGCCAGTGCGGCGCCGATCAGGCGCGCGCTGTCG
>NZ_CAJNKE010000277.1 GCF_905232215.1 Burkholderia sp. LMG 13014
GGTCGTGACGGCCGGCAACGGTACGCTGCTCGACCTGTCGAACGGCAGCCACGCCAGCTTCACCGCGTCGGCCGTGAACCTGACCGGCAACGTCGTCTCCGACGCATCGAGCATCGGCAACGTGTTGCTCGCGAACGGCACGACGCTGACCGGCACGATCGATCCGGTCGCATTGACCGTCGACAGCAGCAGCACGTGGCGCATGACGGGCAGCTCCGTGCTGAGCAGCCTGAACAACGCGGGCCTCGTCGCGTTCGCCGCACCGACCGGTTCGCCGACGGTCGCCGGCAGCTACAAGACGCTGACGACCGGCAGCTATGTCGGCAACGGCGGCACGATCGCGCTCAACACGTTCCTCGGCGCCGACGCATCGCCGACCGATCGGGTGATCGTGAACGGCGGCACCGCGAGCGGCACGACGGGCCTGAAGATCGCCAACACGGCCGGCACCGGTGCACAGACGAAGGGCGACGGGATTCCGGTGGTCGTCACGAGCAACGGCGGCACGACCACCGCATCGGCGTTCCAGCTCGCGGGGCCCGTGCAGGCGGGCGCGTACGAATACCGGCTCTATCGCGGCGGGCAAGGCGACGCGAACGGCTGGTACCTGCGCTCGCAGCTCGATCCGTCGGACCCCGGCGACCCGATCCACCCGTCCGGCGGCGGCGACGGCGGCAACAACGGGAATGGCACCGGTGGCACGCTCGCGTATCGCCCTGGTGTCTCGGGCTATGCGCTCACGCCGCTGCTCAACGCCGACTACGGCTTCTCCACACTGGGCAAGCTGCACGAGCGCGTCGGCGACATCTACAACCTCGAAAAGCAGCAGGCCGGCAATCGCGACGGCGTGTGGGGGCGCATCGGCGGCCAGAGTCTCGACGCGAACGCGGGCCGCTTCGCAGCCGACGAGCGCACGTTCTTCGCGCAGTTCGGCAAGGACTGGACGCTCGACCAGGCGCCGAACGGCGGCGGCAGCACGCACGCGGGCGTGACGGCCAGCATCGGCGTGTCGAACGCGAGCTTCAGCGACAGGGCACGCGCCGATGCGGCCAACCTGTCGACGTCGACGGGCTCGGTCGAGATGCATGCGCAGAGCGTCGGCGGCTACTGGACGAAGTACCTGTCCGACGGCACGTACTTCGACAGCGTCGGGCAGGTCACGCACTACGGCAACCGCTACCGCGACAGCTACGGCAACGAGGCGTCGCAGAACGGCTTCGGCATCGCACTGTCGCAGGAAGTCGGCAAGCCGTTCGCGATCGGCGCGCTGCCGGTCGCGGTCGAACCGCAGGCGCAGCTGATGTATCAGTACCTGAAGCTGAACGGGTTCAACGACAACGTCTCGGCGGTGTCGGGCACGACGACGAACGCGCTGCGCGGCCGCGTCGGCGTGCGCATCTTCCACCCGAACCTCCAGTCGGATTCGGGCGGCGGTGCCGCGACGCCGTACTTCACGGCCGACGTGCTGCACGACTTCCTGTCGCCGGGCCAGACCGTCGTCGGCGGCACGCCGTTCGCGACGCATCTCGGCCGCACGTGGTACGAGCTCGGCGTCGGCGTGACCGCGGGCTTCGGCAAGTCGGGCGAGCTGTATGCGAACGCGAAGATCGCGCGCAACATCGGCGGCGACTACCGGCGCGGCATCGTCGGGCAGGTCGGCTACCGCTACAGCTGGTAACGCACGACCTGCGGACAGCGGACGAAAAAAAACCGCCCGGCGCCTGGCCGGGCGGTTTTCGCATCGACGCACATGCAGCGCCGGCGCGCGCGAACGCTCAGTGCAGGATCTTCGCGAGGAAGTCCTTCGCGCGTTCCGATTTCGGATTCGAGAAGAAATCGTCCTTGCGGTCGTCCTCGACGATCGCGCCCTTGTCCATGAAGATCACGCGATGGGCGACCTTCTTCGCGAAGCCCATCTCGTGCGTGACGACCATCATCGTCATCCCTTCCTGCGCGAGTTCGACCATCACGTCGAGCACTTCGTTGATCATCTCGGGGTCGAGCGCGGACGTCGGCTCGTCGAACAGCATCGCGATCGGATCCATCGACAGCGCGCGCGCAATCGCGACACGCTGCTGCTGGCCGCCCGACAGCTGGCCCGGGAACTTGTGCGCATGCGCCTTCAGGCCGACTCGATCGAGCAGCTTCATGCCCTTCTCGTTCGCCTCGTCCTTGCCGCGGCCGAGCACCTTGACCTGCGCGAGCGTCAGGTTCTCGGTGATCGACAGGTGCGGGAACAGCTCGAAATGCTGGAACACCATCCCGACCTTCGAGCGCAGCTTCGACAGGTTCGTCTTCTTGTCGCCGACCGACTGGCCGTTCACGAGGATCTCGCCCTGCTGGAACGGCTCGAGGCCGTTCACGGTCTTGATCAGCGTCGACTTGCCCGAGCCCGACGGGCCGCACACGACGACCACTTCGCCTTTCTTGACCTCGGTCGTGCAGTCGGTGAGGACCTGAAACTGGCCGTACCACTTCGAAACGTTCTTGATGGAAATCATCTTGTGACCTTTTTCTGGAGACCCTTGACGAGAGCAGACGCCAACGAGCAAATCACGAAATAGCATGCGCCGGCGAACAGGACCATCTCGACGGTCGTGCCGTCGCGATCGCCAACGTTGGCCGCCGTGCGGAAGAAGTCCGCGAGACTGATCACGTACACGAGCGACGTATCCTGGAACAGGACGATCGCCTGCGTGAGCAGCAGCGGGATCATCGCGCGGAACGCCTGCGGCAGGATCACGAGGCGCATCGCTTGCGCGTAGTTCATGCCGAGCGCGAACGCGGCGTTCACCTGCCCGCGCGGCACCGCCTGGATGCCGGCGCGGATGATCTCGGAATAATACGCGGCTTCGAACAGCGAGAACGCGACCATCGCCGATGCGAGACGGATGTCGATCGTCGGCGACAACCCGAGCACGCCCTGCAGCAGCTGCGGCACGATCAGGAAGAACCACAGCAGCACCATCACGAGCGGGATCGAGCGGAACACCGTCACGTAGCCCTGCGCGAACCATGCGAGCGGCTTGACGCCCGACAGCCGCATCAGCGCCAGCAGCGTGCCCCAGACGATCCCGACCACGATCGCGATCAGCGTGATCTGCAACGTGACGATCGCCCCCGTCCACAGCGTCGGCAGCGCGCCGGGAATACTACTCCAGTCGAACTGATGCATCACTTGCCTCCGATATAGCCGGGCAGCCGCGTGCGGCCTTCGATCCAGCGCATGAACGCCATCACGACGAGGTTGATGATCACGTACGCGAGCGTGACCGCGATGAACGATTCATACGTCTGCGCGGTGTAGTCGACGAGCTGGCGCGCCTGCGCGGACAGGTCGAGCAGGCCGATGGTCGACGCGACGGCGGAGTTCTTGAAGATGTTCAGGAATTCCGACGTGAGCGGCGGCACGATGATCCGGTACGCAACCGGCAGCAGCACGTAGCGGTACGTCTGCCATTGCGTGAAACCCATCGCGAGGCCGGCGGCGCGCTGGCCCTTCGGCAGCGCGTTGATCCCGGAGCGCACCTGTTCGCACACGCGCGCGCCCGTGAACAGGCCGAGACAGATGATCGACGCGGTAAAGAACTGCGTGGTGGGCGGCAACTGCTTGATCCAGGTGCCGATCGACGCGGGCAGCAGTTCGGGTATCACGAGATACCAGACGAAGAACTGCACGATCAGCGGAATGTTCCGGAAGATCGACACGTACAGGGTGCCGATCGCGGACAGCCACTTGTTCGGCACGGTGCGCAGCACGCCGAACAGCGAACCGACGATCAGCGCGATGACCCAGGCGACGAGCGACACTTCGATCGTCACCCAGAAGCCGGACATCAGCCATCCGAAATAAGTCGTCGGCTCGCCGGTCGACACGGGGCTCAGGAAGATGCCCCAGTTCCAGTGGTAAGACATGGGCAAGACTCCAGCAAAAAGAGACGGAAGAAGCGGGGCCTCTTCCGTCTCATTAGCGTCATTTCTGCATCAACGGCCGTGCGGTCAGTCGAGCGCCTTGTCGTTCGGGTTCGCGTACAGCTTCTTCATCGAATCGGACAGCGGGAAGTTCAGGTTCAGCCCCTTCGGCGGGATCGGGTTCTCGAACCACTTCGCGTAGATCTTCGCGGCTTCGCCCGACTTCTCGACTTGCGAGATCGCGTCGTCGACGACCTTCTTGAAGTCCGCGTCGCCCTTGCGCATCATGCAGCCGTACGCTTCTTCCGATTGCGGCGTGCCGACGATCACCCAGTCGCCCGGCTTCTTCGCCTTCGCGCGCTCGCCCGCGAGCAGCGCGTCATCCATCATGAACGCGACCGCGCGGCCCGATTCCAGCGTATTGAACGAATCGCCGTGATCCTTCGCGCTGATGATGTTCATGCCCATCTGCTTTTCGTTGTTCATCTTGCGCAGCAGGCGCTCGGACGTCGTGCCGGCAGTGGTCACGACCGTCTTGCCCTTCAGGTCGGCGAAATCCTTGACGCCCGAATCGTTCTTCGTCATCAGGCGCGTGCCGATCACGAAGATCGTGTCGGAGAACGCGGCCTGCTGCTGGCGTTCGGCGTTGTTGGTCGTCGAGCCGCACTCGATGTCGACCGTGCCGTTCTGCACCAGCGGAATGCGGTTCTGCGACGTGACCGGGATGTTCTTCACCTGCAGGTTCGGCAGGTTCAGCTTCTTCTTCACCGCGTCGACCACCTTCAGCTGGAATTCGCGCGAATAGCCGACCACCTGCTGCTTTTCGTCATAGTAGGAGAACGGGATCGACGACTCGCGGTGCCCCAGCGCGATCACGCCCGTGTCCTTGATCTTCTTCAGCGTGCCCGTCTCCTGAGCATGCGCGCCGCTTGCGAACGCGCAGAGCGCCGCGACCATCAGGACTGCCTTGTGGTATTTCATTTTGGTCATCTCCTTGGCTAAACCCGCGCCAGTGTATCAAAGTAATATTTTTGAAAGTACTGTTGTTTACCGCACGTCGCAGCGCCTTCCGCGAAGCCTTCCTCCCGGCTCCGCGCGCCCCGAATGCGCGCGCGGGCGGTACCGGATCCGGTACCGCCCGCGAGGGTTCATCTCCGCAATCGGGTGGATTGCGTCATGAATTGATCATAGTCAACGATCAGGGGTAGAGGCCACGCATTTCGCGCGCCATCAGGATGCGCTTGCACGCAACGATGAACGCCGCCGTACGCACCGACACCTTGTGCTCTTCGGCGACTGCCCACACGCCGGAGAACGCTTCGCGCATCACGCGCTCGAGACGGTGGTTGATCTCGTCTTCCGTCCAGAAGAAGCTCGAGAAATCCTGCACCCACTCGAAGTACGACACGGTCACGCCACCCGCGTTCGCGATCACGTCCGGGATCACGAGCACGCCGTTCGCGGTCAGGATGTCGTCCGCCGCCGTCGTCGTCGGGCCGTTCGCGCCTTCGACGATGATCTTCGTGCGGATCTTCCCTGCGTTCTTCTCGGTGATCTGGTTTTCCAGTGCCGCCGGGATCAGGATGTCGGTTTCGACCGTCCAGAACTCGTCATTCGGCATCGGCTCCGCGCCTTCGAAGCCCGCGACGCCGCCCGTGCGTGCGACGTGGTCGAGCAGCTTGTTCGAATCGAGGCCGGCCGGCTGGTAGATCGTGCCCGTGTGATCCTGCACCGCGATCACCTTCGCACCCGCTTCCTGGAACAGCTTCGCCGCGATGCCGCCGACGTTGCCGAAGCCCTGCACCGCAATGCGTGCGCCTTCGATTTCCAGGCCCTTCTTCTTCGCCGCTTCGCTGCCGACGACGAACACGCCGCGGCCCGTTGCTTCCTTGCGGCCGAGCGAACCGCCGAGTGCGATCGGCTTGCCGGTCACGACGCCGGTCGACGTCTGGCCCTGGTTCATCGAGTACGTGTCCATCATCCACGCCATCACCTGTTCGTTGGTGTTGACGTCCGGCGCCGGAATGTCGGTGTTCGGGCCGATGATGATGCCGATTTCGCTGGTGTAGCGGCGCGTCACGCGCTCGAGCTCACCACGCGACAGCTTGCGCGGGTCGACACGGATACCGCCCTTCGCGCCGCCGTACGGCACGTTCACGGCCGCGTTCTTGACCGACATCCACGCGGACAGTGCCATCACTTCCGACAGCGTCACGTCCTGGTGGTAACGCACACCGCCCTTGCCCGGGCCGCGCGACACGTTGTGCTGCACGCGATAGCCTTCGAAGTGCGCGACGGTGCCGTTATCGAGCTCGATGGGGCAGTCGACGATCAGGATGCGCTTCGGGCGCTTCAGCGTTTCGAGCCAGCGCGACAGCGAGCCGAGGTACGGCGCGACGCGATCGACTTGCTGAAGATAGTTGCCCCACGGGCCGAGATCATCGGCGTGCAGGTAGGACGGGATGGACTGCAATTGCGAAGACATGGATGCTCCAACGGTCAACAGGTGCGCACATTGTCGAAAAACCCGTTTTTTTTATCCAATGCCGTTTGCTTATTCGATTATGCGTTTCTTGCATGATCGCGATTTTTCGCAAATCTGCGGTCGATTTGCGCAAGAACGCACGCGATCGATCGTGCATCGCGTGCGTGAAAAATCGTGTTTCCTGGATGCGTGACGGCCGCCGGACAGCCCGCCGACAGGTGCCGCAAGCTCGACGACAGCCGGCCGGCGACGGTTAACCGCCCACGGTTAACCCGCGGTTTCGCGCAGTTCGTCGCGCACGACGTCCCACAGCGCACGCACGAGCTTCTGCCGCGGATCGTCGCCCTGCAGCGCGAGCTTGTCGCAGTACAGGCGGATCTCCATCGTCAGCGTGAACGGGTGCGCGCCGCCGCGCACCGACCGGTCGAGCCGGATCAGGCGGCCGCCCGCGACCGCATCCTCGACCGCGCTGTGCGGCAGGAACGCAATGCCGTGGCCCGCGAGCGCCATCGCCTTCAGCCCTTCGGCCATGTCGGTTTCATAGACGCGATCGAGGAACAGCGGCGTCGTTGCATTCGCGACGATGACCTCCGTCATCCGGCCGAGATACGCGTTCGGCGTATACGACAGGTACGGCACGCGCGCGTCGGCCGTGCCGGGCAGCGTATAGCGCGGCCGCCCCGCGCGGCCCGGCGCCGAGAACGGGCTGATCGGCTCGCTGCCGAGGATCAGCATGTCGTAGCGTGCCGGGTCGAGCGCGACCGGATGGCTCGGGTGGTGATAGCCCATCACGAGATCGCAGCCGCCCTCGACGAGCGACAGCACCGCGTCGTGCACGTTCAGCGCGCGCAGCCGCGTGTGGACCTGGCCCATCTTCGCCTCGATCCGCTGCAGCCAGCGCGGGAAATACGTGAGCGACAGCGTGTGCGGCACCGCGAACTCGATCGTCGGCACCGGCGCACCGACGTGGCCGCGCAGCAGCGTGCGCGCCTCGTGCGCCTGCGACAGCATCGTCAGCGCCTGTTCGTAGAAGATCTGCCCGGCCTGCGTGAGCCGCGTCGGATAGACCGAACGATCGATCAGTTCGGTCGCGAGCCATGCCTCGAGCGCCTGGATGCGCCGCGAAAACGCCGGCTGCGACACGTGCCGCAGTTCGGCGGACCGGCTAAAGCTGCGCGTCTCCGCGAGCGAGACGAAGTCTTCGAGCCATTTCAGTTCCATGCAGGCGGGCGCGGCGGGC
>NZ_CAJNKE010000278.1 GCF_905232215.1 Burkholderia sp. LMG 13014
GCGGCTGCCATTACCGCGACCATCAGGCAGTCGAGCGGGCGAGGCGTCGCCGGCACATGGGCGAGCGCCGTGCCGCGCCAGTTGCTGAACGCGTGGGCGAGCGGCGAGAGGCCGGAAACGAACGAGCGGTCGCATGCGACGTGCACGATCCGCTTGAGTCTGACTGCGAACGATTGAAAAAACATGACGCTGCCTCCGTCGTGTCCGGCTCGGGCCGGACGACGTGGTCGAGCGCGGGCGCATGACGCGGCCTGCGATCGGAGGGTGGAACGTAACGGAGCGTGCAACGGATGAACCGGCGATGGCCGGCCCGGGAGGAAGCGCGCTAACCCGACGAATGCGAGTTAGCGGCGAAAGACATGCGTCTGGCTGCTATCTCGCGATGGCTTGGCCGGCCTGGACCGGCATCGAACTACAACTAGAGCATGTGTCCACGGAGGGACTCCCTTGATGAATTGCGGCGGATTGTATGCGTGTCGTTTGCTGCAGCGCAAGTAAAAAACGCATAAAAATGGCGCACGTTGCGCGGGCGCCGCGACGGCCTGCTCGGGCACGGGGCGGGCGGCAGATGAACACGACGGGAGGCGCCGCCCCGTTGTTCTACGCATCGGACCCCGGCGGGACAACGCGCCCTGAAAGGTTGTGCCGCGTGTTTTCAAGGGCAAATCTTTCAGTGCCGCGAAGCAGGAAATTTATTTCGAGAAAAGGGGTTTCGAGGGGTTGACTTCACTTTCGGGGCGTCCATAGAATCCGCCATCTTCACTTTTGGGGCCGCCGCCTTGGACGCCTGCAGTAGTCGATCTTCGAACGAAATTTCCGCCTGAGCGACAAACGTCCGCGCCTCACTAGAAGCCGCCGTTTGTCACCCAGGCAAACGGTGCGCGCAGCAGTATTCAGCAGTAACTCCCTACGTGCACCCTGATTCGCGCCGGTTAGCGTGATGCGTTTTCGCATGCGCCGTCCGGTTTCACCGCCGCCTGGCAGGCGGCCGCGTTCGCGCACGCCTTTCCCGGGCTCGCGAATCCCGGCCCGCAGGCCTGACGGCGGTCAACCGTGTTCTCCGGAACACCGCACCGGAACAGGAGCCGCCATGAACGACAGTGACAGTTGTCCCTTATGCCCATTGCACATACAGACCCTTTTGAACCCGGGTCGCAGGGACAATCCGGCCCACTAGCCTGACACGTCGTTCAGGCCCCGGACTGGCCCCGCGCCCACCACGCGGCCGGCACGCCTGCCATCGCCGCACGGAGCCAGACCATGAACTTCGGCCTTCTGCTGTCGAATCTCCCGCACGTCACGGAATCGCGCAACCACTACGACGCGATGCTGATGCTCGACGCCCGTCCGCGGGTGTTCACCCGCCTGTTGAACCAGTTGAAATCGTTGATCCACTGAAGCACGAAGCACCGAGCGCGCCTCGGCATGCGCACGCGCGGCCGCCATCGAGCGGCTGCCCCGCGCGCATTCCAAGGTCACACGCTCTTTAGATAACCCTTAGCCGTACGGAATAAATCATGTCCACGCCATCCAACGTTTCTCCACCGATCGCCGCCGAACGCAGCGCCGTGCTCGACGAAGCCCACCTGGGCGATATCCGCGGCGCGCTCGGCACGATCGCGCGTCACGACACCGGTGCCCGCAGCACGTGGTGGGCGCGTCTGCGCACGCTGCTCGCCATCATCGGCCCCGGCCTCATCGTGATGGTCGGCGATAACGACGCCGGCGCATTCGGCACCTACACGCAGGCCGGCCAGAACTACGGCACGACGCTGCTGTGGACGCTGCTGCTGCTCGTGCCCGTGCTGTACGTGAACCAGGAAATGGTGCTGCGCCTCGGCGCGGTCACGGGCGTCGGCCATGCACGCCTGATCTTCGAGCGCTTCGGCAAGTTCTGGGGCGCGTTCAGCGTGATCGACCTGTTCCTGCTCAATGCGCTCACCATCGTGACCGAGTTCATCGGCATCACGTTCGTGCTGGATTTCTTCGGGCTGCCGAAGGTGGCCGGCGTGTGCGTGGCCGCGGCACTGACCATGGCCGCGGTGAGTACCGGGGATTTCAGGCGCTTCGAGCGGTTCGCGATCGTGCTGTGCCTGCTGAGCCTGCTGCTCGTGCCGGTGCTCGTGTCGATCCATCCGCCGGTGGCGCAGATCTCGCGCGATTTCTTCGTGCCGAACTGGCCCGCGCATGCGAAGCTGTCCGACGTGATGCTGCTCGTGATCGGTATCGTCGGCACGACGGTCGCGCCATGGCAGTTGTTCTTCCAGCAGAGCTACGTGATCGACAAGCGCATCACGCCGCGCTTCATGAAGTATGAAAAGGCGGACCTGTGGATCGGCATCGCCTTCGTGCTGGTCGGCGCAGTCGCGATGATCGCGTTCTCGGCCCAGCTGTTCTCGGGCCATCCGGAATTCGGCAACTTCACCGACGCCGGCGGCATCATCGCAGGCCTCGAGAAGTATTCGGGCCGCACGAGCGCGACGCTGTTCGCCGTCGCCTTGCTCGACGCATGCATCATCGGCGCGGCGGCCGTATCGCTGTCGACCGCCTATGCGATCGGCGACGTGTTCAAGATCCGTCACTCGCTGCATCGTAACGTGTCGGACGCGAAGGGCTTCTATCTCGTCTACTTCGGCATCGTCGCGGCCGCCGCGGCGCTGGTGCTGATCCCGGGCAGCCCGCTCGGCCTGCTGACGGAAGCCGTGCAAACGCTCGCGGGCGTGCTGCTGCCGAGCGCGACCGTGTTCCTGCTGCTGCTTTGCAACGACAAGCAGGTGCTCGGCCCGTGGATCAACTCGACGAAGCTCAACGTGTTCACGGGCGCGGTGATCTGGGTGCTCGTCATGCTGTCGATCATCTTGACCGCATCGGTGATGTATCCGGACATCAGCGGTGAAGCGATCCTCGATGTGCTGGTGGGCGGCAGCGTGTTCGCAATCGTCGGCTATCTCGCGACGGTGCTGATCCGCCGCAACAAGCGCGTCGTCGAACCGGGCGTCGACCGCTCGCAACGCGACACGTGGCGCATGCCGCCCCTCGACACGCTCGAGCCGCAGAAGATGACGCTGACGACGCGCGTGTGGATGACCGTGCTGCGCGGCTATCTCGTGATCGCGGTCGGTCTCGTGATCGTCAAGGTGGTGCAGATGATGCTGCTGAAGTAACGCAGCGCATCTTCCAGGAAGCGGCGCCGGACCCGGCACCGCGCCGCAACCCGCACATGCCGGCCCTCGAGGCCGGCATGTGCGTTTACGCGTCCGCTTGCGACGCGACGCGCCGCACCGCGCACGACTGGCGGCCGTCAGATCAATTCGAGCTTCGACGTCAGGTAGGTGAGCTGGATCCGGTTCGCGACGCCGAAGCGCTTGCGCAGCTTGCGCAGGTGATAGTCGACGTTGTGCGCGCTGGTGTCGAGGCGCCGGCCGATCTCCTTGTCCGAGGCGCCTTCCGCGATGCCGAGCAGCAGTTCCTGCTCGAACGGCGTGAGCCCGTTCACCGCGCGTTCGCGCGACGTCGAGATCAATTGCGGCGACGCGAACTTGTGCACCGACAGCCCGATCGACAGCGCCTGCTCGATCGTCGCCGGCGTGATCCATTCGCGCGTGCGGCGCGGCGCGGTGAAGCTCATGAACGCGTGCAGCCGCGTGCCGGGCACGGCCATCGAATACATGACGCCGCTGCACATCCCGTCGTCCTGCATCGTCTGCAGGAAGCCGTCGAGCGCGGCCGGCGTCACGCGCGGGCCGGCGTCGCGCTCGCGGTGTTCGCGGCGCAACTGCTGCAGGTCCCACACGATCGGCATGTTGCACACGCGCGCGCCGAGCGTGCGCGGATCGATGTCGTGATGGTTGTGCCGCACGTAGTCGCCGCGATAGGTGGCCGGCGTGAACGCTTCGTGCAGGTAGAGACTTTCGACCCGCTCGTGCGCGAATTCGAGCGCGAAGTACGCGAATGTCGAGAAGCCCGTCAGATGCAGCAGGCTCGCGACGATCCGGCTGCGCTCGGCCGTGCTCTGCGCGTGTGCGAGCGTATCGGCGACGCCGAGCTTCGGCGCGTGCGGCTGCGTGGGCGCACCGTGTTGCACGTCGTCGCACCAGACGACCTGCACCGGGCGCTCCCGCCGCGCGTCCGGGCACGCGTCCAGCCCGTGCGACGGGCGGGGAAAGGTTGGGGCGACCGCTTCTTCATGCAATGCAATATCGGACATGAGCCATCCCTCGGAATCGACGCGCATCGCCTAGCGGCGGCCGTATCGTGTACGGCATTCGCGGCGGTGCGATCGCGCATCGGTGTGATATGCGCCGATCGTCATCCCTGACGAAACGCGGGGGCATTGTACAAAAATGCCGGTGTACGCGTAATATGCCGTAATACTAATGGCGGCGAAAGATTCCTATTCGCACGCATATAACGAAGACCAGAAAATCCATAAAGAAAAGACCAGATCGTGACGGGGCGCAGGTTCACATATTGGGAAAGGGCGGGCTCCTCATGGCATATGCTGACGGCGCACCACGCGTCGAGTGGTTTTCGCAGGCCGATATTGCAACGGCTGCGGCTTATTCGAATGAATATCAGGCAATCGGGCATGACGTTTTTACCGGCATTCAAATTGAATCCGGTAAAACCGACCTTGGCTCGGTCGATTTTGCGCAATGCCATGCGCGATTGCGGCAAATCGGTTTCAGTACGCTCGGTTACGGCGCTTTTGAAATGATCGGGCGGCGCATCCTGTGCGCGCATCTGCTGCGCGACCTCGCGCCCGCGACGTTCATGCAGCCGTTTATCGAAGGCATGCTCTACGAGAGCGACCCGCGGTTCGCGCAGGTGCGGCAAAGCGGCTTTCCGGTCGCGTGGCGGCTCGACGAGATCGAGGCGGCCGCGCAGGGCAGCGGCGACCGCAAGATGCTGGCGCTCGCCGGCCATCTGCGCGCGCATGCGATGCACAGCGGCGTGCTGTTCGGCCTGTCGGCGCCGCGCCTCGACCTGCGTGTCGCGGTGAACGTGACGTCGGAGACGCACGGCACCGAATGGATCGACGATCGCGTGATCGGCGGCGCGCTGTCGGTCAGCCTCGCGGTGCATCGCGTCGCGCTGCCGTTCCTCGAGGCACGCATCGCACGCATGCGCGGCTTCGCGCTCGGCGACGAACAGCAGCAGGTGCTCGACCGCCTCGTGCACGGGCTGTCCGACCAGGAAATCGCGAGCGCGCTGCGCACGTCGCTGCACAAGGTCGGCCACCATATCCGCTCGCTCGAAAAACTCTTCAACGTGCAGAACCGCGCGCAGCTTGCGTATCTGGCGGCGCGCCGTCTGCCGTCCTGACGCTGTCCGTCCCCTGTTTGCTCCGCGTGACCCGATGACCGTCGGGCCGGCCTGCCCGTGGCCGGCCCGACGCGCCATTCCGATTCGGCCGCGCGCGCCGCCGCGATGCGCACACGATGCTTGACAGTGCTTTTTTCGAGTGATTGCAGCATTCACCAGTGAATTATTGCTGATTTATTTCTTCGTAATATGGCTCGACCGTCACGCCGGACGGCGGGCCGCGAGGTTGCGCCATGCGTGACGGAACTGGTCAACAGGGGCGGACAAATCAATGTGCGGAATCGACGGCTTTCTGAATAGCGTCGCCTTCGATGAGGAGACAGCGCGCGGCACGCTCGCGCGCATGACGGCAAGCCTCGCGCATCGCGGGCCGGACGGGCAGGGGATCTGGGTCGATCCGGAAGCCGGCATTGCGCTCGGCCACCGGCGTCTCGCGATCGTCGACCTGTCGGTACACGGCCGACAGCCGATGGCATCTGCGTGCGGCCGCTACGTCATGGTCTTCAACGGCGAAATCTACAACCATCGCGAACTGCGTGCCGAGCTCGAGCGCGCGGGTCGCGCACCGGCGTGGCGCGGCCACTCCGACAGCGAGGTGCTGATCGCGGCGATCGTCGCGTGGGGTGTCGAAGCGACGCTGCGGCGCGCGACCGGCATGTTCGCGATCGCGCTGTGGAATCGCGAATCGCGGGTGCTGACGCTCGCGCGTGACCGGATCGGCGAGAAGCCGCTCTACTACGGCCGGATCGGCGACGCGCTCGTGTTCGCGTCCGAGCTGAAGGCGCTGCGCGGCTATCCGGGCTTCGATGGCGCGATCGATCGTGACGCGCTGTGCCTGTATCTGCGCCAGTCGAGCGTGCCCGCGCCGCACACGATCTATCGCGGCATCCGCAAGCTGCCGCCCGGCACGTATATCCAGTTCGAGCATGCGCGCGACACGCCGCGCCTGCGCGCGTACTGGACGCTCGAACAGGCGATCGAGGACGGTCGTGCGCAGCCGTTCGAGGGCAGCGCCGACGAGGCGGTCGGCCAGCTCGACACGGTCTTGCGCCAGGCCGTCGCGCGGCAGATGGAGGCCGACGTGCCGCTCGGCGCGTTCCTGTCGGGCGGCGTCGATTCGTCGACGATCGTCGCGCTGATGCAGGCGCAATCGTCGACGCCGGTCGACACGTTCACGATCGGCTTCCATGAAGCCGGCTACGACGAAGCCGGTTATGCGAAGGCCGTCGCGCGCCATCTCGGCACGCGCCATACCGAGCTGTACGTCACGGCCGACCATGCGCTCGGCGTCGTGCCGAAGCTGCCGTCGATCTACGACGAACCGTTTTCAGATGCGTCGCAGATCCCGACCTTTCTCGTGTCGGAGCTGACGCGCCGGCACGTGAAGGTGAGCCTGTCCGGCGACGGCGGCGACGAGCTGTTCGGCGGTTACACGCGCTACTTCCTGACGCCGCGCCTGTGGCGCAAGCTGCATCGCGTCCCCGGCGCCGTGCGCGCGCGGATCGCCGCCGCGCTGCATGCGTTGCGGCCCGATCACGCGGATCAGCTCGCGGCTGTCGCACAAGGGGCATGGGGCGGCGTGGAGGCGCGCGAATCGGCGACGCGCATCGGCGATCGCCTGCACAAGCTCGGCCACGTGATGACGGCCGAGAGCCGCATCGGGCTGTACCGGTTGCTGATGTCGTCGGTGCATCATCCCGAGCGCCTCGCGCTGTCGGGGCAGGAGCCGGCGACACCGCTCGACACCGTATCCGCGTGGCCCGCGCACCTGAGCTTCGCCGAGCAGGCGATGGCGATCGACACGCTCACCTACCTGCCGACCGACATCCTCGCGAAAGTCGACCGCGCGGCGATGGCCGTGAGCCTCGAAACGCGCATGCCGTTCCTCGACCATCACGTCGTCGAATTCGCGTGGCGCGTGCCGGCGGAGGTGCGTTTGCCGGAAGGGCAGTCGAAGGCGCTGCTGCGCCGGCTGCTCGACCGGTACGTGCCGACCGCGCTGATCGACCGGCCGAAGCAGGGTTTTTGCGCGCCCGTCGATCACTGGCTGCGCGGTTCATTGCGTGACTGGGCCGAGGCGCTGTTGCGGCCGTCGCGGTTGCGCGAGGAAGGCTTCTTCGATGCGGCCGCGGTCGAGCGCCTGTGGCGGCAGCACCAGACCGGCCGGATGAACTGGCAGCACCAGCTTTGGACGGTGCTGATGTTCCAGGCGTGGCTGGAAGCGCAGCGCGCCGCGTAAGCGGACGCGCTGCGCGTCGTCACTGATCGAGGCAGCGCGTGCAGCGCTGTGTCGCGTCGTTCGCGTGCGGG
>NZ_CAJNKE010000279.1 GCF_905232215.1 Burkholderia sp. LMG 13014
CGGCACGCAGCGCACGACATCGCCATCCTTCACATCGAGCGCAGCGCGCACGTCGCTCGCGAGCGGCGCATCGGCCGCCTCGCCCGGCAGGTCGGCCAGCACGCAGCGGAACGATTCGCCGCTGCCCGTCGACACCATGTACGCCACGTCGCCCTGCTGGTGCGCCGCTTCGCGCACGACGCGCTCGGCGCCGTGCTTCACGCACGCGGTGCGGTCGACCTGCGCGGTCAGCACCGGGCCTGCGTCGAAGATGTCGACGAAGCGGTCGGGCTCGAAGCCTTCCTCGAGATGGATGTCATAGGCGAGCAGCGCCGATTCGTTCGGCTCGCCGAGCACGCGCTGCGCGGCTTCCGGCAGCAGCGGCACGTAGAGCGGATACGCCGGCATCACTTCCGCGATGAAGGTACGACTGCGGCCGCCCGACGCGATGTCGACGTCGGTGAAATCGCGGCCGAAGAACTTGCGGCCCACCGCTTCCCAGAACGGCGATGCGCCGTTACCGTCGCTCACGCCGAGCAGCAGCGTGAACACTTCCGGCGTGAAGCGGCGGCGGTTCGCGGCGATGTACATCATCCGGGCGCGCGAGATCAGGTGCGCGGCCGCGTCGCCGCGCAGCGACGGATCGACGTAGAAGCCCGCCAGCCGGCTCTTGCCGGTCAGCTCGTGCGACATCGTGAGCGCGTGGATCTTGCGGTTCACGTGCAGCTCGCGCGACGCGTGGATCAGTGCGTCGTTGCGGAACGCGTAGAACGGTTCCGAGTAGCCGGCCGCGGCCACGATGCTCGCCGTGCCGAGCAGCTTGCCCGTCGACGAATCCTCGAGCACGAAGAGGTAGAACTCCTCGCCGGCGAAGTCGACGTCCGCGCGAAACGAATCCTCGGAGAGCGCCACGCGCGCTTCGAGCGCCGCGCGGTCGTGCGGCAGCGAGTGCAGGACCGGCTGCGCGGTGCGCGCCATGTGCGCGAGCGCATCGAGATCCGTGAGTTTGCCGGGGCGAACAAATAGCATCGTCGTTCCTGTCTGCGATGGGCGCGCCGATCAGCGCGCGGTGGCTTCCTGTGCGGCGAGCACTTGTTCGACTGCCTTCTCGAAGCGCTTCATGCCTTCGTCGAGCAGGTCGAACGGGATCACCAGCGACGGGACGAAGCGCAGCACGTTCGGGCCGGCGATCAGCATGATCAGACCGTTCTCTGCTGCTGCGGTGACGAAGTCCTTCGCGCGGCCGTCGAATGCGGCGGTGAGTTCGGCGCCGACGAGCAGGCCCTTGCCGCGCACGTCCTTGAAGATGCCGAAGCGCGCGTTGATGCGTTCGAGCGCGCCCTTCAGGCGCACGCTGCGTTCGCGCACGCCTTCGAGCAGTGCCGGATCGCCGATCAGTTCGACGACCTTGTCGGCGATTGCCGAGGCGAGCGGGTTGCCACCGTACGTCGTGCCGTGCACGCCGACCTTGAAGTGCGCGGCCAGTTCATTGGTCGTCAGCATCGCGCCGATCGGGAAGCCGTTACCGAGCGCCTTCGCGGTCGTCAGGATGTCTGGCGTGACGCCGGTATCCATGTAAGCGTAGAACTGGCCCGTGCGGCCGACGCCCGTTTGCACTTCGTCGAAAATCAGCAGCGCGCCGTGTGCGTCGCACGCTTCGCGCAGTGCCTTCAGGAAGGCCGGATCCGCCGGGATCACGCCGCCTTCGCCTTGCACGGGCTCGACGATCACTGCGCAGGTTTGCGGGCCGATTGCGGCCTTGGCGGCTTCGATGTCGTTGTACGGCAGGTGCTTGATGCCGGCCGGCACGGGGCCGAAGCCTTCCGAGTATTTCGGCTGGCCGCCGACGCTGACCGTGAAGAACGTGCGGCCGTGGAACGACTGCACGAACGAGATGATTTCTGCCTTGTCGGCGCCGTGTCGATCGAATGCGACGCGGCGTGCGAGCTTCAGTGCGGCTTCGTTCGCTTCCGCGCCCGAGTTCGCGAAGAATGCGCGGTCGGCGAAGGTCAGCGATTCGAGGCGCTTCGCGAGACGCAGCACCGGCTCGTTCGTGTAGCCGTTGCCGATGTGCCAGAGCTTGCGGCTTTGTTCGTCCAGGACCTTCAGCAGTTCCGGGTGGCCGTGGCCGAGCGACGTCACGGCGATACCGCACGCGAAATCGATGTACTCGCGGCCGGCCGTGTCCCACACGCGGGAGCCCTCTGCGCGATCCGGCACGAACGGCGCGGGGGAAAATACCGGCACCATCACTTCATCGAATGTCTGGCGGGTCACGGTCGAGGTCGTCATGGTCGTTCCTTTCGGTTTCGTAAGAGGGTTCAACAGGATCAAGTTTAGGTAAGGGTGACGCAAGCGTCTTGCGGAATTGCGACGGGTTCTATCGGAAGCGGATAGATCGCTTTTATTTTGCCTTCCCGGCGGGGGGGTGCTGGGTTTGGGTGTCGGGATTTTGGGGCTTTTTTTGAGGGTTCGCTTTTGTTTTTCGTGAAGCACCTGTGGTCTTGTCGGTCTATTAGCGTCGCCCCTGCGCGGGGCGGCGGTTACTTTTCTTTGTCTTGCCAAAGAAAAGTAACCAAAAGAAAGGCGCTCGGAAAACGCATGACTTCCCGGTGCCATGGTCGTCAGAGTGGATCGCACCTAAGTGTCCGCGCCAGTCAGGAGGACGGAGTGGTTCGAGCAATGGTTCTGACACCCTCCACTACCCAACAAAGCGGTATACCGCCCGCTAGCTCCGCCCTCGCTTCGCTCGGCCGACTGGTACTCCCCCCCTCCAGTAACACTTGAGGTCAATCCGCTCCGGCAATCACGGGCGAGCATCCCGAATCCCGCGAATCAAGACGTGCCCTCAACCGCGAAGAAAAAGGGACGCAGCGAGCACTCACGCACTCACATGCTCCCGTGCTCCCGTGCTCCCGTGCTCCCGTGCTCCCGTGCTCACATGCTCATGTGCTCATGTGCTCATGTGCTCATGTGCTCATGTGCTCATGTGCTCACACACGTTATCAGACGCTCACCGATGGCAAGCAGTCCGATAGGTACGAATGATGTGAGTAAAGAGAGTCTGGCCCACTGCTGTATTGCGGGAAGAAACATGCGAGCGGATGCAATGCGACGTGAAGTACCTTGCAGCCGAGCGTAGCGAGGATGGAGCTGGCGGGCGGTATACCGCTTTGTTGGGTAGTGGGAGGTGTCAGAACCATTGCTCGAACCACTCCGTCCTCCTGACTGGCGCGGACACTTAGGCGCGATCCACTCTGACGACCATGGCACCGGGAAGTCATGCGTTCTCCGGGCGCCTTTCTTTTGGTTACTTTTCTTTGGCAAGACAAAGAAAAGTAACCGCCGCCCCGCGCAGGGGCGACACTAATAGACCGACAAGACCACAGGTGCTTCACGAAAAACAAAAGCGAACCACCAAAAAAACAGAATCAATCCTTCGCACCGCGCTCGACAAGAGCGCCCCCACGAGGCTCCCCGCCGCCGCCTGTCTGCTTCTCGAGCCAGGCTCTCCGATCCTCCCGAGGCGTAACCCCAAACCTTTCGCGGTAAGCGTTAGAAAAGTGCGCAGCAGAAGAAAACCCACATGCGAGACTGACCTGCACAACCGACTTGCTGGTCCGCTGCAACTGAGTCCGGGCCTTGAGCAACCGAAGATTGAGGTAATACTTGGAGGGCATCGCCCCGAGATACTGCCGAAAGAGCCGCTCCAGTTGCCGGCGTGAAACGCCAACCAGCTCGGCGATCTCATCGGTAGTCAGCGGATCCTCGACATTGGCTTCCATCAAAAGCAAAGCATCGTTCAACCGAGGATGCCGCTCGCCCGGCGCAGTAACGAAAGGAATCCGCTGCCGTTCCTCGCCACTGCGCAAAGTCCCGGCGCCGAGCGCATCGGCAATCCGCTCCGCGAGATCAGGCCCATGTTCCCGGCCAATCATGGCCAGCATGAAGTCAACGGTAGCCTGCCCACCGGCACAGGTGGCCCGATCCCGATCGATCTCGAAAATCTGCTGCGTGACGATCGACCGCTCGAACTGTTCGGCGAACTGCTGATACGTCTCCCAGTTCACGCTGACGCGATACCCGGAAAGCTGCCCGGCCATCGCGAGCCACCACACGCCGTGGTGAATGCCCGTGACGACCGGCGTGCGCTGCCCCACCCTCGCGAGACTCGCAAGAAACAACCGATAGTCGGCAAACTGCTGAAACCGCTCCGACACGACGATGACCCAGTCGCACGCGATCGCATCGTTGAACGCCGCATCGGCATGCCACTGCGCGCCGCCGGCGAGCGGCACCGGCCGCCCGTCCCACGAACACACCTGCCACCGGTACAGCAGCCGCCCGTCGATCTCGTTCGCGAGGTTCAGCGCATCGACGATCGGACCCACGCCCGACATCGACACGGGCGGCAATGCAACGATCGCCACCTGCGTCGTGCGGGTGGCGCCTGCGGGACGAGACACCGGTACCACTTATGAAACCTGCCCTGTCGCGTTACTTGAGACTGCCCGACAGGAACTGCTTGAGCCGCTCGCTCTGCGGGCGCACCAGCACTTCCTTCGGATCGCCCTCTTCCTCGGTCCGCCCCTGATGCAGGAACATCACGTGGTTCGACACGTTACGCGCAAAGCCCATCTCGTGCGTGACGACGATCATCGTGCGGCCTTCCTCGGCCAGCTTCTGCATCACCTTCAGCACTTCGCCCACCAGCTCCGGGTCGAGCGCCGAGGTCGGCTCGTCGAACAGCATCACGTCCGGATGCATCGCCAGCGCACGCGCAATCGCCACGCGCTGCTGCTGGCCGCCCGACAGGTGTGACGGATACTGCTTCTCGACGCGCGGCGGCAAGCCGACCTTCTCCAGGTACTCGCGCGCCCGCTCCTCGGCTTCCTTCTTCGGAATGCCGAGCACGTGCACCGGGGCTTCCATCACGTTCTCGAGCACGTTCATGTGCGCCCAGAGGTTGAAGTGCTGGAACACCATCGAGAGCTTCGTGCGGATGCGCTGCAGCTGCTTGTGATCGGCGACTTCGAGCGCGCCGGCGCGGTTGGCCTTCGTGCGCACGGCCTCGCCGTCGACGACGATCTGCCCCGCATTGGGCCGCTCGAGAAAATTGATGCAGCGCAGGAACGTGCTCTTGCCCGAGCCGCTCGCGCCGATGATGCTGATGACGTCACCGGCCTTCGCGTTCAGCGATACGCCCTTGAGCACTTCGTTGTCGCCGTAGCGCTTGTGAATGTCGACCGCGGCAAGCTTGGTGGAAGCGGCAGCGCTCGTTTGAGTGATCTCGGCCAACTGGCTCTCCTCGAAGTGATTCAATGACGGGCGGCTGCGAGATACGCAAGCCAGTGGCGCTCCGCGCGGCGAAACGCCGCGACGAGTGCGAACGATACCGCAAGATAGATCAGCGCGGCGATTCCGAACGACTGGAACGCCATGTAGGTCGCGGAATTCGCATCGCGCGCGACCTTCAAAATGTCCGGCACGGTCGCCGTGAACGCGACGGTCGTCGCGTGCAGCATCAGGATCACCTCGTTGCTGTACAGCGGCAGCGCGCGGCGCAGCGCCGACGGCAGGATCACGCGGCGGTACATCGTGAACGGCGACATTCCGTATGCGCGCGCCGCCTCGACCTCGCCGTGCGGAATCGCGCGGATCGCCCCCGCGAAGATCTCGGTCGTGTACGCGCAGGTGTTCAGCGCGAACGCGAGAATCGCGCAGTTGAAGCCGCTGCGGAAGAACGCGTCGAGCAGCGAGTGCGAACGCACGAACTCGAGGCTGTACATGCCCGTGTACAGCAGCAGCAACTGCACGTAGAGCGGCGTGCCACGGAACACGTACGTGTAGAACCGCACCGGCGTCGACACCCACTTGTTCTTCGACACGCGCGCCACCGCGAGCGGCACCGCACACACGAAGCCGAGCGAAATCGACGCGACGAGCAGCCACAGCGTCACCGCGAGGCCGGAGAGGCGCTGGCCGTCCCAGTAAAGGAACGCCTGGCCGAATTCCTGGAGAATTTCGATCATAGATCTGCGTGCCGCACGCCCATGGAATAACGCTTCTCGAGCTGGATCAGCACGAGGTTGGAAACGGTCGTGATCGCGAGATAGATCAGCGCCGCGACGAGGATGAAGAAGAACATGTTGAACGTGCTCTTGCCGGCGTCCTGCGCGGCCTTCACGACGTCCGCGAGGCCGATGATCGATACCAGCGCGGTGGCCTTCACGAGCACCTGCCAGTTGTTGCCGATCCCGGGCAGCGCAAAGCGCATCATCTGCGGAAACATGATCCGGACGAACACGCGCGCGCCGCTCATCCCGTAAGCCGCGCCGGCTTCGAGCTGGCCGCGCGGCACCGACAGGAACGCACCGCGGAACGTCTCGGTGAAGTACGCGCCATAGATGAAGCCGAGCGTCAGCACGCCGGCCACGAACGGGTCGATGTCGATCTGGTCCCAGCCGACGAAGTCGGTGAACTGGTTCAGCCAGATCTGGATGCTGTAGAACAGCAGCAGCATCAGGACAAGATCGGGCACCGAGCGGATCAGCGTCGTATAACCGGTCGCGATCGCTCGCAGCACCCGGTTGTGCGACAGCTTCGCCACCGCGCCGATCAGCCCCAGCGCCACCGCAGTGGCGAGCGACAGCACCGACAGCTCGATGGTCTGCACGGTGCCGGCCCAGAGGACAGGACCAAAGCCGTAAAGGAACACGCGCGTCTCCAGAGTTGGAATGGATGCCGACGCGTATGCCTGTCCCGCGCCGGGCTGACGCGGATAGTCGCAAGCGAAATTGATTGCCTCAAATCACCTTGCATGTGATTGCTGCATCGCAACAATCCGCCTCACCATTTGCAACCGAGGCCTATGCCTCTGTTTCAAAAGGAAAAAAGCCGCTCCCTGACAACCGGATAACGGGCAGGGAAGCGGACTTTTTGCAATTTTCCGGTCGCTTTTTCGATATAGCGCCGAAGACGGCTGCGGCTGCGCTTACCGCCCCTTCAGGATGTCGGAGCGTGAAGTCGTATAGACAAGCCCGTCCGGGCCGAAATGGACGTTGAAGAATGCGTCGGTGTTGACGCCGTCCTCGAGCCAGCGCCAGCTCCAGACTATCTCGGGCTTGAGCGGATACTGCGCGATGTCGCCAGGCTTGCCGAGCAGGCGCCGCACCTCGTCCTCGTTCATCCCCGGGCGCACCTTCGCGAAATTCTCGGCGGTCAGCACCTGCGTTGCGCCCGTGTAGCGGCCGTTCGCGTCGAGATCGACGAACCACGTCTGGTTGCCCATCGGGCCGCGTGGGTATTCGAGGCGCTTCGAGCCGTCGGTGAAGTCGCGCTCGGTCTCGGGCTTGCCCATCGTGCCGCGCACGTCGGCCTCGGTCGATTCGCCGACCTTCAGCCCCTTCAGCAGCAGCGGCGCGGGCTTGATCGCGTTGAAGAAGTCCCTGATACGTTGCACGTCGAGGTTGCCTTGCTTGTCGTCGCAGCCGGTCAGCGCCAGCGCGGCGGCCAGCATCGTCACGGGAAGCAGCCGGAAACGGAAATTCATCGGAAGAAATACGCGTCGAGAAAACACGCGGCAAGGATACCCGCGCGACGCCAAAAGCGCGAGACGGGCCCGCAGCCCGTCTCGTGTTCAATGCATCGTTTC
>NZ_CAJNKE010000280.1 GCF_905232215.1 Burkholderia sp. LMG 13014
GGGCCGGTGGCCCGATCGTCGCGTTGTGGGCCGGCAGCGCCTTCGCACTGGCGGGCACGGTCATCAGCTGTCTCCGGCAATTGCCGCGCTGGCGACGCCCGTGACGCATCGACGGCGTTCAGCCCGCCGCGCGCTGTGCGCCGGGCAACCGCATCGGCCTCGCCGCCTCGCGAATCCTCTCCCTCAGCCAGATCTGCGCGGGGACGCCGTCGTGGCGCCGATGCCAGTACATCGACCAATGGAAACCTGCTGACTCGAACGGCAGCGCCTTGAGTACCAGCCCGTCTTCCGCGAAACGTTCGGCCAGGCGCGCGGACATCACCGCGACCATCGACGAATGGCGCAACAGATGCGGCACGACCAGCCAGTGCGGGACATTGAGCACCACGTTCCGGGCGCGGCGCATTCCGGCGAGCGTGGCATCGACGTAACGCCCGTCGGTCGCACTGATGGACACCTTGAGATGCGGCAGGGAAAGGAACAGGTCGAGCGTCAACGCTTCAGCGGCACACGGATGGTCCCGCGCCATCACGCAGACCATGCGGTCGTCGAACAGCGGTGTCGCCTGCACCGCGCCCGCATGCTCCAGATCCATGCTGACCGCGACGTCGACGTCGTCGGCATCGAGCGCGGTCACGGTCTGCCCCGGCGACAGGTGCACCACGTCGAGCGTCACGCCGGGCGCCTGCTGTTCGAGCTGCGCGAGCAACGACGGCATCAGCAGATATTCGAGCACGTCGGACATCCTCAGCCGGAAGTGCCGGGTCGTCGTTGCCGGATCGAACGCGCCATCCGACTCGAGGAGCCGCTCTGCCTGGCGAAGCAGCTGTCTCAGCGGCGCTTCCAGTTCCAGCGCACGCGGCGTCGGCTCCATGCCCGTTGCATTGCGTATCAGCAACTCGTCGCGCATCAGCATCCGCAAACGCCCCAGCGCGCTGCTCATCGCCGACTGACTCAACCCCACCTTCGTCGCGGCACGCGTCACATGTTTCTCGGTCAACAACGCATCCAGTGCGACCAACAGATTCAGATCAACGCTGCGCAAATTCATATGTGCTCGCGAATTCGACGTGAAATGCTACGTTGCACCCGACCGTGCGCTCGGTCAATCACGCCGGCCTGCCGCGCGCTACCCGTTACTCCGTCGCTCGCTTGCTCACGCGCGTCGACGCGGCCGGCACGCCGGCCCGATGCGACGGTGCAAAGAGCCGCAACCCGCTCGCGACGCTTGCGGCCCCGGCGAAGCCGGCACCGAGCATCAGCGCGAGCGTCGGCCCGTGGCGCCCCGCGATGCCGAACGACAGCGCGACGAGCGCCGCGCCCGTCGCCTGCCCGATCAGCCGTGCGGTCGCGATGATCCCGCTCGCGCCGCCGCTGCGCTCGGGCGGTGCGCTCGACATCAGCGCCTTCAGGTTCGGCGACTGGAAGAAGCCGAAGCCGGCGCCGCACAGCATCATCCGCCAGCCGATGTCGACGACGCTCGGCGCCGCCGGCAACGCGGCGAGCGACACCATGCCCGCGCTCAGCAATGCAAGACCGATCGCGCCGAGCAGGCCCGGCGGATAGCGATCCGACAACCGGCCCGCGATCGGCGCGGCGAGCGCGACGATCACCGACCACGGCGTCATCAGGAACCCTGTTTCGACCGCGTCGCGATGCAGGACGGTTTCGAAATAGAACGGCAGCGACACGAACGCGAGCCCCTGCGCGGCGAACGCGCACACGGCGGTCAGCGCGGACAGCGTGAACACCGGCCGGCGAAACAGGTCGACCGGCAGCATCGGTGCCGGGTGCCCGGCCTGGCGGCGGATCAGCAGCCAGCCGAATGCGAGTGCGACCGCGGCCGCCGCGAACACGACGGAAAGCGGCCCGCGCTGCGCGAACTCGCCGAGCGCGAAGATCAGCGACGCGAACGTGATCACGTTGAACAAGGCAGCGACCGGATCGAACGCATGCTTGCCGCGCGCTGTCTGCGGCAGCGACGGAATCGCCACTGCGAGCGCGAACACACCGAGCGGCACGTTCACCGCAAACAGCCACGGCCACGCGGCGACCGACAGGATCAGCGATGCGATGGTGGGCCCCACCGCAAACGACACGCCGACCACGAGCGCGTTGAAGCCGACGCCGCGCCCGAGCCGGTGCGCGGGGAACAGCCCGCGGATCAGCGCGACGTTGACGCTCATGATCGCGCTCGCGCCGAAGCCCTGCACGATCCGCGCGGCCGTCAGCGTCGGCAGCGTCGATGCGAGCGAACAGCCGAGCGACGCGAGCGTGAACACCGCGAGCCCGGCGATATACACGCGCTTGTGGCCGACGATGTCGCCGAGCGACGCGAACGGTAACAGCGTCGCAACCATCGCGAGCTGGTAGGCGTTGATGATCCACACGGACGCGGCCGGCGACGCATGCAGGTCGGTGGCGATCGCGGGCAGCGCGGTGTTCGCGATCGCGGTGTCGAGCGTCGCGAGCGCGACGGCCAGCAGCACCGCGGACATCGCACGCCAGTTGACGGCCGGCTCATGCGCGCCGGCGGGGGAAGCGAATTCGGACAAGATGAGGCTCGGCTGACGAGCGACGCGTGCGCCGCGTCGCGGATTGGACTCGCGGCGGCGTTCCGGTCGCACCGCACGGAACGCGCGCCGCCGCGCCCCGTATTGTTGCAGAGCCGCATCGAACGTGCAGGCGGCCGCCTCGTCAGTCAGCGAAATGAAAGAAAGCGCGTTGCCGTGCAGGACGCGCGGCCACGCAGGCGCAGCAGGCCGGCCAGTCGGGTCAGCTCACCGCGCGCCGCGCATTGCGACCGCGCAGCCATTCGAGCGCCAGCAGCAGGCTCGTCGAGAAGAGGATCAGGATCGTTGCGAGCGCAGCGATCGTCGGGCTGATGTTCTCGCGGATACCGGTGAACATCTGGCGCGGCAGCGTCGTCTGGTCCGCGCCCGCGAGGAACAGTGTGACGACGACTTCGTCGAACGACGTCGCGAACGCGAACAATGCGCCCGACATCACGCCCGGCGCAATGACCGGCAGCGTCACGCGGAAGAACGTCGACACCGGATTCGCGCCCAGCGACAGGCTGGCGCGCACGAGGTTCTGGTTGAAGCCCTGCAGCGTCGCGGCAACCGTCGTCACGACGAACGGCACGCCGAGCGCCGCGTGCGCGGCGATCAGCCCCGTGTAGGTGTTCGCGAGCCCGAGCGGCGCGAAGAACAGGTACATGCCGACGCCGACCACGACCACCGGCACGATCATCGGCGACAGCAGCACGGCCATCAGTAGCCCCTTGCCGCGGAAGTCCGCCTTCGTGAGACCGATCGCGGCGAGCGTGCCGAGCACCGTCGCGACGACGGTCGCCGACGGCGCGACGATGAAGCTGTTCTTCGCGGCCATCCGCCACTCGTCGGACGCGATCAGGTTCTCGTACCAGCGCATCGAGAAACCCGGGATCGGATAGACGAGGAACGTGCTCGACGAGAACGACAGCGGCACGATCGCGAGTACCGGCAGGATCAGGTACAGCAGCGTCAGCACGACGAGCACGCGCAGCGCGACGTACCACGCGCGCTCGACGAACGACATGTGCGGCGCGAACAGCGGCCTGGCGAGTTTCATGGTCGGATTCCCCTTCCCGTTTCGTTGTGCGCGGCGTTCAGCCGAGGCTCACGTTCGTGCGCGTGAAGCGCCCGTACACCGCGTACAGCACGAGCGTCGCCGCGAGCAGCAGCCCGCCGAGCGCGCACGCCATGCCCCAGTTGATCGTCACGTTCGTGAAGTACGCAACGTAGTAGCTGACCATCTGGTCGTTCGGCCCGCCGAGCAGCGCGGGCGTGATGTAGTAGCCGATCGCGAGGATGAACACGAGCAGCGCGCCCGCGCCGACGCCCGGATAAGTCTGCGGCACGTACACGCGCCAGAACGCGGCGAACGGGTGGCTGCCGAGCGACACGGCCGCGCGCTGGTAGGTCGGCGGGATCGACTTCATCACGCTGTACAGCGGCAGGATCATGAACGGCAGCAGGATGTGCGTCATCGAGATGTACACGCCGACGCGGTTGAACAGCAGCGTCAGCGGATGCGAGATCAGCCCGCTGCCGATCAGCGCGGTGTTGATGAGCCCTTCGCTCTGCAGCAGCACGATCCACGCGGCGACCCGCACGAGCACCGACGTCCAGAACGGAATCAGCACGAGGATCATCACGAGGTTCGCGCGACGCTCCGACAGCGTCGAGATCCAGTACGCGAGCGGATAGCCGAGCAGCAGCGCGAACAGCGTGACGGCAACGCCGATCACGAACGTGCGGCCGAAGATCGCGAGATAGATCGACTGGTCGGGGTCGGCCTGCACGATGTGGCCGAAGCCGTCCTGCTTGTGGTCGAGCGCGGCGAGCAGGTAGAACGGCGACACCTGGCTGCCGTTCTTCGCGATCGACTGCCAGTACGCGACGTCGCCCCAGCGCGCGTCGAGCTCGATGATTTTCTCGCGCGTCTGCGCGGGCGTCAGCGCCGCGTCGTTGTCGCCCTTCAGCGGCATCGCGCGCGCCGTCTTCGCGACGAGCGAGCGATAGCCGGGAATCTCGGTGTTCAGGCGCCGCGCGAGCGCACCCATCGCCTCGCTGTCGGCCACCTTCGTCATGTCGGCCGCGAGCGCGACATAGGCGGCGTCGGCCGGCGGCGCCTTGCGGTCCCAGCCCGACAGCGCGGCGATCGTGTTCGGCAGCGCGGTCGCGATCTCCGGGTTCTGCACCGCGCGCGTGAGCAGCGTGCCGATCGGCACGACGAAAATCAGCAGCAGGAATATCGCGAGCGGCGCGACCAGCAGCAGCGCCATCGTGCGCTTGCGGGCTTCGGCGGCCTTCAGCTCGCGCTTGAGCGCGGCCGCCGACGGCGAGGAAGGCGCGATCGTCATCGTATTCAACGGTTCTCTCCGGCCGGGCATGATCCAGCGGAAGGCCGCGCGACACGATCGACGTGCCGCGCGGCCGATTGCTTCAGGACACCTGAACGGCTGTTACTTCGTCGCCCATGCGGCGAAACGCTGCTCGAGCTCGTCGCTGTGGTCGGTCCAGAAGCCGATATCTTCCAGCACCGCGGTCTTGCCGTTCGCCGGCGAGTTCGGCAGGTTCGCGAGCGTCTTCGCATCGAGCGACTTGATCGCCGCGATGTTCGCCGGGCCGTACGCGATGTGCTGCGCATAGCCCTGCTGCGGCTTCGGCGTCAGCGTGTACGCGATGTACTGCTCGGCCAGCGCCTTGTTCGGCGAACCCTTCGGAATCGCCCAGTAGTCGAGGTCGTAGATGCTGCCGTTCCACACGACCTTCAGGTTCTTGCCTTCCTTCTGCGCGGCGTCGATGCGGCCGTTGTACGCAGTCGACATCACGACATCGCCGGCAACGAGGAACTGCGGCGGCTGCGCACCCGCTTCCCACCACTGGATGTTCGGCTTCAGCTCGTCGAGTTTCTTGAACGCGCGGTCCTGGCCGGCCTTCGTGCCGAGCACCTTGTAGACGTCCTTCGGTGCGACACCGTCGGCCATCAGCGCGAATTCGAGGTTATAGCGCGCGCCCTTGCGCATGCCGCGCTTGCCGGGGAATTTCTTCACGTTCCAGAAATCGGCCCAGCCGGTCGGTGCCGACTTCAGCTTGTCCGCGTTGTACGACAGCGCCGTCGACCACACGAAGAAGCCGACGCCGCACACCTGCGGCGATTCCGGAATCAGGTCGGACTTCTTCGCGATCTTCGACCAGTCGAGCTTCTCGTACAGCCCTTCGTCGCAGCCGCGATTCAGGTCGCCCGATTCGACTTCGACCACGTCCCAGTTGACGTGCTTCGCCTCGACCATCGCCTTCACTTTCGCCTGCTCGCCGTTGTATTCGACGGCCGTGACCTTGTTGCCGGTCGCCTTCTCGAACGGCTGGTTGAACGCGGCCTTCTGCGCGTCGCCGTTCGCGCCGCCGAAGTTGACGACCGTGAGTTCGGCAGCCGAAGCCGATGCGCCGACGACGGCGAGCGCCAGTGCCAGCGCGGTACGCCGCGCGGTAAAGCTTGCTCGGTTCATGGTGGTTCCTCTCCTCTCGTGGTGGAAGTGGGCAGTTGTTGTTGACGACGTGCTGCGGAAAATCGGGGAAACCCTGCTCACGCGAACACGCGCAGGTGTTCGGGTGCGAACGCGAGCGCGACCGGTACGCCGGGCGAGAACGCATCGAGCGCGCCGGTGCCGAGCGGCACCTTCACGAAGCATTCGTCCTGGCCCGGCAGCGCGCAGCGCATGCGCACGTGGTCGCCGAAATAGATGAGGCTGCGCGCCTCGCCGCTCAACTGGTTGGCGGCCGAGCCGTTCGCGTGCCCGTTCGCGCCGTGCGCGGCAAGGCTCATGCGTTCGGGGCGAATGCACGCGACGGCGGGCGCGCCCTCGGCCGCGTCGCCGATGCGGCGGCCGACGAGCTTCGTGCCGTCGTCGAGCCGGAATTCGCAGAATTCGCCGTCGACGCGCGCGATGGTGCCGCGCAGCCGGTTGCTGTCGCCGATGAAGTTCGCGACGAATTCGTTGCACGGCGATTCGTACAGGCGGTCGACGGTGTCGAGCTGCTGCACGATGCCCTTGTCGAACACCGCGACGCGATCGGACATCGTCAGCGCCTCGCCCTGGTCGTGCGTCACGTACACGAAGGTCACGCCGAGCTTTTCGTGCAGCGCCTTCAGTTCGTACTGCATGTGTTCGCGCAGCTGCTTGTCGAGCGCACCGAGCGGCTCGTCCATCAGCACCAGCTTCGGCTCGAACACGAGTGCACGCGCCAGCGCGATGCGCTGTTGCTGGCCGCCCGACAGTTGCGCCGGGTAGCGTTTCGCGAAGCGCTCCATCTGCACCATCTTCAGCGCGTGCGCGACGCGTTCCGCGCGCTCGGCCGCCGGCAGCTTGCGCACGGTCAGCGGATACGCGACGTTCTGCTCCACCGTCAGGTGTGGAAACAGCGCGTAGTTCTGGAACACCATGCCGATGTTGCGCTTGTGCGGCGGCACGTTGTTCAGCAGCTCGCCGTCGAGGCGGATCTCGCCGCCCGTCGGGAATTCGAAGCCGGCGAGCATCATCAGGCAGGTCGTCTTGCCCGAGCCCGACGGTCCGAGCAGCGTCAGGAATTCCCCGCGGTGGATATCGAGGTCGAGCGATTTGACGACCAGCGTCTCGCCGTCGTAGGTCTTCCGCACGCCGCGAAAGCTGACGATCACATCATCGGACTTCATCGTGGCTGTCCCCTTGCTTCGCGACAATTGATTTTGAGATGCGAATCACTATACGGCGCGCACGGTTCTACAATAGGGAACCATTTCAATATTCCGCGTGGGACCACTTTGGACACCGTGATCGTCGCCGACTGGCTCTCCGCCCGCCTCGACCGTAGTTCGCCCGAGCCGATGTACCGCCAGTTGCTGCAGTTGATGCAGCAGGCCATCCTGACCGGGGAATTGGGGCCAGGAACCAAACTGCCGAGTTCGCGCACGCTCGCGGCCGACCTGTCGATCGCGCGCAATACCGTGCTGCACGTGTACGACCAGCTGACGGCAGAAGGCTACGTGCTGA
>NZ_CAJNKE010000281.1 GCF_905232215.1 Burkholderia sp. LMG 13014
GGCGCGCCTGCGGCCCGCCGTTCCCGTTCCTTTCCGGAGAACGCCTCATGTCGAACATCGTCATCGTCTATCACAGCGGCTACGGTCACACGCAGAAACTGGCCGAAGCCGTTCACACGGGCGCGCAGGACGCCGGCGCGACCGTGCGCCTGCTCGCCGTCGGCGACGTCGACGACGCGGGCTGGGCCGCGCTCGACGCAGCCGACGCGATCGTGTTCGGCGCGCCGACCTACATGGGCGGCCCGTCGGCGCAGTTCAAGCAGTTTGCCGATGCCACGTCGAAAGCGTGGTTCACGCAGAAATGGAAGGACAAGATCGCCGCGGGCTTCACGAACTCCGCGACGATGAACGGCGACAAGTTCTCGACGATTCAATATTTCGTCACGCTGGCGATGCAGCATGGGATGGTGTGGGTCGGCACGAGCCTGATGCCTGCCAACTCGAAGGCGGCCACGCGCAACGACATCAACTACCTGGGCGGCTCGACGGGCCTGCTCGCGCAGTCGCCGGCGGATTCGACGCCCGACGAGGGCCCGCTACCGGGCGACCTCGAGACCGGCAAGGCATTCGGCCGGCGCGTGGCCGAAGCGACCGCCCGCTGGGTCGCCGGCCGCAGCTGAGCACGCCCTGGCGCGCGCGCCTGCGGGCGTCAAAGGGACACAAGACGGCTCGCCGGCCGTCTTTTTTTCGCCCCGCGCGGTGCAGGCCCGCCGGATGACGTCTTAAAATGGTGGGTTCAGGGCGCGGGCCCCCGTTTCATTCAGTGAGAGCGAAATGAGCACCAAAGTTTTTGTCGACGGCCAGGAAGGCACGACCGGCCTCAAGATCTTCGAATACCTGTCGGCACGCAGCGACATCGAGATCCTGCGTATCGATGAAGCGAAGCGCAAGGACGTCGAAGAGCGCCGCCGCCTGATCAACGCGTCGGACGTCACGTTCCTGTGCCTGCCCGACGTCGCATCGCGCGAATCGGCGTCGCTGGTCGAGAATCCGAACACGACGCTGATCGACGCGAGCACCGCGTTCCGCACCAGCGCCGACTGGGCGTACGGCCTGCCGGAACTGACCCGCGCGCAGCGCGAGAAGATTCGCACGTCGAAGCGCATCGCGGTGCCGGGCTGCCACGCCTCGGCCTTCGTGCTTGCGATGCGTCCGCTCGTCGATGCGGGCATCGTCGCACCGACGTTCGCCGCGCACAGCTATTCGATCACCGGCTACAGCGGCGGCGGCAAGTCGATGATCGCCGACTACGAAAACGCGGCGCCGGGCGGCAAGCTCGCGAGCCCGCGCCCGTACGCGCTCGGCCTCACGCACAAGCACCTGCCGGAAATGGCCGCGCACACGGGCCTCGCGAACCCGCCGATCTTCACGCCGATCGTCGGTCCGTTCCTGAAGGGTCTCGCGGTGACGACCTACTTCACGCCCGAGCAGCTCGCGAAGCGTACGACGCCGCAGGACGTGCAGCGCGTGTTCGCCGAGTACTACGCGGACGAAGCATTCGTGCGCGTCGCGCCGTTCGATGCGGACGCGAACCTCGACGGCGGCTTCTTCGACGTGCAGGCGAACAACGACACGAACCGGGTCGACCTGTTCGTGTTCGGCAACGAAGAGCGCTTCGTCACGGTCGCGCGCCTCGACAACCTCGGCAAGGGCGCATCGGGCGCCGCGATCCAGTGCATGAACCTGAGCATCGGCGCGGCCGAGGACGCAGGTCTCAAACGCTGATTCAACATCGCATGCAATGCAAAGCCGGCCACTGGCCGGCTTTTTATTTACCCGTATCAGGCAATATATAAAAAATTCCGAACCGCGCATTTACAAATATTTACAAGCTTTCAATTGCGCGATTACCAGTGAATTAATCCCACCCCGTCTTTATCCAGTCAATCCCGAATAGGGATAAACCGGATACCGCCGCTTTAAACGCTGCCGTTATACGCAGGAAGGCTCTCCCCCGGCCTGTCCGGCGTCGCACATTCCCCACTCCGGCCACTTCCCGCAGCCCGTCGCACGTTTTAATTCTTACCGAATGCCCTGCCGGACAACGATTAAATACACGATGCCTGTTTCAATCGCCTTTTTTAGACGGGTTCATCAATTGACAGCAAAAATCAAGGCGGCGACATTAGCTCGCACAATTAAACGATTGGAGACAGCGGCATGTCGCACACCTTATCGAAGGGGGTGGCAACGGCCTTTGCCATTGCCCCTTTCCTGGTTGCATGTGGTGGGGGGGATTCCGGCGGCGCGGTCGCGCCGATCAACGCGCCCCAATGTTCCGGTTCCAGCTGCGGCACGCAAGGGCCGCCGCCGTCGCAGCCCGTCAACGGCTCGCTGTGCCCGGCCAACGCCGACATCGTGAAGAGCACGTATCTCGGCGGCGCCGGTAGCGGTGAGATCGTCAGCGTCAATATCGACGCGGTGGCGATGACCTACACGCTCAAGTGGCTCGAATCGCCGATTCCGCTCGCGACCGGCACGGTCACGCCGAGCCGCGCCGGCACGACCATCACCGGCGCGGTCATGCACCCGCCGGCCGGCACGCTGCCGACCGCCGAGCAGACGCGTTGCGCGTTCGTCCTGACACCGGGCACGGGCAAGGCGCCGAGCGGCGCCACGTACTCGACGGCGGCCGACTTCAACCAGGCGAACCCGCCGATGCTGCTGGTCGGCATGGGCGTCGCAGGCGGCGGCATTCCCGGTGCGACGATCCAGTACGACGGGCTGACCATCATTCCGGGCCTCGTGCAGAACGTCGGCCAGGTGCCGAACCGTCACTTCGATTTCTATCCGTTCCTCGGCTTCGCGAGCACGACGACGGACATCTCGAAGCTGCCGGGCACGTACAACGCGCTGATCTACCACCTCGTGCCGTCGGGCAACTACGCGACGAAGGGCACGAACTCGAGCGAGACGTTCGACGCGAACGGCGCGTGCACGTCGACGAGTTCGGGCGGCTGCCAGACGACCGGCAACCCGTGGACCGTGAACACCGCGAACGGCGGCTACTTCGACAGCACGAAGGCGCCGCAGACGCTGCCGCAAACGCAGCTGCCGATCGTCGGCGCGACCGGCAAATCGGCGACCGCACATATGGTGATCGGCCAGCTCAACGGCGCGACGGTGCCGGTGATCGTGCGTACGGGCAACGTGAACCTCGGCACGGCGCCGCTGCATACCGATGCGCAGGTCGACGACGAATCGGGCATCGCGGTGCTCGGCGCAGCGACGGCGATCACGTCGGGCACGATCGACGGCGGCTACGCGGGTGCGGACTCGAACTTCAAGTACACGGCGGCCCTGATCCGCGGCAGCAACGCGTCGTTCATCAATCCGAGCACGCAGGCGGAGGAAGACGGCTTCACGCTCGACTACGGCCAGGCGACGCCGGGCCTGCTGAACGCGACGACGACGCCGCCGAGCGGCTCGAACTACCCGTCCGCGTCGGGCGTCGTGATCGCGACGGGCGGGCTGTACGCGGCGCTGATCCAGGGCACGGTGAACGGCGGCGTCACGTCGACGTCGGCGAACTCGAGCACGTCGTCGACACCGTACTTCGGCGTAGGCGCGCAGATCAGCAAGTAGAGCGAACGAGGATGCGACGGCGGGCTGGCCGCCGTCGCGTAACGCACGAGCGCGCTCGGCACGGCGCAGGCAGGACGAGCACAACCAACAGAAGCGGCCGACAGGGAGCTGGCCGCCGCACAAGACAAATCTGGAGGAGCAACATGAAGCGCAACCTCATTCTGGCGGCGGCCCTTGCCGCCCCCCTTCTTTCTGCCTGCGGCGGCGGCGACAGCAATCCGCCCCCGCTCGTCGAAGACCGGCTCTGCCCTGCCTCGCTCGACTACAGCACCGTGTATACGGGTGGCGCGGGCAGCGGCGAACTCGCGAAGGTCCAGCTCGACACGACCAAGATGACCTGGCAGGTCACCTATGTCGAATCACCGGTACCGCAAACGACCGGCACCGTCGTGCCGACCCGCGCGGGCACCGTCGACAGCGGCACGCTCACGCAGGAAACGCTGCTGCCGACCAACAAGCTGAACCAGTGCGCGTTCCGCCTGAACGGCGCGAGCCTCGATCCGTCGCGCCCGGCGCGCATCTTCGTCGGCATGGGCGTCGCGGGCGGCACGATTCCCGGCAAGGAAATCCAGTTCAACGGCGTGCTCGGCCAGGCCGCGGTGCCCGACACGAAATTCCCGTACTACCCGTTCATCGGCTTCTCGTCGATCGAGACCGACATCACGAAGGTTGCGGGCACCTACAGTCACGTGGGCTTCGGTGAAGTGCCGTCGCAGAAATTCGCGCCGGCATCGATCGACGCGAAGGTAACGATCAACGCCGACGGCTCCTGGACCAAGTGCGACTCGACCGGCCAGTTCGCCGGTGGCGCGTGCACGCAGCAAGGCACGAACTTCGTGCAGTCGGCGGACGGCAGCGGCGCGTTCCAGTCGAACAACTACGCGAGCCAGCTGAAACCGACGCTGTCGGCGACACCGCAGGGCAAGGGCTTCATGATCGTCGGCAAGCTGCGCAACCAGCTCGTGCCGATCCTCGTGCGCACGGGCGTCGCGAACCCGAACCCGACACCCAACAGCAACGGCGTGCCGGGCCTCACCGCCGACGACGAATCGAGCATCTCGATCCTGGCGCCGCAGACGACCATCGCGGTCGGCTCGCAGAACGGCGAGTACATCGGCGTCGACAGCCAGTTCGACTACCGCACCACCGCGCTGACCGACAAGCAGGCCACGCTGCTCGATCCGTTCAATGCGTCGCAGGCGTCGCTCGCTACCGCACTCGACCTCGACTACACGCAGGCGGTGCCGGGCACGGTCACGACGATCCACACGGGTGCCAGCAGCACGACGCCGACCGGCAAGTTCATCTTCACGGGTGGCGTGTTCGGCTTCCTCGACAACGCCGGATCCACGCCGTATTTCACGATCGGCGCATTCGTCCAGTAAGCGGAGGGGGGAAGCCGTGATGAAGAAAACCCTTCTCTGCGCGGCGGCCGGCGCCGCCGTGCTGGCGCCGCTCGCGGCGCACGCACAGAGCGCCGGCAGCAACGTCGTCACGCTGGGCTGGTTCCACGTGATGCCGCAGCAGAGCAGCACGCCGATGACGACCAACGTCGCGCCGACGCCGATCAACACGCCGCTGCGGCTGCCGCCGTCGTTCACGTCGCCGGGCACCGGGCTGCACACGAGCGGCGCCGACACGGTCGGCCTGACGGTCAGCCACTTCCTGACCGACCACATCGCGGTGACGTCGGTGGCCGGCGTGCCGCCGGTGTTCAAGGTGTCGGGCCAGGGCACGATCAAGCCGCCAGGACCTGCCGGCGCGCTCGGCACGCAGAACATCGGGCTGGCGTCGGTCAACCCGATCGTGAAAAGCGTGCGGCAGTGGAGCCCGGCGATGCTGCTGCAGTACTACTTCGGCGCGGCAACCGCGAAGTTCCGGCCGTTCCTCGGCCTCGGCGTGTCGTACAACTGGTTCAGCGACCTGCAGCTCAACACGAACTTCATCAAGCAGACGCAGGACAACCTCGGCGCGATTCTCGCGGCAGGCGCGGGCAAGCCGGGTACGACATCGGTGGAAGCGAAGGCGTCGGCGTCATGGCAGCCGGTGTTCAACGCGGGCCTGCAGTACAACATGACCGAGCACTTCGGGCTGATCGCGTCGGTGACGTACATCCCGCTGAAGACGACGTCGACGGTGACGATCAAGGCGGCCGACGGCACCGTGCTCTCGGAGTCGAAATCGGACCTGAAGGCCGACCCGCTCATCAGCTACGTCGGGATGACGTACAAGTTCTGAGCGCCGCGACGGACGACGAATGGAAGGCCGCGACAAAATCGCAGGCAAAAAAAAGCCCGCCTAAGAGGCGGGCTGAATCCATATCAGAGGAGACATGGAGGAGACAGGTGCAACTATAGCGAATCGGTTTCCGCATTGCAACATTTCCGTAGAGAAAATAAGGATTTTCCCTCGAATGCTGCCTCTAGACCGCCTTCACTGCATCTGACCCCACCATGTTTACCCGGTCGAGCACTTCGCCCAGCGCATCGCGCAGCAGCGCGACAGGCCGCACCAGACGGCCCGGCAGCGCGCCGTGCACGATCCACACGTTGATCCGCGTCTCCAGCCCCACCGTTTCCACCACCCTCAGCGCATCGCGATGCGCGCTGCGCGCCAGCGCGTTCGGCGCGGCGATGCCGATGCCCGCGCCGCGTGCGACGAGCGACAGCTGCAGCTCCGAGCCGAACGCCTCGACCGCAACGTCGAACGGCAGCCCGGCCGCGCCGAGCGTGCGGCTCAGTGCCGACCGCATCCCGCAGCCGTCCTGGCTCAGCACCCACGGAAAACCCGACAGCGTATCGATCGACAGCGGACCGTCCGGCAGCGGATAGTCGCGCGCGGCAACGAGCACCGTCGGCTGCGTGCCGAGCAGCGTCGACGCGAACGCGTCGGGCAGGGCCGCACTGGCCGGCACCATCACGGCCGCGACGTCGAGCGCACCGCGCTCGACGCCCTGCATCAGCGCCGGCGACCAGCCGGCCGTCACCCGCAGCGTGAGGCGCGGAAACGCGTCGCGCAGCCGGTCGATCGGCTGCTCGAGCGCCAGCTCGGACAGGAACGGCGGCACGCCGATGCGCAGCTCGCCCGACGGCTCGCTGTCCGGTGCGCCCGCCGCCATCAGTTCGTCGACCGCGCCCAGCACGTTGCGCGCGAGCGCGTAGACGTCGCGCCCGGCGGCGGTCGGCTTCAGCGGCTTGCTTTGCCGGTCGAGCAGCGGCATGCCGAGCAGCGTTTCGAGGTTCTGCACGCGCCGCGTCAGGCCCGGCTGCGTCAGGTGGAGCTTCGCGGCCGCGGCGACCATCGACCCGCTGTCGACCACCGCGACGAATGCCTGGAGATCACGCGTATTCAAAACAAACTCGCATAATCATGTTAGAGATATTTCAATTGTCGCATAAACATCAGGCACCTACGATGGGGACTCCTTCGACTCACCGCCAGGTTTCCGATGAACTGCCCCGCCAACCGTTGCCCCGCCGCCGTTCGCACACCCGCCGGCTCGCCGCCCGCGCTGAGCGCGGGCATGACGCTGTTCTTCGCCGCGACAGTCGGCGTGATCGTGATGGACCTGTTCGCCGCGCAACCGCTGACGGGCCCGATCAGCGCCGACCTGCACCTGCCGCCCGGCCTGACCGGCCTCGTCGCGATGCTGCCGCAGCTCGGCTACGCGGCCGGGCTCGTGCTGCTCGTGCCGCTGGTCGACCTGCTCGAGAACCGCCGCCTGATCGTCGTGACGCTGGCCGCGTGCGCGGCCGCGCTCGCGCTGCCCGCGTTCACGCGCTCGGGCACCGTGTTCCTGCTGGCGACGCTCGTGGCCGGCGCCGCGTCGAGCGTGATCCAGATGCTCGTGCCGATGGCCGCGTCGATGGCACCCGAGGCGCAGCGCGGCCGCGCGGTCGGCAACGTGATGAGCGGGCTGATGCTCGGCATCCTGCTATCGCGGCCGCTCGCGAGCCTGATCGCGGGATCGGCCGGCTGGCGCGGGTTCTAC
>NZ_CAJNKE010000282.1 GCF_905232215.1 Burkholderia sp. LMG 13014
GGCGCTGACGCCGGACGAGCTCGCCCGTATCGCGCGCAACAAGCTCGACCTAGCGGCCGAATACGTCGAGCTGGGCGACCTGTCCGGCGCGCGGACGCTGCTGCAGGAAGTGGTGGACGCGAACGACGCCGCGACGCGCGACGATGCGCGCGCGCTGCTCGCGAAACTGGCGGACGAGGCGTGATGCGGATCGCGCTCGGCATTCAGTACGACGGCGCGGCGTTCTGCGGCTGGCAGGCGCAGCCGCACGGCAAGACCGTGCAGGATCGGCTCGAGCACGCGCTGGCCGAGTTCGCGCGCGTGCCGCTGCATACGACGGTGGCCGGGCGGACCGACACGGGCGTGCACGGGCTCGGGCAGGTCGTGCACTTCGATACCGACCTCGATCGCGAGGTGTTCTCGTGGGTGCGCGGCACCAATGCGTTCCTGCCGCCGACCGTGTCGGTGCAATGGGCGAAGCCGATGCCGGACACGTTCCACGCGCGCTTCTCGGCGTTCGAGCGCACGTATTACTACACGCTGTACGTGCATCCCGTGCGCTCGCCGATGCTGGCGGGGCGCGCGGGCTGGATCCATACGCCGCTCGACGACGATGCGATGCGTGCTGCCGCCGCGCACCTGATCGGCGAGCACGACTTCTCGTCGTTCCGCTCGTCGGAATGCCAGTCGAAGACGCCGGTCAAACACCTGTACCAGATCGACGTGCGGCGTGTGGGTCATTTCATTCATTTCCGCTTCCGCGCCAACGCGTTCCTGCACCACATGGTGCGCAACCTGATGGGCTGCCTCGTCGCGGTCGGTCGTGGCCGCTATCCGGCCGACTGGCTCGCCGACGTGCTGGCCGGGCGCGACCGCAAACTTGCGGCGCCCACGTTCATGGCCGACGGGCTGTATCTCGCCCACGTCGGCTACCCGGCGGAATTCGCCGTCCCGCCCGCGCAGCTCGGCAGCGTGCCGTGGAGCAGCGTCTGGGCCGATCTGGACCCTCAATCATGACGGATCACGCCGTGTCTCCTACGATTCCCGCCGCGGCCGGCCTGCCGCCGCGCACGCGCATCAAGCTGTGCGGGCTGTCGAAGCCCGAGGACGTGCTGCACGCGGCCGCGCTCGGCGCGGACGCGATCGGCCTCGTGTTCTACCCGAAGAGCCCGCGCGCGGTGACGATCGCGCAGGCGGCCGAGCTGGCCCGCCTCGCGCCGCCGTTCGTGTCGGTGGTCGGTTTGTTCGTGAATGCGACCGAAGCGGAGCTCGAGGCCGTCGTGCGCGACGTGCCGCTCACGCTGCTGCAGTTTCATGGCGACGAGACGCCCGAGCAGTGCGACGCGCTTGGCCGCGCGGCACGCCTGCCGTGGTTGCGCGCGGTGCGCGTCGGCCCCTCGACGCAATCGGCCGATTTGGTAGAATCGGGTCTTCATTATTCGAAAGCGCGCGGCCTCCTGTTCGACACCCTGGTGCCGGATTACGGTGGTAGCGGCAAGGTCTTCGATTGGTCTCTTATTCCCGCAGAGCTCGCGCATCGGGCCGTTTTGAGTGGTGGCTTGAGCGCGCAAAACGTCGGTGATGCGATTCGCCAGTTGCGCCCGTTTGCTGTCGATGTCTCGAGTGGCATCGAAGTGGAGGGCGCGAAGGGCGTGAAGGATCACGCCCGGATGGCGGCGTTCGTACGCGCGGTGCGCGAAGCGGACGCCCGGTGATGCAAGCCGGTGCAGCGCCGAAAGCGGGGCGCACCGACCGATCGAGAGAGACACCATGTACAACCTTCCTGATGACCGCGGCCACTTCGGCCCGTATGGCGGCACGTTCGTCGCCGAGACGCTGATTCACGCGCTGGACGAGCTGCGCGCGGCGTATGAAAAATTCCAGAACGATCCCGATTTCGTCGCCGAATTCGAGCGCGAGCTGAAGCATTTCGTCGGCCGTCCGTCGCCGATCTATCACGCGCAGCGCTGGAGCGAAACGCTCGGCGGCGCGCAGATCTACCTGAAGCGCGAAGACCTGAACCACACGGGCGCGCACAAGATCAACAACGTGATCGGCCAGGCGCTGCTCGCGAAGCGCATGGGCAAGAAGCGCGTGATCGCCGAGACGGGCGCCGGCCAGCACGGTGTCGCGACCGCGACGATCTGCGCGCGCTTCGGGATGGAGTGCGTCGTCTACATGGGTTCGGAAGACGTGCGCCGCCAGGCCGCGAACGTCTACCGGATGAAGCTGCTCGGCGCGACGGTCGTGCCGGTCGAATCGGGTTCGCGCACGCTGAAGGACGCGCTGAACGAAGCGATGCGCGACTGGGTCACGAACATCGAGAATACGTTCTACATCATCGGCACGGTCGCGGGCCCGCACCCGTACCCGATGATGGTGCGCGACTTCCAGCGCGTGATCGGCGACGAGTGCAAGGTGCAGATGCCGGAAATGACCGGCCGGCAGCCCGACGCGGTGATCGCCTGCGTGGGCGGCGGCTCGAACGCGATGGGCATCTTCTATCCGTACATCGACGATACCTCGGTGCAGCTGATCGGCGTCGAAGCGGCCGGCGACGGCCTCGACACGGGCCATCACGCGGCATCGCTGATCGCCGGCAGCCCGGGCGTGCTGCACGGCAACCGTACCTACCTGCTGCAGGACGACAACGGCCAGATCATCGAGACGCATTCGGTGTCGGCGGGCCTCGACTATCCGGGCGTCGGCCCCGAGCATGCGTGGCTGAAGGACAGCGGCCGCGCGCAGTACGTCGGCATCACCGACGAGGAAGCGCTGAAGGCGTTCCATGACTGCTGCCGGATCGAGGGGATCATTCCCGCGCTCGAGTCGAGCCACGCGATTGCATATGGCGTGAAGCTCGCGCCGACGTTGCCGAAGGACAAGATCCTGCTCGTCAACCTGTCGGGCCGCGGCGACAAGGACATGCACACGGTCGCCGAGCGATCGGGCATCGAGCTCTGACCCCGACCGATGCGTGACCTGATCGAAGAACCGGGCGGCGGTGCCGCGAGCGAGGCGGCGGCGGTTCAGCCCGCCGCTGCCGAGCCGCGCGCGCTGCCGTCCGGTATCGAACTGCATAACCGCGATTTCCTGACCCATGCCGCGCACCTGCCGGATGCGTCGATCGACCTGATCGTCGCCGATCCGCCGTACGGGCTCGGCAAGGACTACGGCAACGACTCGGACAAGCGTTCGGGCGACGACTTTCTCGCGTGGACGCGCGAGTGGCTCGAGCTCGCGATTCCGAAGCTGAAGCCGAGCGGGTCGATGTACATCTTCTGCACGTGGCAGTACGCGCCGGAAATCTTCAGTTTCCTGAAGACGCAACTCACGATGGTCAACGAGATCATCTGGGACCGACGCGTGCCGAGCATGGGCGGCACGACGCGCCGTTTCACGTCGGTGCACGACAACATCGGCTTTTTCGCGGTTTCCAAGGCGTATTACTTCGATCTCGATCCGGTCCGCATCCCGTACGACGCCGACACGAAGAAGGCCCGCTCGCGCAAGCTGTTCGAAGGCAGCAAGTGGTTGGAGATGGGCTACAACCCGAAGGACGTCTGGTCGGTCTCGCGCCTGCACCGGCAGCACGCGGAGCGCGTCGATCATCCGACCCAGAAGCCGCTGGAAATCATCGAGCGGATGGTGCTCGCAAGCTGCCCGCCGGGCGGCCGCGTGCTCGATCCGTTCATGGGCAGCGGCACGACCGCGGTGGCCTGCGCACGGCAGGGGCGCGACTTCGTCGGCTACGAGATCAACGAAAGTTATTGCGCGATCGCGCATGAGCGCGTGAACGCGCTCGCTGCGCCGGCGTGCGCGTGAATCGCGCCGCCCGTGTCGCCGATCGCTGCTTTGCATGGGACCGGAGTAAGCGCTAAAGCGCTAACTCCGGTCGACAAAGGAAAATTGCCATGAATCGTATCCAACAGACCTTCGCCGCACTCGCCGAACAAGGCCGTAAGGGCCTGATCCCGTTCATCACGGCCGGCGACCCCGATCCGGCCAAGACCGTCGAATTCATGCACGCGCTCGCCGAAGGCGGCGCGGACGTGATCGAACTCGGCGTGCCGTTCTCGGACCCGATGGCCGACGGTCCCGTGATCCAGCGCTCGTCGGAACGCGCGCTCGCGCGCGGCGTCACGCTGAAGAGCGTGCTCGCCGACGTGAAGCGCTTTCGCGAAACCGACCCCAAAACCCCCGTCGTGCTGATGGGCTATGCGAACCCGATCGAGCGGATGGGCGTCGACACGTTCGCGGCCGAAGCCCAGGCGGCCGGGGTCGACGGCGTGCTCGTCGTCGACTACCCGCCGGAAGAGGCGGGCGTGTTCGCCGAGAAAATGCGCGCCGCGCAGATCGATCCGATCTTCCTGCTCGCGCCCACGTCGACCGACGAACGCATCGCCGACGTCGGCAAGATCGCGAGCGGCTACGTGTATTACGTGTCGCTCAAGGGCGTGACCGGCGCAGGAAATCTGGATGTTTCGAGCATTGCGGGTAAAATCCCGGCCATCAAGTCGCGCGTGCCGGTTCCGGTAGGTGTCGGCTTCGGTATCCGCGACGCCGAAACGGCGCGCGCGGTGGCCGAAGTGTCGGACGCCGTCGTGATCGGCAGCCGCCTCGTGCAGCTGCTCGAAAGCGCTGCGCCGGAGGGAGCGGCCACCGCGCTGAAGACTTTCATTGCCGAGCTGCGCGCCGCCCTGGACGGCGCGGGCAAGACGGCGCGATAAACACAACACAGGAAGCGGGAGCGGGCCAGTCGGCCCGGCCCGCCACGGAACAGGAAACCATACGATGAGCTGGCTCGACAAACTGTTGCCGCCGAAGATCAAGCAGACCGACCCGAAAAGCCGCAAGGGCATTCCGGAAGGCCTGTGGGTCAAGTGCCCGTCCTGCGAGGCCGTGCTGTACCGCAACGACGTGGACGCGAACCTGCACGTGTGCCCGAAGTGCGATCACCACATGCGCATCGGTGCGCGTGAGCGTCTCGACGGGCTGCTCGATCCGGAAGGCCGCTACGAGATCGGCCAGGAAATCGTGCCGGTCGACACGCTGAAGTTCAAGGACAGCCGCAAGTATCCCGATCGTCTGAAGGAAGCGATGGAGGACACGGGCGAAACCGACGCGATGGTCGTGATGGGCGGTGCGATCCACACGCTGCCGGTGGTCGCGGCCTGCTTCGAGTTCTCGTTCATGGGCGGCTCGATGGGCTCGGTGGTCGGCGAGCGCTTTGCACGCGGCGCGCAGAACGCGCTCGAACAGCAAGTGCCGTTCATCTGCTTCACCGCTTCCGGCGGTGCGCGGATGCAGGAAAGCCTGCTGTCGCTGATGCAGATGGCGAAAACCACCGCGATGCTGACCAAGCTGGCCGAAGCCAAGCTGCCGTTCATCTCGGTGCTGACCGACCCGACGATGGGTGGTGTGTCGGCGAGCTTTGCATTCCTCGGCGACGTCGTGATCGCCGAACCGAAGGCGCTGATCGGCTTCGCCGGCCCGCGCGTGATCGAGCAGACGGTTCGCGAGAAGCTGCCGGAAGGCTTCCAGCGCGCCGAATTCCTGCTGAAGACGGGCGCGATCGACATGATCGTCGACCGCCGCAAGCTGCGCGACGAGATCGCGCAACTGCTCGCGCTGCTGCAGCGTCAGCCGGCCGACGCGCTGGCTTGACCGGCGCAAGGTCGTGAATACTGCGCGTCGCCTGGCTTCAGCGTCAGGCGGCGCGCTTCGTTTTTTGGCGTAGTGGCGGTCCCGATCCAGATTTGAACCGATGAGCACTTTTCCCACTCTCGACGCGTGGCTTTCGCATCTCGAACGCGCGCACCCGGTCGGCATCGACATGGGCCTGACCCGCATCGGGCAGGTCAAAGCGGCGCTGCAGCTCGAATTCGCATGCCCCGTCATCACTGTCGGCGGCACGAACGGCAAGGGCTCGACCTGCGCGTTCCTCGAGACGATCCTCGTGCGCGCCGGTTACAAGGTCGGCTGCCACACGTCGCCGCACCTGCTCGAATTCAACGAGCGCGCGCGTGTGAACGGGCAGAACGTCACCGACGATGAACTGCTGCCGCACTTCGAGGCCATCGAAGCCGCGCGCACGTCGCTGCCCGAGCCGGTGTCGCTCACGTATTTCGAATTCACGACGCTCGCGATCCTGCACCTGTTCGCGTCGCGCGGGCTCGATGCGGTGATCCTCGAAGTCGGCCTCGGCGGCCGGCTCGACGCGGTCAACATCATCGACACCGACTGCGCGATCATCACGAGCATCGACATCGATCACACCGAGTATCTCGGCGACACGCGCGAGAAGATCGCATTCGAGAAGGCCGGGATCTTCCGTCCGGGCAAGCCGGCGGTGTGCGGCGATCCGGCCGCGCCGCAGACGCTGATCGACCATGCGGAAGCGATCGGCGCGGATCTGTGGCTCGTCGGCCGCGATTTCCGCTACGAGGCGCAGGCAGGCGCCGAGCGCCAGCAGTGGAGCTACCTCGGCCGCGAGAAGCGCTATCCGTCGCTCGCGTATCCGGCGCTGCGCGGCGCGAATCAGCTGATCAATGCATCGGCCGCGCTCGCCGCGCTCGAAGCGCTGCGCCCGGTGCTGCCGGTGTCCGCGCAGGACATCCGGCTCGGACTCGCGAACGTCGAGTTGCCGGGGCGCTTCCAGGTGCTGCCGGGCAAGCCGGCGATCGTGCTCGACGTCGCGCACAACCCGCATGCATCGGCCGTGCTCGAGCAGAACCTCGGCAACATGGGCTTCTTCCCGTACACCTACGCGGTGTTCGGCGCGATGCACGACAAGGACATCGACGGCGTGCTGCAGCACCTGAAGGGCGAGATCGACCACTGGTGCGTGACCGACCTGCCGCTGCCGCGCGCGGCCTCCGCGGAGCAGCTCGAAGCCGCGCTGCGCAAGGCCGGCGTGGAGGAGGGGGCCGATTCGAGCGTCACGCGTTACACGTCGCCCGCCGAAGCGTTTCGCGATGCACTAAAAAGAGCATCCGAGAATGATAGAATCGTGGTTTTCGGCAGTTTCCATACGGTTGCCGGCGTGCTGGCCTACCGTAAATCGCAGCAACACTGACTGACGGGCAGTTTCGGACTCAGCCATTCATGGGAATTTTCTCGTTCGGCAAAAAAGACGACGACGCGCCCCAGCGGCGCGGCGGTCGCACCGGGACCTCCCGGAACGTGCGCACGGAGCGCACTGAACGCGTCGAGCGACGCTCGCGCCGCACGGAGCGTCCGGAATCGGACGCCCTGCTCCTCGATCCGACCCTTCCAGAAAAGCAACGCGCACGCCGTCGCCTCGTCGGCGCGATCGCGCTCGTCGTCGCCGCCGTGATCGTGCTGCCGATGGTGCTCGACTCGCACCCGAAGCCGGTAACGGACGACATCGCAATCGACATTCCGAACCGGCCCGCGCACCAGGCGGTCGCACCGCGCGACGATGACGCCTCCGACGTGCAGGCAGGCGTCGCGCACGACGAACCGCCGGCATCCGATGTTGCCGTTGCGGCTGCGCCGGCTCCGGAGCCGAAGGGCGCCGACAAGCCGGCCGCGAAACCCGATACCACGACCACGGCGAGCGTGACGTCAC
>NZ_CAJNKE010000283.1 GCF_905232215.1 Burkholderia sp. LMG 13014
CTCGTGCTCGGCGCCGGCCCCGGCGGATACTCGGCCGCGTTCCGCGCTGCCGACCTCGGCATGAAGACCGTGCTCGTCGAACGCTACTCGACGCTCGGCGGCGTGTGCCTGAACGTGGGCTGCATCCCGTCGAAGGCGCTGCTGCATACGTCGCTCGTCGTCGAGGAAGCCGCGGCGCTCGCGTCGCACGGCATCACGTTCGGCAAGCCCGAGATCAACCTCGACAAGCTGCGCGACTTCAAGTCGGGCGTCGTCAAGAAACTGACGACGGGCCTCGCCGGCATGGCGAAGGCACGCAAGGTCGAAGTGGTCACGGGCGTCGGGTCGTTCGTCGATCCGTATCACATGGAAGTGCACGGCGAGAACGGCAAGAAGGTCGTCCGCTTCAAGCAGGCGATCATCGCGGCCGGTTCGCAATCGGTGAAGCTGCCGTTCCTGCCGGAAGACCCGCGCATCGTCGATTCGACCGGCGCGCTCGAACTGCGCCAGCAGCCGAAGCGGATGCTCGTGATCGGCGGCGGCATCATCGGTCTCGAAATGGCGACGGTCTACTCGACGCTCGGCGCCGAGATCGACGTCGTCGAAATGCTCGACGTCCTCATGAACGGCGCGGACCGCGATCTCGTCAAGGTCTGGGAAAAGTACAACGCGAAGCGCTTCGGCAACGTGATGCTGAAGACCAAGACGGTCGGCGCGGAAGCGAAGGAAGACGGCATCTACGTGACGTTCGAGGGCGAGAAGGCGCCGGCGGAGCCGCAGCGCTACGACCTCGTGCTCGTCGCGGTGGGCCGTAGCCCGAACGGCAAGAAGATCGGCGCCGACAAGGCCGGTGTGGCCGTGACGGATCGCGGCTTCATCGACGTCGACAAGCAGATGCGCACGAACGTGCCGCACATCTTCGCGATCGGCGATATCGTCGGTCAGCCGATGCTCGCGCACAAGGCCGTGCACGAAGGCCACGTCGCAGCGGAAGCCGCGCACGGCGAAAAGTCGTACTTCGATGCGCTGCAGATCCCGTCGGTGGCCTACACCGATCCGGAAGTGGCCTGGGCCGGCAAGACGGAAGAGCAGTGCAAGGCCGAAGGCATCAAGTACGGCAAGGCCGTGTTCCCGTGGGCCGCTTCGGGCCGCGCGATCGCGAACGGCCGCGACGAAGGCTTCACGAAGCTGATCTTCGATGAGGAAACCCATCGCGTGATCGGCGGTGGCATCGTCGGCCTGAACGCGGGCGACCTGATCAGCGAAGTGTGCCTCGCCGTCGAGATGGGCGCGGACGCGGAAGACATCGGCAAGACGATCCATCCGCACCCGACGCTCGGCGAATCGGTCGGCATGGCCGCGGAACTGTACGAAGGCGTCTGTACCGACCTGCCGCCGCAACGCAAGAAGTAACGCGACCGGCACGGCCGGTCAGGTGCCGGCCATGAAAAACGCCGCCGCTCGGGAAACCGGGCGGCGGCGTTTTTATTGCTGCATGACCAGGGCAGGGTGGGGCGGCCTATGCCGAAGGCGTGGGTCCGCGCACACGCAGAACGGCGGGATCTACTTCGCCGCCCTGACGAATTGCGGAGCGACGCCGAGTTTTCCGCCGAGTTGCCTGATGAACGCGTGCAACTCGTCGCGTGGCGCGGCAGCGCCGTGCGGCGGGGGCGTCTCGCCCGTCGAGACCTCGATCGTGAGGTAGGATTTGTTCGGACTCGATTTCGCCGGCGTCACGACGATCAAGTAGCGGTAATGGCTGGTGTTGTCTTCTCCAGCGATCACGTGTTCCTCGGAAATCACCACCGTTCCATTCTTCGTCAACCATGACCGGGCCGCATCCACGATGCCGGCAAAGGGTAGCTCGACCGCGTACATTTCCATCGGTGGCGTTTCTGCCGGTTGAGACGTCGCGGCGGGCGGGGCGGCCGTGGCCCAGCCAGGCATCGCAAGCGCCGCGACGGAAATGGCCGTGGCGACGGTGATGGATCCGAGCGTTCTGTACATGAAGGAAATGAGAGGGCGAAACGTTCTTCTTCGGGATGGGCATGCGTGATGCCACACAACGAATGAGGGCAATGACCGGCAGCGATTGTCGCCCGATTGCATGTTCTGGCGCCAGAAATGAAAAAGCCGCGCTTGTGCGCGGCTCTTTCAGGAGCGGGGGACGCTTACGCGGCCGGCTTGCTCGTACGACGTGCAGCAGCGGCGGTAGCAGCCTTCGTTGCGACGGCAGCAGCAGCGTTGAAGTTCGTTTCAGCGATTTCGACGGCTTGCTTCGTGGCCTTCTGAACCGTTTCGTACGTGGTGTTCGCAGCGTTCAGTGCCGACTTCAGGGCAGCGACAGCCGTTTCCGAACCAGCCGGGGCATTCTTCGCGACGTTGTCGACGAGTGCCTGGACCTTCTTGTTCTGCTCTTCGAATTGCGCTTCGGCAACCTTCGTGAACTCGGCTTGCGTCGACGATGCGATTTCATACAGGTGACGGCCGTACGACAGCACCTTTTCCGCGACCGGCTGCGACAGGCTGGCTTGCAGCGCGATCAGTTCCTGTGCGTCCTTCACCGACAGCAGACGCTGTGCGTTTTCCTGGCTCTCGGCCAGCGTCGACTTCACGACCTGCAGGTTGAGTTCGATCAGCTTTTCGACGCCTTCGAATGCCTTGGTCGTCAGACCGAACAGGCTTTCGAGGTTGGCTTTCTGGGCGGCGGCGATTTGCTCGGGGGTCAGCAAGGACATGTCAAGCTCCTGAAAAGCGATCGCGTCGATCGCAGGGGAAAGGGCACTACGCTGGGGAACCTCGGATGCGCGTGCTTTGTGCAACGCAGCAATGAGGCTTATTTTAGGGCAGACAAAACCATTGTCAAGTATTTTTTGTGCGTTGCACAATCGTGACAAATTATCGATAAAACAACGAGTTATCGTGCCCGTCCGGAATCGGTTTCATGCGTGTTCCCAGATGGTGCGCACGACCGCGGGGCAGGCGCGGCGCACCATGATCATGCACAGGTAAACCTGACAGGCCTGTGGAACGTTATCCTTCTGTTCCTGTCGAAAAACGCGCCGTTTCGATGCGCGTACCGTGGCGACGTGCCGCCGCCACGGCCGAGACTGGCGCCCCTGGCACCCCGAGCGCCGGATACGTAGTTTCCCCGCTTTAAATCGCCTCCGAAGTGACGTTATCTCAATTAACCGTGTGTAATCGGGAGACGGGTACTGTCGGGCAGCGCATCCCATGATTTTTTTCGATGGGAGCGGGAGGGTTCATTGGTCAGAGGTTGGCCGACCCTTACATTCCGGTTTAACGACGATCGGTAAGTGCCTAATATTGCTCTTTTTTTCAGCTTTAACTACACTTGCGGAAACCTCCCGCCCGCTTTGTCCAGACCCCAATGAAAGCCGAATCGTTTTCACCGCGCAGATTGTTGCAGAGCATGACGCTCGGCACGGCTGTGTCGGTCGCAGTCGCCTTGCTGGCGACCACCGCGACCGTCGCGCCTGCTGACGCCTTTGCCGCCACTGCGAAGACCCAACAAGCCGCCAAGAAAAAGGCTGTCGCTCCTGCTTCGTCCGCGAAGAAGAAGTCTGCCAAGGCCAGCTCCGACAAATCCGCCAAGGTCGCCGCAGCCGATGCGCCGCGCGCGAAGGCATCGCGCAAGCGCGTGACGCTCGCGTCGAACGTGCATGGCGGCCATCACGGCGCAGTCCGCAAGGTCGCATTCCAGCCGCGCCGGCCGACCGTCGGCCAGGCGTTTGGCCTGCACGACACGCCCGACGCGCTCGCGCTGCGTTCGAGCGTCGCGTACGTCGTCGACCAGAACTCGGGCGAGCCGCTGTTCGACAAGAATTCGCACGCCGTCGTGCCGATCGCGTCGATCTCGAAGCTGATGACCGCGATGGTCGTGCTCGACTCGAAGACGCCGATGACCGACCAGATCGAAGTCACCGACGAAGACCGCGATTACGAGAAGGGCACGGGCTCGCGCCTGTCGGTCGGCTCGGTGCTGTCGCGTGAAGACATGCTGCACATCGCGCTGATGGCGTCGGAAAACCGCGCGGCCGCCGCGCTGTCGCGCTACTACCAGGGCGGCCGTCCGGCGTTCATCGCCGCGATGAACGCGAAGGCGAAGTCGCTCGGCATGACCGACACGCACTTCGAGAATTCGACGGGTCTGTCGAGCTCGAACGTGTCGAGCGCGCGCGACCTCGTGAAGATGGTCAATGCGGCGTACCAGTACCCGATGATTCGTCAGTTCTCGACCGATCGCACCTACGAGGTGTATACGGGCAAGCGCAACCTGGTCTACAACAGCACGAACGCGCTGATCCGCGGCAACGGCTCGTGGGACATCGGTCTGCAGAAGACGGGCTTCATCAACGAAGCGGGCGAATGCCTTGTCATGCAGGCGACGATCCACGGCAAGCCGATGGTGATGGTGCTGCTCGATTCGTTCGGCAAGTATTCGCGCTTCGCCGATGCGGCGCGCCTGCGCAACTGGCTCGATGCCGGCGGCGGCGAGCGCCTGACGGCGGCCAACACGCCGAACGGCGGGACCTGATCGCACGCTGGCGTGGCGGTTCGCCGCCGCGCCGATGGCTGAAAAAAAGCCCCGCAATCGCGGGGCTTTTTCATTGGGTGCGCGGGAGCGGCTTACGCCTGCCGCTGCAGCCCGTCGACGTCCTTCGCGGGCGCCGGCCGGTAGCCGAGCGATTCCGAAATGGTGAGGGCCGTCCGGCTCAACTGGCCGAGCCACGCATCCTGCAGGCGATCGGCCGGTGCCGACAGCGACAGGCCCGCGACGAGCTTGCCCGAATCGTCGTAGATGCCGGCCGCGATACAGCGCACGCCGAGCTCCAGCTCCTCGTTGTCGCGTGCGCACGATTGCTGGCGGACGATCGTCAGCTCGCGCTCGAGCTTCGCGATGTCGGTGATGCTGTTCTGCGTATGACCGGACAGCCCCGTGCGCGTCGCATAGGCGCGCACGCGCGACGTTTCGTCGGCCGCGAGGAACAGCTTGCCGACCGACGTGAGGTGCAGCGGCGCGCGGCCACCGATCGCACGGACGACCTGCATCCCCGAACGCTCCGAATACGCACGCTCGATGTAGACGATCTCGTCGCCCTGGCGTACCGACAGGTTCACGGTCTGCCCGGTGAGGCGGTGCAGCTCGCGCATCGGCATCAGCGCAGCATCGCGCACCGACAGGCGCGCCTTCACGAGGTTGCCGAGCTCCAGCAGCCGCATGCCGAGGCGGTACGTGCCGGGATCGGAACGGTCGACGAGACGGCAGGTCACCATGTCGTTGAGGATGCGGTGTGCGGTCGACGGGTGCAACTCCGTCCGCTGCGCAAGTTCCTTCAGGCTGACAGGGTCACTGTGCGCGGCGAGCGCGTCCAGCAGCCGCATCATGCGTTCGATCACCTGGATCGACGTTTTGGAATCCGGGGTGGGTTGGCTCATGTCGGGGGAGAAATCGGTTGACGCGTCAAGCGGTGTTGCAACGATTGTATCTCGTATCGTGAAAAAAGCGAACGCCGTTCGAGGAAATCCTCGTTTCGCGCGGTGCGGGCTTGCGCGCGAGCGGCGTTGGTCTTGCCGGCCAAACGGCGGATAATGAGAGCCGTTTTCTCGAAGGAGCACGTATGCGAGTCGGTTTGTTCGTGACCTGCCTGGTCGATCTGATGCGCCCCGAAATCGGTTTTTCGGCGCTCAAGCTGATTCGCGACGCCGGCTACGAGGTGATCGTGCCGCCCGCGCAGACTTGCTGCGGCCAGCCGGCCTACAACTCGGGCGACCGCGCGCTGGCGCGCGATCTTGCGGAAAAGACATTGCGCGAGTTCGAGCAGTTCGATTACGTCGTCGCGCCGTCGGGGTCATGCGGCGGGATGATTCGCGCGCACTACGGCGACCTGTTCCGCGACGACCCCGAGCTGATGGGGCGCTATACGCGGTTCCAGCAGAAAGTCTACGAACTGACCGATTTCCTGGCGAATGTCGCGAAGGTGTCGCTTGCGCCGGGCGAATTCACGGGGCCCGTCACGTATCACGATTCGTGCTCGGGCCTGCGCGAGCTCGGCGTGAAGGCGCAGCCGCGCGCGCTGCTCGCGCAGCGCGGCATCGCGGTTACCGAGATGAAGGACTGCGAGCACTGCTGCGGCTTCGGCGGCACGTTCGCGGTCAAGTACGGCGACATTTCGGCGGCCATCGCGGACGAGAAATGCGCGAACGTGCGCGCGTCGGGTACGGGCGCCGTCGTGCTCGGCGATCTCGGCTGCATGCTGAACATCGAAGGGCGGTTGCGCCGCACCGGCGACCGCGACACGCGCGTGCTGCACGTCGCGCAGGTGCTGGCGGGCGACGTCTGACGCCCGGTTCCGCTCACTTTTCCCCGATACCGCGATGCAAGTTCAATCGATGCATTTCAAGGCGCGCGCCGGCCAGAAGCTGGCCGACCAGCGCCTGCAGCAGAACCTGAAGAAGCTGTCGACGAAGTTCGTGTCCGCGCGCGCCGATGCGATGACCGCGATCGACTTCCCGGCCACGCGCGCCGCGCTGAAGGCTCGCCGCAACCGCGCGCTGGAGAACCTCGACGTGTGGCTCGAGGCGTTCGAGCGCGAGGCGACGCGGCGCGGCACGACGGTGCTGTTCGCCGAAACGACCGCGGACGCCGCGCGGCTCGTGGCCGACATCGCGCGCCGTCACGACGTGAAGAAGGTCATCAAGACCAAGTCGATGGTGTCGGAGGAAATGCGCCTGAACGCGGTGCTCGCGGAGATGGGCGTGCAGTCGATCGAGACGGATCTCGGCGAATACATCCTGCAGATCAACGACAACGAGCCGCCGAGCCACATCATTGCGCCCGTCGTGCACAAGGACAAGGACGAGATTGCCGACCTGTTCGCGCGCACGCACCATCGCGAGCGGCTCACCGAGATTCCGGACATGACGCGGGAGGCGCGCGAGGTGCTGCGCCCGCATTTCATGTCGGCCGACATGGGCGTGACGGGCGGCAACTTCGTGATCGCCGAGACCGGCTCGGTGGCGATCGTGACGAACGAAGGGAACGAGGGGATGTGCACGGTGATGCCGCGCGTGCACGTGGCGGTGACGGGCATCGAGAAGGTGCTGCCGACGCTCGAGGATCTCGCGACCGCGATGCGCCTGCTGCCGCGCTCCGCGACGGGGCAGAAGACGTCGAACTATTTCTCGCTGCTGACCGGGCCGCGAGGCCCGGGCGACGAGGACGGCCCCGAGCACAACTACGTGGTGCTCGTCGACGGCGGCCGCACCGGGCTGATCGGCGGCGAGTTCCAGGAGATGCTGCGCTGCATCCGCTGCGGCGCATGCATGAACCATTGTCCGGTTTATCAGAAGGTCGGTGGCCATGCGTACGGCTGGGTCTATCCGGGGCCGATGGGGTCGGTGCTGACGCCGAGCTACGTCGGGCTCGACCGCGCGCTCGACCTGCCGCAGGCCGCGACGCTCTGCGGGGAATGCGACAGCGTGTGCCCGGCCGGGATCCCGTTGTCGCATCTGTTGCGCACGCTGCGCGAGAAGCAGGTCGAGCGG
>NZ_CAJNKE010000284.1 GCF_905232215.1 Burkholderia sp. LMG 13014
CGATTGCGCCGGATGGCGCATTGGCGGATGCGGTGCGCGGGCGCGGCGGTTTCAACGACACGTCGAAGGCGCTCGCGGCAGTCGCGAATGCGAACACGGCCGCGTGGATGCGGGAAATCGCGGATGCGTCGGAAGGCTGCGACGCGATCCTCGTGTCGGGGCTCGCATCGTTCGTCGGCTTGTCGGTCGCCGAGTTTCGCGGCGTGCCGGCGATCGGCACCGGCATGATCCCGATCACACCCACTGCGGCATTCGCGTCGCCGTTCCTGCCGCCGGGGAAGCTGCCGCGCTGGCTGAACCGCGCGAGCCATCGGTTCGTGAACGCGCTGCTGTGGCAGGCGTTCAAGAAGGCGACGAATGCGGCGCGAGCGAGCGTGTGCGGATTGCCGCCGCGCAAGCATGTGTGGACCGATCATCCGATGCTGTACGGCGTGTCGCCGGCGCTGCTGTCCGGCCCTGGCGACTGGCCGTCGAACGTGCAGGCGTGCGGCCAGTGGCGGATCGATGCGCATGCCTGGGCGCCGCCGTCCGAACTCTCGGCTTTTCTCGAAGCGGGCGATCCGCCCGTGTACATCGGCTTCGGCAGCATGGCCGGCTTCGATCGCGCCGCGATGGTCGAGGCGCTGAAGCATGCGCTCGCCGGCCGGCGCGCGTTGTTCTATCCGGGCTGGAGCGGTATCGATGCGTCGATGCTGCCCGCGCACGTTCACGTAATCGGCGATATGCCACATGACTGGCTGTTCCCGCGCGTATCGATGGCGATCCATCACGGCGGATCGGGCACCACGCACTCGGCCACGCGAGCCGGCATTGCGTCGGTCGTCGTGCCGTTCGCGGGCGATCAGTTCTTCTGGGCGAACCGGCTGCAAAGGCTCGGCGTTGCGGATGCACCCGTCGCGGGGCGGCGCGTGGACGCTGCTGCGCTTGAGCGGGCGATCGTATTTGCAGAACGGGGTGAAACGAAAGCGCGCGCGCTGGAACTCGGCGCGCGCATCGCGCAAGAGGAAGGGTTGAAGCGGGCCGTCAGTGCGATCGAGCGATGGGGGCGGCCGGGCGCGCGGTAAGCCCGCGCATCACCCTCAGAAATGCCCGGTGAACCGGTAACGGCTGCCCGGGTGCCACAGATTGGCGACCGACGCGACCATCCCCTGCGACCACGTGCGCCGATGCAGCAGCAGGCACGGCTCGCGGTCGTCCATCGTCAGGTGGCGGCGCGTTTCGGTGTCGGGCATCGCGGCCTCGATCCGGTATTCGACGCGCTGCAGCGGCGCGACGCGCGTCAGGTACTGGTTCGGCGTCGTCGTCGTGAAGTCCTGCAACGCGTATTCCGGCGCGCAGGCCGGATTGACCCAGCGTTCCTCGAGCTGCACGGGCGTGTCGTTCTCGAAATGCAGCACGCGCGAATGGAAGATCGGGCTGCCGGTGTCGATCTGCAGCTCGTCGGCGAGCTTCGCATCGGCGACGGCCGCGCCCACTTGCAGCACCTGCGCGCGATAGCCGTGGCCGCGCGCGGCGACTTCGTCCGAGATGCTGCGGATCGCGACGAGCGTCGATTCGTACTTCGGCGACGCGACGTATGTGCCGGAGCCGCGTGTGCGCGTGAGCACCTGCTCGGCGGTCAGCTCGCGCAGTGCGCGGTTGACGGTCATCCGCGCGACGTTGAATTCGCGTGCGAGCTCGTTCTCCGACGGCACCTGGTCGCCTTCCGCCCATTCGCCGGCATGAATGCGCGCGAGGATGAAGTCCTTGATTTCCTGATAGATCGGTGTGGTCATGGGATCACGATTCGAGAGTCGGCAGCGGCCCGCCGCCGAATGCCGATCCGGCGCGCGCCCGGCGCCGAGTGTACCGGTTTCGCGGACGCGCGGGCCCGGATTCCCCGAATGATCCCTTTTTGGCCGGCGCGCGTCCATGCGGGATTGCACAGAGCGGCCGGCCTTCGGCGGCCGGCGTGCGATCAGAACCGATGCCGGATGCCGACCGTCCCGACCACTTGCGTGTTGTTCGACGAAGCCGCGAGCCCCGTGACGTTCGCGAAGCCGAGCGTCGCGCCTGACGGCACGCCGAACTGGTGCTGGTAGACGGTTTCCGCATACACGTCGGTGCGCTTGCTCAGCGCGTAGTCGGCCATCAGCGTCACCTGATGCCATTTCGGACGGTGGCTGCCGGTTGCATCGTCGTAGCGGCCGTTGGTGAACGTATAGGCGCCCGCGAACGACACGGCCGGCGTCAGCGCGTAGCGCGCGTTGACCTCGAAGTTGTCGAAGCGCAGCGCGTTCAGCGCGCCGGGCAGCGACGACGCGGCCGTTTCATCGAACATCGAATGCGTCCACAGCGCGCCGATGGTCAGCCGGTCGAACGCGTAGCTGCCGCCCGCGCCCATCACGCGCTGGCGCACGGCCGGGAAGTTCGGGCCGTCGTTGGTCGACAGCGCACCACCGGCCGTCAGCCCGCCGCGGTTGAGCTGCAGGTACGCGGCGCCGAGGCTGACCGGCCCGTTCGCATACGACACGCCCGCGCTGTACGCGCGGTTGTTCGCGAAGCCGCCGGCCGCGTTGCTGAACCCGTACAGGCCGCCGAACTGCCAGCCGGCGAGCGTCGGGCTCGTGTATTTCACCGCGTTGTCGATGTAGAACGAATCGTCGATGTTGTCGTTGTCGAACGGGTGCGACGCGAGGTTGTTGCCGTCGCCGTTGTTCGCCATCGCGAGCGGGCCGAGGTAGTCGACCACGGCGTCGTACTGCCGGCCGAGCGTCAGCGCGCCGTACTGGTCGCTCTGCAGGCCGACGTACGCGCGGCGGCCGAACATCGTGTTCTTGTACGACTGCGTGCCGTTGTTCAGGTTGAAGCCGTTCTCGAGGCGGAACAGCGCATGCAGGCCGCCGCCGAGATCCTCGTTGCCGCTCAGGCCGAAGACCGTATTCGACAGCAGGCCGCTGCCTTGCTGCCACGCGCTTTTACCCGACTGGTTGTTCGTATAGACGATACCCGCATCGAGCATCCCGTAGAGCGTGACGCTGCTTTGCGCATGCGCGGCGGCACTGAGGAACGCGAGGGAGAGGGTACCGGCGACTGCTTTTTTCATTGTGAGTGTTTCCTGGAAAGGCCCGTAGCGACGGGAACGACGATCCGGCGCGCGCACCGGCGGCGAACCGGCGCGGCTCGTGACGAACCGCGCGCGTTCGCATCGGAGACGCGCGTTCGAATCGATGAAAGGGGAGCGGGCGCGTGCCACGCGCGGCCGCAATGGATATCGGCTAGTGCTGCAGCAGGCGGATCGTGCCGAATTCGGCGGCCGGCAGCAGGCGGAGGATCGACAGGATCGCCGGCGATGCCTGCGAACGCGCGACTTCGAGCTCGATGCACGCGCGCCCGGTACGGTTGTCGATCGCGGCCGTATAGAAATTGAGTGCGGTGCCGACTGCCTGATGCAGCAGGCGCCGCACGACGGCGAGGTTGTCCGATTCGACACGAATCGACAGCAGCACGAGTTCGTCGGCAGGGGACCGGCGCCGCGCACGAACGGGCGGCAGATCGCGTGAAGCGGTGGTTTCGGTTCTGGTCGGTTTCATGCTGGCACCCCGGTCGCATCGTGCTCCGCACCGCGGAGATCTCGTCTTGGACATGCCGCCCATTCTAGGAATCGCGGTAACGAGATGGTGTATAGACTCGAACCGGCCCTGAAAAGAACGCATAAAAACGCCATGGCCACCGGCTTTCGTCTTTACAGATTTTTTATTCCTTGTAAAGAAATTGAACACCGCTTTGATACGCGGATTTCTACACTGTCGCATCCCATTCGCCAGATGAGCATGGGGGCGTCACACGGGCCTGAGCCGGTACGGCAAGGCCCGGTACGCCAACGATCGCGCGGAGATATCGCGCATATGAAAAAAAGGGGAAAGCCATGTTGTGGATCACCGGCGCGTTGTCGCTCGCGCTCTTTATCTATCTGTTTCATGCCTTGATCAAGCCCGAGCGGTATTGATCGGCACGATTCAACAGGAATTCGAAAATATCGGTGAATGTCATGAGCGATCTGCTTTTCATTTTGTTCACGCTCGCGTTCTTTGCCTTGACGGCGGGTTTCATCACCGGCCTTGACCGGATCTGAGCGAGCGTCGACATGTTCAACAATCTCATTCAATTCGCGATCGTTCTCGCGATCATGCTGGCGCTGGTGCCCGTCGTCGGGAAGTGGCTCGCGCACGCCTTTACGAGCCCGCGCCACGCGTGGGTCGAACGCCGTACCTATGCATTGCTCGGCGTGAATCCCGACGAAGCGATGTCGTGGCAGCGCTACGGCATGGTGCTGCTGCTCAGCAATGCCGGGATGATGCTGGTCGGCTACCTGCTGCTGCGCATCCAGGACACGCTGCCGTTCGATGCGCTGCAGCGTGCCGCGCAAAGCCCCGACCTCGCGTTCAACACCGCCGCGTCGTTCATCACGAACACGAACTGGCAGGCGTATGCGGGCGAGAGCAGCCTGTCGAACTTCTCGCAGATGGCCGTCATCACGTTCCTGATGGTGGTCAGCGCGGCGACCGGCGTCGCGGCCGCGGGCGGCTTCATCCGCGGGCTGAGCCGCAAGAGCGCGGCGGACCTCGGCAACTACTGGGTCGACTTCACGCGCGTGACCTATCGCGTGCTGCTGCCGCTCAGCTTCGTGATGGCGCTCGTGTACGTGTGGCAGGGCATGCCGCAGACGCTCGCGTCCGATGCGTGGGCGACCACGCTCGAAGGCGCACGCCAGCAGATCGTGATGGGGCCCGTTGCCAGCCTCGAATCGATCAAGCATATCGGCACGAACGGCGGCGGCTTCTTCAGCATGAACGCCGCGCATCCGTTCGAGAACCCGACGCCGCTCACCAACACGCTGCACATGCTGTCGATGCTGCTGATTCCGTCCGCGCTGACCTATGCGCTCGGCACGATGATCGGCCGGCGCCGCCAGGGCTGGGTGATTCTTGCCGCGTTCGTCGTGATGTTCGTCGGCTTCCTGGCCGTGATCTATTCGGCCGAGCAGCACGGCAATCCGCTCGTGACCGGGCTCGGCGTCGACCAGCAACTGAGCGCCACGCAGCCGGGCGGCAACATGGAAGGCAAGGAGATGCGCTTCGGCATCGCGCAGACGAGCCTGTTCGCCACCGTCACGACGGCCGCGACCACCGGGTCGGTCGATGCGATGCATGACTCGCTGACGCCGCTGGGCGGGCTCGTGCCGATCGCGCAGATGATGCTGAACAACGTGTTCGGCGGCGACGGCGTCGGGCTGATCAACCTGTTCACGTTCGCGATCCTCACGGTGTTCCTGGTCGGGATGATGATCGGGCGCACGCCGGAATTCCTCGGCAAGAAGATCGAAGCGCGCGAGATGAAGCTCGTGATGCTCGCGGTGCTCGCGCATCCGTTCAGCATCCTCGGCTTCACCGCGGTGGCGTCGATGCTGCACTCGACGATGGACAGCCTCGCGAACCTCGGCCCGCACGGCTTCAGCGAAGTGCTGTACGCGTACACGTCGGGCACGGCCAACAACGGCTCCGCATTCGCTGGCCTGAACGCAAACACGCCGTTCTTCAACACGACGATCGGCTTCGCGATGCTGATCGGCCGCTACCTGACGCTGCTGCCGATGCTCGCGGTCGCGGGCAGCCTCGCCGCGAAGAAGAGCGTGCCGGAAAGCGCGGGCACGCTGTCCACGTCGACGGGCCTGTTCGCCGGCCTGCTGATCTTCGTGATCCTGGTCGTCGGTGGCCTCACGTTCCTGCCGGCGCTCGCGCTCGGCCCGGTCGTCGAGCACCTGATGATGTCGGGCGGCCAACTGTTCTGAGGAAAACATCATGATGCAAGGCAATCGCCAGGCAGCGGCCGCCGCCGCGCCGGCACCCGGTTCTTCGTTCGGCGCGGCGACGCGCGGCCTCGTGCGGCCCGTGATCGCGTCGTCGGTGCTGTTCATGCTCGTCACCGGGATCGCGTATCCGCTGCTCACCACGGGCGTCGCGAACGTGCTGTTCCCGTCGCAGGCGCGCGGCAGTCTCGTGCAGCGCGACGGCGCGACGGTCGGCTCGGCGGTGATCGGGCAGAACTTCACGCGCGCCGGCTACTTCCACGGGCGGCCGAGCGCGACGACCGGCACCGATCCGGCCGATCCGTCGAAGACGGTCGACCAGCCGTACAACGCGGCGGGCAGCGGCGCCAGCAACCAGGGCGCCACCAGCAAGAAGCTGCTCGCGGATATCGCGCAGCGTGTGCGTGCGTACCGGCAGGAGAACGCGCTCGCGGCCGGCACGCCGGTGCCGGCGGATGCGGTGACCGCATCCGCATCGGGGCTCGATCCCGAGATCTCGGTCGCGAATGCGCGGCTGCAGGTGGCACGCGTCGCGCAGGCACGCGGCGTCGAGGCCGCGCAAGTCACGGCGCTGGTCGACCGGATCGCCACACCGCGCCAGCTCGGCGTGCTCGGTGAACCGCGCGTGCGCGTGCTCGACCTGAACCTGGCGCTGGACCACGCATTCGGCCAGGCGGCCGGCGCGAAGCAATAGCAGGAACCACGGAGTCACTCATGTCCCATATCGAAACCCCGATCACCCCCGCGGCCATGCCGCTCGGCGGCGTGCCGCCGATGCGCTGGACGGCCGTGCTGCGCGAGGCGTTCCGCAAGCTCGCGCCGCGCGTGCAGTTGAAGAACCCGGTGATGTTCGTCGTGTATCTCGGCAGCATCGTCACGACCTTGCTGTGGCTGCAGGCGCTGACCGGCACGGGCGACGCGCCGGCCGGCTTCATCTTCGCGGTCGCGTGCTGGCTGTGGTTCACCGTGCTGTTCGCGAACGCGGCCGAGGCGCTGGCCGAAGGGCGCGGCAAGGCGCAGGCCGACGCGCTGCGTGCGGCACGCAAGCGCGTGTACGCGAAGGTGCTCGACGAGCCGAAGCAATTCGGCAGCACCAGCCATCGCGTGCCGAGCGACGAGCTCGCGGCCGGCAGCATTGTGCTCGTCGAGGCCGGCGACACGATCCCCGCCGACGGCGAAGTGATCGACGGCGTCGCGTCGGTCGACGAATCGGCGATCACCGGCGAATCCGCGCCGGTGATCCGCGAGTCGGGCGGCGATTTCTCGTCGGTGACGGGCGGCACGCGCGTGCTGTCCGACTGGATCATCGTGAAGATCACCGCGCAACCGGGTGAGGCATTCCTCGACCGGATGATCGCGATGGTCGAAGGCGCGAAGCGCGGCAAGACGCCGAACGAAGTCGCACTGACGATCCTGCTCGTCGCGCTGACGATCATCTTCCTGCTCGTGTGCGTGACGCTGCTGCCGTTCTCGCAGTTCAGCGTGCTGCTGAACGCGTCGGGCACGGCGGTGAGCCTGACCGTGCTGATCGCCTTGCTCGTCTGCCTGATTCCGACGACGATCGGTGCGCTGCTGTCGGCGATCGGCATCGCGGGGATGAGCCGCATGATGCGCGCGAACGTGCTCGCGACGTCGGGCCGCGCGATCGAGGCGGCCGGCGACGTCGACGTGCTGCTGCTCGACAAGA
>NZ_CAJNKE010000285.1 GCF_905232215.1 Burkholderia sp. LMG 13014
GCGGCCGTGCGGGCCGGATGATCGGCCGGCAGCGTGCGCGCGACGACCACCGGCTGGGTCGGGAACAGCGTCCCGTCGACGTCCTTGCCGCCAAGCTTGATGAATTCCGGCGTCGCGATCCCGTGCGTCTGATAGATCGGGCCCTTGTAGCCGCGTTCGATCAGCGTGCGCTGCGGCAGCACGGCCGGCGTGCCCGAGCCCGCGATCAGGATCGCGTCGGGCTTCGCGGCGATCAGCTTCAGCGCCTGGCCCGTGACGCTCGCGTCGGTGCGGTTGAAGCGCTCGGTCGCGACGACGCGGATCTTGCGCAGGTCAGCAAAGCGCGTGAATTCGTTCAGCCAGCTGTCGCCGTAGCTGTCCGCGAAGCCGATGAAGCCGACCGTCTTCACGCCGTGGTTCGCCATATAGCGCGTCATCACGTCGGCCATCGCGCGGTCGCTCTGCGCCATCTTGAACGCCCAGGTCCGCGCGCCTTCCTGCGGCTCGACGATCGCGCCGGAACCGACCAGCGTGATCATCGGCGTCTGCCCGGTGGCCACCGCATCGAGCGCCGCGAGCGCGGCCGGCGTGATGTTCGGGCCGACCACGACGTCGACGTGATCCTCGTCCACCAGCTTGCGGATGTTGCGCACGGCCGCGCCGGGATCGGACGCATCGTCGAGCACCGTCACCTGCACGGGCTGCCCGGCGATCGTCTTCGGCCACATCAGGATCGCATTCTTGCTCGTGATGCCGATCGCGGCGGCCGGGCCGGTCGACGACAGGTCGACGCCGACCTTCAGGTCGGCCTGCGCGGCCACGCAGGCGAGCGCGAGGGCGGCGCCGGCGGCGTAGCGCAGCAGCGCGGGAAGTCGCGGCAGGGCGGGAAGCGTCATGCGGAATTCTCCGTCGGACAGCAAAAAGGGGCGCGATGTGCGCCCCCGTGTTTATACACGCCGCTCAGAGTTCGTACGATTCGGATTCGCCCTTGAGTGCCTGTTCGATCAGCTTGCGGTTCAGCGTCGGCGACAGCAGTTCGACGAGCGTATACACATAGCTGCGCAGGTAGGCGCCCTGCTTGAGCGCGACGCGCGTCACGTTGCTGCCGAACAGGTGGCCGACCGGGATCGACCGCAGGTTGCGGTCGCGCTCCGGGTTGAACGCGATGTCGGCCATGATGCCGACGCCGAGGCCGAGTTCGACGTAGGTCTTGATCACGTCGGCGTCGATCGCCTCGAGCACGATGTCCGGCGACAGCCCGCGCAGCGCGAACGCATGGTTGATCTTCTTGCGGCCCGCGAACGCGCCTTCGTACGTGATCAGCGGGTACTGCGCGAGATCGTCGAGCGTGACCGGCTTGCGTTCGAGCAACGGATGGTCGGCCGGCACGACGGCCGCGTGGTGCCACTGGAAGCAGGGCAGCGACACGAGCTCCTTGTAGTCGGAAATCGCCTCGGTCGCGATCGCGAGATCGGCCTGGTCGTGGATCACCATCTCGGCGACCTGCGTCGGGCTGCCCTGCAGGATCGACAGATGCACCTTCGGGAAGCGCTTCTTGAATTCGGCGATCGCGGCCGGCAGCGAGTAGCGGGCCTGCGTGTGGGTCGCGGCGATGGTCAGGTTGCCCTGATCCTGGGCCGCATAATCTTTCCCGACCCTTTTGAGGCTCTCAACCTCCTGGAGAATCCGCTCGACCGACGCGAGGATGATCCTGCCCGGCTCGGTGAGCGAGCGCACGCGCTTGCCGTGCCGCGTGAAGATCTCCACGCCCAGCTCGTCCTCGAGCTCGATGATCGCCTTCGATACCCCCGGTTGCGACGTGTAGAGCGCCTTGGCGGCCTCGGTGAGATTGAAATTCTGCCGGACGGCTTCGCGCACGAAGCGAAATTGGTGCAGGTTCATTTATAACCCTTCCGCATATCAACAGAATTTTTTAGTCGTTTGAAATATAAGGCGAGTTTATTACGATTCACCGGAGTTTTTCAAATATGGATATCTGTTTTCGTCATTAGCAATCCACCCGGCAGCGGATGGGGGCGGTGACAGCGGAACGGAGATTCGGGCGCGACGTGGCTAGGACGTCGCGCGGTCACCACGAAAACCCTGGGGTCCCCGAATGTATCAGTACGACCAATACGACCAGACGATCGTCGACGAGCGTGTCGCGCAGTACCGCGATCAGGTGCGCCGCCGGCTGTCGGGCGAGTTGAGCGAAGACGAGTTCCGTCCGCTGCGCCTGCAGAACGGCCTGTACATGCAGCGCCACGCGTACATGCACCGCATCGCGATTCCGTACGGCAACCTGCGCAGCGACCAGCTCCGGATGCTGGCGCGCATCGCCCGCGAACACGACCGCGGCTACGGTCACTTCTCGACCCGCTCGAACATCCAGTTCAACTGGGTCGAGCTGGAAGACACGCCCGAAATCCTCGCGAAGCTCGCGTCGGTGCAGATGCACGCGATCCAGACGTCGGGCAACTGCATCCGCAACATCACGGCCGACCAGTTCGCCGGCGTCGCGCAGGACGAAGAGATCGATCCGCGTCCGTGGTCGGAAATCCTGCGCCAGTGGTCGACGTTCCACCCCGAATTCCTGTGGCTGCCGCGCAAGTTCAAGATCGCGGTGTCGGGCTCGAAGGACGACCGCGCGGCCGTGCAGATCCACGACCTCGGCGTGTACCTGAAGAAGAACGCGCAGGGCGAAGTGGTCGCGAGCATCCTCGCGGGCGGCGGCCTCGGCCGGACGCCGATCATCGGTGCGGTGATCAAGGAAGACCTGCCGTGGCAGCACCTGCTGACCTACTGCGAAGCCGTGCTGCGCGTATACAACCGTTACGGCCGCCGCGACAACCTGTACAAGGCGCGCATCAAGATCCTCGTGAAGGCGCTGTCGCCCGCGAAGTTCGCGCAGCAGGTCGAGGAAGAATGGCAGCACCTGAAGGACGGCCCGTCGACGCTCACGCAGGCGGAAGTCGATCGCGTGTCGCAGTACTTCCAGCCGCCCGCCTACGAGAAGCTGGCCGACACCGACGCATCGTTCGAACAGCATCTGCTCGAGAACAAGGCGTTCGCGCGCTGGGTCGAGCGTAACGTCGCGCCGCACAAGGTGGCCGGCTACGCGGCCGTCACGCTGTCGCTGAAGGATCATCGCGCGGCGCCGGGCGATGCGACCGACAAGCAGATGGAACAGGTGGCCGACTGGGCCGACGCGTACTCGTTCGGCGAACTGCGCGTGTCGCACGAGCAGAACCTGATCCTCGCGAACGTGAAGAAGCACGACCTGTTCGCGGTGTGGGAAAAGGCGAAGGCCGCCGGTTTCGCGACGCCGAACATCGGCCTCCTGACCGACATCATCGCGTGCCCGGGCGGCGACTTCTGCTCGCTCGCGAACGCGAAGTCGATCCCGATCGCGCTGGGGATCCAGCAGCGCTTCGACGATCTCGACTATGTGTACGACCTCGGCGACCTGTCGCTGAACATTTCCGGTTGCATGAACTCGTGCGGTCACCACCACGTCGGCAATATCGGCATCCTCGGCGTCGACAAGGACGGCGCCGAGTGGTACCAGGTGTCGCTCGGCGGCGAGCAGGGCACGGGCCAGAACGGCGCGCGCCTCGGTCGCGTGATCGGGCCGTCGTTCTCCGCGGAAGAAGTGCCCGACGTGATCGCGAAGCTGATCGACACGTTCGTCGAATCGCGCATCGACGGCGAGCGCTTCGTCGACACGTACGACCGCATCGGCATCGCGCCGTTCAAGGAGCGTGTGTATGCGGCGCGCCAGGCAGTGAACGCGTAACCAACCGGGTAGAAGGAATTAGCAGATGGCTTCGATTATCAAGAACCGCGCAGTGACCGACGATGCATGGCAGGTCGTGCGCGCGGCGGAAGACGGTGCGCTGCCCGCGGTCGACGCGTTGCCGGCCGGCAAGGTGCTGGTGCCGTTCGCGTTGTGGCAGGCTGAGCGCGCGGCGCTCGTCGCCGCGAAGACGAAGGACGAGCTCGGCGTGTGGCTCGCACCGGACAGCGAGCCGGCCGATCTCGTGGCCGATTTCGGCGCGATCTCGCTGGTCGCGATCGATTTCCCGCGCTTCGCGGACGGCCGCGGCTACAGCATCGCGCGTCTGCTGCGCGAGCGCCACGGCTGGACGGGCGAGCTGCGCGCGATCGGCGACGTGCTGCGCGACCAGTTGCTGTACATGTCGCGCTGCGGCTTCGACGCATTCGCGGTGCGCGCCGACAAGGACATCCACGACGCGCTGAATGCGTTCACGGAATTCACGCAGCGTTACCAGGGCGCGTTCGACCAGCCCGAACCGCTGTTCCGCCGCCGCGCGGCGTCGGCAGGCGTAGCGACGCCCGAAGCAAAGGTGGGCGCATGAGCACCGTGACCGCCACCACGCTGACACCGGAACTCGCCGCGAAGGTCGAGCGCCTCGACGCGCTGCTCGCGCAGATCGGTGCCCGCCACGAGAAGGTGAAGTTCGCGAGCAGCCTCGCGGCGGAAGACATGCTGCTGACGCACGCGATCCTGTCGAAGGGCGTGTCGATCGGCATCTTCTCGCTGAATACGGGCCGCCTGCATGCGGAGACGCTCGGCATGATCGACCGTGTGCGCGAGCGCTACGGCTACGAGATCGAGCAGTTCCATCCGCAGCAGGACGCGGTCGACCAGTACGTTGCCGAGCACGGCCTGAACGCGTTCTACGAGAGCGTCGAGCTGCGCAAGTCGTGCTGCCACATCCGCAAGGTCGAGCCGCTGAACCGCGCGCTGTCGGACGTCGGCGCGTGGGTCACGGGCCAGCGCCGCGAACAGTCGGTCACGCGTGCCGAGCTGCACGAGGAAGAACAGGACGAAGCGCGCGGGATCGCGAAGTACAACCCGCTCGCCGACTGGACGGAAGCCGACGTATGGGCGTACCTCAAGGCGTTTGACGTGCCGGTGAATCCGCTGCATGCGCGCGGCTACCCGAGCATCGGCTGCGAGCCGTGTACGCGGGCGATTCGTCCCGGCGAGGACAGCCGCGCGGGCCGCTGGTGGTGGGAGTCGCGCGATACGAAGGAATGCGGCTTGCACATCACCACGATCACGCCGATTCCCGCGGAAGCCGTTGCCGGCGCCACGCACTGAAAGCCTGACAAGAAACTGAATCTTGCGCCGCCTGCGACAGCGGGCGGCACGAACCCAGAAGAGAAGGACTGAAATCATGAGCACGACGCTCGAGCAATCCGCCTTTGCCCCGCCCACCGGTGCCGACAACCGCATGGGCCACCTCGACTGGCTCGAAGCCGAGTCGATCCACATCCTGCGCGAACTGGTCGCCGAATGCAGCAAGCCGGCGCTGTTGTTCTCGGGCGGCAAGGATTCGGTCGTCGTGCTGCATCTGGCGCTGAAAGCGTTCGGCCTCGGCGCGAACCGCAAGACGACGCTGCCGTTCCCGCTCGTGCACATCGACACGGGCCACAACTACGAAGAAGTGATCGACTTCCGCGATCGCCGCGCGAAAGAACTCGGCGCCGAGCTGGTCGTCGGGCACGTCGAGGATTCGATCAAGCGCGGCACGGTCGTGCTGCGCCGCGAAACCGATTCGCGCAATGCCGCGCAGGCCGTCACGCTGCTCGAGACGATCGAGCAGTACGGCTACACGGCGCTGATCGGCGGCGCACGCCGCGACGAGGAGAAGGCGCGTGCGAAGGAACGCATCTTCTCGTTCCGCGACGAATTCGGCCAATGGGATCCGAAGGCGCAGCGCCCGGAACTGTGGAGCCTGTACAACGCGCGCCTGCACAAGGGCGAGCACCTGCGCGTGTTCCCGATCTCGAACTGGACCGAGCTCGACGTGTGGCAGTACATCGCGCGCGAAAACCTCGAACTGCCGTCGATCTATTACGCGCACGAGCGCGAGATCGTGCGCCGCAACGGGCTGCTCGTACCCGTCACGCCGCTCACGCCGATGCGTGACGGCGAGACGAGCGAGCTCGCGCAGGTGCGCTTCCGCACGGTCGGCGACATTTCCTGCACGTGCCCGGTCGAGAGCGACGCGGACGACGTCGAGAAGATCATCGCCGAGACGGCGGTGACCGAGATCACCGAGCGCGGCGCGACCCGGATGGACGACCAGGCATCCGAAGCCGCGATGGAACAGCGCAAGAAGCAAGGTTATTTCTGAAGCACACGAGGACATTCACATCATGAGCATCATCGAGAACAACGAAGACCTCGGCGTGCTGCGCTTCATTACCGCGGGCAGCGTCGACGATGGCAAGAGCACACTGATCGGCCGCCTGCTGTACGACAGCAAGGCCGTGCTGTCCGACCAGCTGTCCGCGCTGTCGCGTGCGAAGAACAAGCGTACGGTCGGCGACGAGCTCGACCTCGCGCTGCTGACCGACGGTCTCGAAGCCGAGCGCGAGCAGGGCATCACGATCGACGTCGCGTACCGCTACTTCGCGACCGCGAAGCGCAAGTTCATCATCGCCGATACGCCGGGCCACGAGCAGTACACGCGCAACATGGTGACGGGTGCGTCGACCGCGCACGCGGCGATCATCCTGATCGACGCGACGCGCGTGACGATCGAGAACGGTGTGGCCGACCTGCTGCCGCAGACCAAGCGCCACAGCGCGATCGTCAAATTGCTTGCGCTGCAGCACGTGATCGTCGCGATCAACAAGATGGACCTCGTCGACTACAGCGAAGCGCGCTTCAACGAGATCCGCGACGCGTACGTCACGCTGGCGAAGCAACTCGGCCTGAGCGACGTGCGCTTCGTGCCGGTGTCGGCGCTGAAGGGCGACAACATCGTCGGCGCGAGCGAGCGCATGCCGTGGTACGCGGGCGAGCCGCTGCTCGACGTGCTCGAATCGCTGCCGGTCGAGACGCAGGCGCATGACGCGCTGCGCTTCCCGGTGCAGTGGGTCGCGCGCCAGGACGGCAGCTCGGCGGACGATTTCCGCGGCTACATGGGCCGTCTCGAGTCGGGCGAAGTGAAGGTCGGCGACGAGATCGTCGTGCTGCCGTCGAACCGCACGGCCACGATCGCCGAGATCGTCGCGCCGGTGCCGGGCGGCACCGCGTCCGTCCCGCACGCGTTCGCGGGCCAGACCGTGACGATCCGCCTCGCGGAAGACGTCGACGTGTCGCGCGGCGACATGTTCGTCACGTCCGGCGAGCCGGTCGAGCCGGCGAAGAAGCTCGAAGCCGATCTGTGCTGGTTCGACGAGACGCCGCTGTCGCCGCAGCGCAAGTACCTGCTGAAGCAGACCACCAGCACGGTGTTCGCGAAGATCGGCGGCGTCAAGCAGGTGCTCGACGTGCACACGCTGTCGCACGCGACCGACCGTCACGAGCTGAAGATGAACGACATCGGCCGCGTCGCGCTGACGCTGCAGAAGCCGATCGTTTGCGACACGTACGACGCGCATCCGGGTACCGGTGCGTTCGTGCTGATCGACGAGGCGACGCATCACACGGTCGCCGCAGGCATGATCCGGGCATTCTCGGCATAACCGGCGAGCCGCGCCGCCTCATGGCGGCGCGGGCCGGCCCCC
>NZ_CAJNKE010000286.1 GCF_905232215.1 Burkholderia sp. LMG 13014
AGGCCGAGGCTGCTGGGCGCGGCGATGAACTCCACCGGCCGGGTGCCGCCGGTTTGCGAAGGGTCGGCCCGCAGGCCGGGTAATGCCGTCGACGTCGCCATGCGCTCTCCTCGCACAAGTACCGGTTACCGGATGTGCTAACCTTTTAAACAACGATCAAAGGTTAGCATCAATTCAGCTCATGTCCCGCATTTCACCGGTTATGGAAGCGCACGTGTTCGAGGCCCGCGATTTCGTCGGCGGCCACCCCGTCCTCGATTTCATCAACACGGTGACCGGCCGCGATCGGACGCCGCGCGACTGGCTGCCGGATTACGACGCCTGGCTCGCGTGGCTCGCGCGATCGTCGGTCTGCTCCGCGTCCGACGTGGAACAGCTCGCGGCTCGCGCAGCCGAAGCGCCGGGCACCGCCGAGCGCGCACTGCGTGACGCGAGGCGCCTGCGTGAAGCGCTGTTCGGCATAGTCGGCGCGCGCTCGCATGGCGCGCCGGTGGCCGCGGCGGATCTGGAAACGCTGGAGCGGGCATGGAAGCGCGCGATGAACGGCCGGCGGCTGATCGCGACAGCCGGGCGCATCGGATTCGACGATCCCGCTGATCCGGCGGACCTGCACCTGCCCGCCCACCGGCTCGCGCTCGATGCGGTAAAGCTGCTTGAAGCGTTGCCCGACGGACGGCTGCGGATGTGCGCGGGTTCGAATTGCGCGTGGCTGTTCATCGACCGCTCGAAGACGGGGCGCCGCAAGTGGTGCGACATGGCGACTTGCGGCAATGTGGCGAAGGCACGGCGGCACTATCGCGCGGTGCGGCGCGCGCCGGATGGTTCGACGAGCCACGACGCGCCCGAATGACGGCGGACGGCCGTTGCCAAACACCGAAAACGCCTGCATCCTGCCGGCGACGCGAATCCGGCGGCCCCGCCCACGCGATAACCTGCTCCTCGCCACCGTCCATCAGAACCTGAACCGCTTGCCATGACGTCTCCCGATCCGAACCTGCGACAGATCATCGTCCTCGTCCCCTACTCGCTGCTGTGCCTGCCTGCGAGCATCACCGTCGCGGGCTACGCCGCGCTCGTGAAGACGCGCGACATTTCGCACTTCGAGGGCGGCGCCGGCTACGCATGGCTCTGGCTCACGATCGTGCTGACGCTGGTGTTCTATCCGGCAGGAATCGGGATCGGCGTGCTGCTGCGGAAAAGACTCGCGATTCTGGTGGCCATCATGGTGGCGTTCGCCGCGTTGTCGGTGCCGACGTTCAAGGCCGCCTACGAGTTGCTGAGCTAGCCGGTGCGAAGAACATGAGGCTTGCCGCCGTCGCGGGTGGGCGCTGAAACAAGACAGGCCCGATCGCACGATCGGGCCTGTCTGACGCCGGCGGGAACGCAAGGCAGGCGCGACGAGGCTTCGTCGCGCCGCTCCAGCCGCGTCCAACCCGCTGCTACCGGGCCGGGCCGGCGTGCCCCACACCCCGCGCGTTATGCCACTGCGCCGTCGGCTTTGGGCGATGCACCGCCGACCGAGTGGACGGTGACCGGTGCGGGTGCCGATGCATAAGCCGGTGCGTGTGCCGGTGCCGGTGCGTGTACCGGTGCCGAGGCGTGTGCCGGTGCCGACACCTCCGTCCCGACACCCGGCACGAGCCCTTGCAGCGAACCGCCGGACAACCCGATTTCACCGAGCAGCGAATCGATCAACGGCGCATGTGCGCGATAGGACAACGCCGCGGACATCGCCTGCTCGGCCAGATTGCTGCCGTTGGCGGCAGGCGTGACGCCATCCGCGGCCGCGCCGCCACGGTTGAGCCCGTCGACCTGGATGATCTTGATGCCGTCGATTGCCTTCATCGGCTCGACCGTCTGCTGGATCACGGCCGGCAGTGCCTGCAGCAACGCCAGCTTGAACTTGAGGCTCGTCTGGTCCGACGACAGCGCGTTGATCGCGTCGTTCAGCGCACGCTGCGCTTCCGCTTCGGCGAGCCCCTTCTTGCGCGCAGCCTCGGCCAGCTCGACCATCGCGGCGGCCTGCATCTGGGCCGCATCGCGTTCCGCTCGTGCCTGCGTCGTGATGTGGACGGCCTGCGTTTCCGCCTCCTGCGCCGCCTCGATCAGCGCGACCTGCTTCGCCCGGTCGGCTTCCGCGGTGCGGCGCGTCGTCTCGACCTGCTGCTCGGCCCGCACCGCATCCGCGAGCGACTCGCTCGCGCGCGCCTGCGCCTGGGACTGCGCCTCGGACTTCTCCGCGATCACGATGGCCTTTTCCTGCTGCGCGATTTCGGTCACCTTCGCCTGCTCGATCGCCGCCATCTGCGTGACGCGCGCCTGCTCGATCTCCTTCACGCGCACTTCGCGCTCCGCCTCCACCTTGCGGGTGCGCACTGCCTGCTCGCGCTGGATCTCCGATTCCTGAATCTGCCGTTCGGCGCCGATCCGGCTCTGCTCGGCCTCCTGATGACGCTCGGCCTCGTACGCGGCGATCCGCGCGTTCTGCTCGGCCGTGCGCGTCTTGACCTGCTGCTCCTGCTCGAGCTTCATGAACGATTCCTGCTGATCGATCTCGAGCTTGCGGGACAGCGCGTCGCGGTTCTTCTCGCGCACGGCCACCTCGGTGTCCTGCTCGACCTCGTTGCGCTCCTTGCGGCGGCGTTCGGTTTCCTGCGTGAGCTTGGTCAGGCCTTCGGCGTCGAACGCGTTGTTCGGGTCGAAGTATTCCTTCGACGTCTGGTTGAAATTGGTCAGCGACACACTTTCCAGTTCCAGGCCGTTCTTCGTCAGATCTTCCGCGACCGTGTTCTGCACGCCCTGCACGAATTTCTCGCGGGCGTCCTGCAGGTCCTGCATCGTCATCTGCGCGGCGGTCGAGCGCAGCGCATCGACGAATTTGTCGTCGACGAGCGCGCGCAGGTTTTCCGGCGCCAGCGTGCGCTGACCGAGCGTCTGCGCGGCGGTCGACACGCCCTCTTCGGTCGGCGCGACCCGCACGAAGAACGCCACGACCACGTCGACGCGCATCCGGTCCTTCGTGATCAGGCTGTCGCGCGTCGCGCGGCTCACTTCGAGCTTCAGCGTGTTCATGTTGATCGGGATCACTTCATGAAACACCGGCAGCACGACCGCGCCGCCGCTCATGATCACTTTCTGCCCGCCGAGCCCGGTGCGGACGAACGCGCGTTCCGCCGACGCCCGCACGTAAAGACGCGCGAAGATCATGCCGATCACGCAGATACCCACCACCACTGCCAATGCGACAGCGCCCCAGAATGAGAGTGCATTCATCATGATGTTTGTTCGACTCCTGTGTACGGATGGTGACAGCAAGGTGCGCCAGTCCGCGCCGCTCTCAACGGCAGCGGGCTGGTAAAACGGGATTCAGAGCAATTCGGGCCTGGGATTCTCGATCGCGTGATAACGCGAACCCGAAATGCGCGACACGAGCAGGACCGTCGTGCCTTTCGCGAACGTCCGGCCGGCCTCGTCCGGTTCGACGCGGACGTAGTGCTGCTGGCCATGCTCGTCGACGAGCCGTGCTTCGGCCGGATTGCCGAGCGACGCTTCGCCGGTGACGATCCGTGCGGTGCGGCCGATGAAATCGGCTTCGGATACCGCGGTGGTCTCGGTCTGCGGGAGAAAGCGCGCGAAGAATTTGCCGGTGTGACGCACGAACGGCAAGGCCGCAAGCACGGCCAGCACGACGGCCAGCCCGGTGGGCATCGTGAGGCCCGCGACGGCCTGCATCGACGTCTGCAACGCGAGCCCGACCACCGAAAAGCCGAGCAGGAAGAGGATCAGCAGGATCAGCAGTGGCACCCTGCCCACGTGCAGCCAGCCGAGAAACTGGCCGACGACGCCTGCGTCGGGGCCGCCATCCGCGTGATCGAGACCGAAATGCAGGACCAGCAGGTTGCCCGCATGCTCGGTCAGGCTGAGCCCCATCAGCATCGACACGCACTCCAGCACGCCGATCACGATCATCAGCCCGATCGCAACGATGAACGGCGCATTGCCCGGCAGCATCAGTGAAGAAGTCATTGTTGTTTTGCTCTCAGGTTCGGGGGCGAATCATCAAGACATGTCGTCCGCCAGCTTGCCAGATTGCGACTTCAAGCGGGCGACGCGCTCCTCGATTCGCTGTTCCTTGTGCAGGGTTTCCAGACGATGCAGCAGCGACGGATCGGCCGACGATGAACCGGTGCCCAACCCGACCGCCCCGGTCGCGCCGGCCATCGTCCGGTTGAACCCCTGCTCGAGCTGCTCGGCCCTCGGGTCGACGCCCGCGCCCGCCGGCCCTTCCGTCCGGCGCTCGCCGTCGCCGGGCGCGCGCGCCGCGATCAGTTCGCGAAGCCCCGCTTCCATCTCCGCGCGTTTCGCGCGCAGCCCGAGCAGGTCCGCCTCGGCGGCCTGCGCGCGCTCGCTCGCGTCGTGAAGCGATTGCTGGAGCACGCCGAGTTGATCCTCGAGCTCGATCTGCCGCTCCGCGCCGGCACGCACGGCCGCATCGTCGTTGCGGGCCAGCGCGGTGCCCAGCAGGTCGTTCAGTCGTTCGATCTCGTTGTTGATGCGCGCGATCGCCTTGGCCGCCTGGTACCGCGCCGCTTCGTGCCGGCCCAGCGCCACCCGCGCCTGCGCGATCACATCGTCGAATTCGCGCAGGTACTGCTCGAGAATCGCTTGCGGCATGCGGTTTTCCAGCGAACCGATCAACGCATGCACGTTCGCGGTCATCAACCGTTTGACTCGGATACCGAAATGTTCTGTCGTCACGACTTGTCACTCCTTCTGGGATTCAAGCGGGCCGGCCGGCCGCCTGACGCCGGGTTCGCGGGCCGCTCACGAATGGGCCTGAGCCGGTTGAATGAGGCTCGCCAGCTCCTTGACCTCGTGCACGTACGGATCGAGCACGTCAGGATGATAGGCGGGAGGGTTGCCGGTCACGGCCAGGCGCAGCAGGCCGAGCAGCACGCGCATGCTCTTCGCGGTCAGCCGCGCCTCGAGTTCGCCAGCCGCCTCGCCGATCGGTTTGCCCGGCGGCGCCGCCGTCACGAGGCTGGCCATGAGTTCGGGGAGTTGCGCGGCGAGCAGCGTCACGATTTCCGAGCGGTGATGCGTCGCGTGTTCGTACGCGTCGATCGCGTCGAGCACGGGCCGAACCTGCTCCCTGAACAGCGCGGCGCAGCGCACGAAGTCATGCGCGCCCTTGACGCGGCGGCGCGCGTCGGCGATCAGCGCGCGAATCTTGTCGCTCGGACTCGTCGCGTCGGGCAATTGCAGCTCGACCAGCCACGCGAGGTCGTCTTCCGGAATTCGTACCGATACGGTTTGCATGACGTCCATCCCTTCGAATCGATGACTCAAAGCATAGTGCGCTCGTATGCAAATGTATACGTTTGTATTTCGAGATAGATGCGCGGCTTCCGGGCGCGAAAAACAAAAAGGGCTCGATCTTGCTGAGACAGGGAGCATATTTTTTCCATGGCTGGAACCATATCTCTGCACTGACGCCCCGTCAGTTGGCCCTCCGAATCTGTCCTCGATGACTCGGTCTGAACCATATATTTGCACTTTGTCAAAATGCGAACGAATTCATTGCACTTTGTTCAGCCAAGGGCGAATCGGCAATGCATTCACTGATCTCCCGGCATGCGTCGGAGGAGCTAGGCTTAGAAATAGATCTGTCCGGCGCCTTGTTAAGCATCGGATCCGATATCGGCGCACGACCGAAGCCAAGTCGACAACGAGGTATATATGTCCATCACCAGGAAGGACGGCATCAAGGACTCGCCACCATTGAGTTCACATCCTCACAGCATCCCACCCGCCGTCATTGAAATGCTGACCGCACAGGTTCAGAGGATGGTCGATGAGTCCGGGAGTTCGGACAACTTTGATGCGCAATCATGGCTCCTCGACTGGCTTCATTCACCAGTTCCGGCTCTCGGTGGGCAATGTCCGGCAGACTTCCTTCACACGCCTGCGGGAATCGATCTTGTTTCGAGACTGCTCGCGAGCGCACAATCCGGAGCTTATTGGTAAGTCGACCACACGGCCTGACAGCACGGCCCCGTTCCATTTAGGACGCCAGGATTGCCTTAGCCCTCGACCGTCCTAGCCCTCGTACCCAGAAGGCGCGAACTGGACATATGGGATCGGGCAGTGTTACTCCACGTCATAGGCTTCTTCAACGTTGGCCGAATTCGGCTGCTGCCGTTTGGCGGGAATTCGAACACGCCGTTCGAGTTGATCCGTTATCGGCCAGCGATAGGGTGTCGATGCCGACGATGCACCGCTTCTCGTTGAGCCACGATATCCGCTTTTACTTTGAATTGGGGCCCCAATCGGCTTCGCGCATGCCTGTCCCCGAACGCCGTCTCCGCTTGCTCCCGAAGTCCTCCGTCAAAGCCATCGTCGACCGACGCTGATCGCTCGCCCAAGTTGCCGAGCAATGTATCGTATAAGCCATTTTATACAATAAAATCATAGCCTTAGTTTGACTGCGCGATATTCTTCGCGCTATCGTCGCATCTTCAGACGCTCGCGTAAAAGTACTGCGAGCGCCGTGATACGCGACGCTACACTCCGCGTGCAAAACCCGTTTCAATCGGACCCCTTACTAATTTGGAGGAAATCCAGCATGGAAGGTTGATCGCGTGCGGAAACACAAAGGGCCCAGCCGTTGGCGCGGCTGAGCCCTTCGAAAAAACGGTGCATCCATGAAGGTGGATAGGCACATTCTAGCGGCCGACAGCACGCTGTCAAGGCTACTGGGAGTGTTTTTTCTCGTCGTTTCCGCCCCCATTTATTTCATCGAGCCCCTCGTCAGCCATGTCGGCTGACGAGGTGGGGCTGCGCATCCTCTCAACAGGAGGTTTACGTGCTCAACGACGACGAACTACAACAACTATTTGACACACTCGGTACGCCGGACCAAGGACAAAAGGCAATCCGGTGGATCCGCTCCAACTCCCCGGTTCGCAGGACAGATGGCGGGAGCATCAGCAATTCGGTGAGATATTCCAGCCTCAAGATGGGAACAACGGTGGATTGCGAGGCGTACCACACCGAATATGCTGCTGCTGCGACATGGGATCACGACGATGAAACCATCGAGTTCTATGGGCAACCCTACCACCTGACCGTCGTACAAACCGCGCCGAGCGGGCGCCGGTCCAGCTTTCAGTATGTCCCTGATTTTTTGCGCGTCACTCGAGCCGGTTTCCAGTTTGTCGAATGCAAGCTCGAAGAAGATCTGGTCAAACTGGCACGAGAAAAACCTCACATGTACACGGTTGATCAGTCCGGCGCATGGCGCCGGATTGCGGCCGAGGAGGCAGCCGCCGAACTTGGGGCGACCTTCGTTATCCGTTCATCGCGCGAAAACGCATGGGCGCTCATCGAGAACCTTGAGTTTTTATTCGACTACAAGGCGTGGAAGCCCTTGAACGATGTGTCGAAAATTGCCAGCCTCCACGAACGCGTCGCGTCTCGCCCGTGGAGCACTATCGCTTCAGTACTCAATGACCTTCCTGATAT
>NZ_CAJNKE010000287.1 GCF_905232215.1 Burkholderia sp. LMG 13014
GGGGCCTGTGTACCGCCGCGTCGACCGTGCTCGAGCTGGCCTTCGCGCCGGCCAGCTGGCCGCGCAGCGACGCGACTTCGCGCGTCAGCGTCTCGACGGTTGCTTCAAGGCGCGCGACGCGCTCGGCCAGCGGAACCGGCGGCTGTGCGGGCGGGGCCTGCATCGAGAAGGTGTCGGGTGACGCGGCCTTGGTCTTGCGCTTGCGCTGTTGCAGCGTGTTGTCGAGGCAGAACCCGATCGCGGCGCCGAGCACTGCGCCGGTGATGGCGGAGAAATCCCCGATCAATGCGGCAATCCCGCCCACGATGAAGCCGATTGCGGTAAAAGCCCAGTTCATCTCGCCTTGCTCCCTCTCTCGTATCGTTATCGGCCTGCGATCGGATCTGTGCCGATCGAGGCGGTGTCGGCATGGCCGGCAGGCGAACCAGCATGCGCGGCTGATCACGGTGGCCGCGTGGCGGCCTGCGTCGCGATCAGCCTGTTGGCGGGGAATGTATCACAGCGGCCGTCGCGGAATTCCAGGGTTGGCGCGGTATCGCGGCGTGCGCCGTCCGGTGTCGTCGCGCGGCTTTTTGCACGGTCATGCTTTTTATGGGTGAACGCTGTGCGCTTTCGTCTGAGCAGATCGACGCGTGATCGGACGTGAAATTGTCGTAAAGCGACGCGCGCCCGATGCGAATCGGCGCAAAACGCGACGCGATCTGCGCTGCGCTGCTGCGCACAAGTCCGATGTGCGATGCCCGCCGGTGTTGGCCGTGCGCGTATTGCACCGCCGCAATTGCGTGCCGCCGCGTGCCGCGGCCCGCCTGGCGGGGCTGGAGGCCGTGTCGTATTTGCGCAAGCGTTTGTCGTAATTCGTCGGCAGGTCGGGGTTTTTTCTGGCAACTATGTAGGCACGCTAAGACAAGCGCGAGTCCCCGCTACACGAGGAGAAGGTTTCGATGGATGCCCCCAAGGTCGTGGTCGAAGGTCTGTGCAAGGTGTTTGGAAGCAACCCGCAGCAGGCGCTCGACATGCTCGCCGCCGGCGCGACGAAGGACGAGGTGCTCAAGCGCACCGGTCAGGTCGTCGGCGTGCACAACGTCTCCTTCGATGTGCAGGAAGGCGAAATTTTCGTGCTGATGGGCCTGTCCGGCTCCGGCAAGTCGACGCTGATCCGCCTCGTGAACCGGCTGGTCGATCCGAGCGCCGGCAAGGTGATGATCGACGGGCTCGATGTCGCGTCGGCACGCCGCTCGGCGCTGACCGCGCTGCGCCGCAAGGACATGAGCATGGTGTTCCAGTCGTTCGCGCTGATGCCGCATCGCTCCGTGGTGTCGAACGCCGCGTTCGGCCTGGAAGTCGCGGGTGTCAGCAAGAAGGAACGCGAGCGCCGCGCGATGGAAGTGCTCGAGCAGGTCGGCCTCGCGCCGTTCTCGCACAAGCTGCCGTCCGAGCTGTCGGGCGGCATGCAGCAGCGCGTCGGCCTCGCCCGCGCGCTGGCCGTGAACCCGTCGCTGATGATCATGGACGAGGCGTTCTCCGCGCTCGATCCGCTCAAGCGCCGGGAAATGCAGGATGTGCTGCTGCAACTGCAGAAGGAACAGCGCCGCACGATCATGTTCGTGTCGCACGATCTGGAGGAGGCGCTGCGCATCGGCAACCGCATCGCGATCATGGAGGGCGGCCGGCTCGTGCAGGTCGGCACGCCGCAGGACATCATCGCGAACCCGGCCGACGATTACGTGCGCGCGTTCTTCGACGGCATCGACACCAGCCGCTATCTCACGGCCGGCGACCTGATGCAGACGGGCGCCGTGCCGATCGTGTCGAAGTGCGATGCCGCGAACGTCGCGGCGACGCTGAACGGCAGTGCCGAATACGCGTTCGTGCTCGACGCCGCACGCAAGATCCGCGGCTTCGTCACGCGCGATGCGATCGGTCAGGCCACGCCGTCCGTGCGGCCGATCGAAAGCATCCGGCGCGATGCGTCGCTCGAACATGTCGTCGCGCGTGTGGTCGCGAGCCCGAATGCACTGCCTGTCGTCGACGACGACGGCTGCTACTGCGGCTCGGTCGATCGTGCGCTCATCCTGAAGGCCATCACGCGTTCGCGAGGTTCCCATGTCTGAAATGATTCCGCTCGGTACCTGGGTCGACCAGTCCGTTCACTACCTCCTCGACCACGACGCCAAGACGTTCGACGCGATCGGTCAGGCGATCGAGGGGCTCGCGGCATTCGTCGAGCACAGCCTGCAGGCGATCCCGATGTGGATGATGATGGCGATCTTCATCGGCGTCGGGCTGTGGCGGGTGGGTTGGCGCTTCGCGCTGTTCACCACCGCGTCGCTGCTGCTGATCTTCGCGACGGGCTTCTGGGATCAGACCGTCATCACGCTCGGCCTCACGCTGTCGTCGACGATCATCAGCCTCGTGCTCGGCATCCCGCTCGGCGTCTGGGCTGCGAAGAGCAAGTGGGTGGCCGCGATCGTGCGCCCGATCCTCGACCTGATGCAGACGATGCCCGCGTTCGTCTACCTGATTCCGGCCGCGATGCTGTTCGGTCTCGGCCGCGTGCCGGGGATCCTGTCGACGGTGATCTTTGCGATGCCGCCCGCGGTGCGCCTGACGAGCCTCGGTATCCGCCACGTGAACCGCGAGATCGTCGAAGCCGGCCAGGCCTTCGGCTGCACGCCGTGGCAGCTGCTGTACAAGGTGCAGTTCCCGAATGCGCTGCCGTCGATCATGCAGGGCGTGAACCAGACGATCATGATGGCGCTGTCGATGGTGATCATCGCGTCGATGGTCGGCGCGGGCGGCCTCGGCAACGACGTGCTCGCCAGTATCCAGCGCCTCGATATCGGCCTCGGTTTCGAAAGCGGTCTGTCGGTCGTGCTGCTCGCGATCATTCTCGACCGCATCACCGAAAGCTTCGGTCGCGCGCCGGGCACCGTGAAGGCGCCGCTGTTCTCCGGCCTCAAGCAGCTGTTTCGCGTGAAGGCCGCACCCGCACAGGCCTGACCTCCGGCGGCCGGAATCCCCGGCCGCTCGCCCTGAATATAGATAACGGCCTCCGCGGCTTGCGCCGCGGGGCTGGCCCCCTGCAACCTCCTCGCCAGGAGACCGATGTGACGTCCGCCGTCGCTGTCGCGCCCGCTGCCTGCGTTTCACCGGTTTCGTCCCTCGCCCATTTCGGCTTCCTGACGCTGCCGAACTTCTCGATGATCGCGTTTTCGAGCGCCGTCGAAGTGCTTCGGATGGCGAACTATGTCGGGCGTGACGATCACTACCGGTGGTCGATCTACTCGCTCGACGGGAGTCCGGTGCACGCCAGCAACGGCATCGCGGTGCGGCCCACGCAGGCGCTCGACTACACGAACCTGCCCGACGTGATGATCGTATGCGGCGGCATCCGCATCCGCGACGTGGTCGACGAAGGCGCACGCGATACGCTCGCGGCGCTCGCCGAACGCGGTCTGCCGCTCGGCGGCATCTGCACCGGCGCGTATGCGCTGATGTCGAGCGGGCTGCTCGACGGCTATCGCTGCACCGTGCACTGGGAGAACCTGTCCGCGCTGCATGCCGAGTTTCCGCAAGTTGGTTTCGCCGATGAACTGTTCGTCGTCGACCGCGACCGGCTGACCTGCACCGGCGGCACCGCGCCGCTCGACCTGATGCTGAACCTCGTCGGCATGCGGTTCGGCCAGCAGCTGGCCGCGCAGGTCTCCGAGCAGTTCATCCTGGAGCGCATCCGCAGCTCGACCGATACGCAGCCGATTCCGGTCGATGCGCGCGTCGGCTTCTCGCGCGCGGAGCTGATCGAGGTCGTGCGGCTGATGGAGGCGAACATCGAGGAGCCGCTGTCGCTCGAAGAGCTCGCGCGGCTCGTACGACTGTCGCAGCGGCACCTGCAGCGGATGTTCAAGGTGTACCTGAACGTGTCGCCGACCCACTATTACCTGACGCTGCGCCTGAAGCGCGCGCGCGACCTGCTGCGCACGACCGACGCGTCGATCGCGCGCGTGACGACGGTCTGCGGTTTTCATTCGCCCTGCCATTTCAGCAAGGCCTACCGTGCGCAGTTCGGCCACGCGCCGAGCTACGAGCGCCGGTTGCCGGGGCGCTGACCGACCCTATTCCGCGACGCCGCCGGGATCGCGGCGCGCGGCTTCAATAAACGATCCCGCATTCAAGCAAACGACATCACTTTGAGGAGAAGCAAGATGAAGCGCCTATTGATCGCAGCGGTGTGCGGGATCGGGATAACCGCGCCGATGTCGGCCGTCTATGCGGCCGATCCGCCCGTGTGCAAGAACGTGCGCTTCGCGGATGTCGGCTGGTCCGACATCGCGGCGACCACGGGCCTCGCATCGACGATGCTGCAGGGCCTCGGCTACAACCCGACGAAGACGATCGCATCGGTGCCGATCACGTTCGCCGGCATCAAGAGCAAGCAGATCGACGTGTTCCTCGGCTACTGGTCGCCGACGATGGACCCGATCATCCAGCCGTTCACGAAGGCCGGCCAGATCAAGGTACTTTCGACGCCGAACCTGACCGGCGCGAAATACACGCTTGCGGTGCCCGACTACGTGTACCAGGGCGGCCTGAAGTCGTTCGCGGATATCCAAAAGTACGCGGACAAGCTGAACGGCAAGATCTACGGGATCGAACCGGGCAACGACGGCAACCTGCTGATCAAGAAGATGATCGACGGCAACCAGTTCGGCCTCGGCAAGTTCAAGATGGTCGAGTCGAGCGAGGCCGGGATGCTGGTCGAGGTGAATCGCGCGATCCGCGACAAGCAGTGGATCGTGTTCCTTGGGTGGGAACCGCATCCGATGAACGTGCAGATGAAGATCGACTACCTGAGCGGCGGCGACGACGTGTTCGGCCCGAACTACGGCGAAGCGAAGGTGCTGACGGCGACGCCGCCCGACTACTCGCAGCGCTGCCCGAACGTCGCGAAGTTCGTGTCGAACCTGCAGTTCACGACGACGATCGAGAACCACGTGATGGTGCCGATCATGAACAAGGAAGATCCGAACAAGGCGGCGACCGAGTGGCTGAAGGCGAACCCGCAGGCGCTCGACAAGTGGCTCGCCGGCGTGACGACGCTCGACGGCAAGCCGGGCCTGCCGGCGGTGAAGGCTTATCTCGGCGTGCATTGAGCGAGGTGCGCAGGGCTTCACGGTCCTGACTGGAGGCCCGACGTGCTTTCGAGCCGGCGGAAGCAGGACACCCATCCTGCTTCCGCCGGCTTTTTGCATTCGGCTGCACGCGCGACCCGACAGTGAGCGAACGATGCGCTAGACTGCCCGATCCCGATCGAGGAGGCGGTCATGATCCGCAACATGCGTGATGTATCCGGATGGCGGCAGGAAGGCGGCAGGCGACGGAACGGAGCGTCCACTCGTGTCGACACGCGCAGCAGCCGGATGATGCCGCACCCCGGCAGTCCTTTCGCATGAAGCGCATCGAGCAAGTCGTGCTCGCCGCCGATCTCGCGGGCACGGTGGTGTTCGCGATCGAGGGCGCCAATGCGGCGATCGGTGCCGGACTCGACCTGTTCGGGGTCATGGTGTTGTCGCTCGTCGTTGCGCTCGGCGGCGGCGTGATCCGCGATCTGCTGATCGGCGCACGGCCGCCGAGCGCCGTGAGCGATTGGCGCTATCCGGCACTTGCGTTCGCATCCGGGCTGTTCGCGTTCGTGTTTCACGCGCGGGTCGCGACGTTCTCGCCATCGCTGCTCACGACGCTCGATGCGGCCGGCCTCGCGTTGTTCGCGGTCGCGGGCGCGGTGAAGGCGCTCGAATTCCGGGTTCACCCGTTCATTGCGACGCTGATGGGCGCCGTGACCGGTTGCGGTGGCGGCGTCGTGCGCGATGTGCTGCTCGCGCGGGTGCCGGTCGTACTGGTCACGGACATCTATGCGAGCGCGGCGCTGCTCGGCGCGGTGTGCGTCGTGTCGTGCAGGCGGCTCGGGTGTCCGCCGATCGTCGCGGCCGTGCTGGGCGGCGTCGTCTGCTTTGCGTTGCGGATGGCGGCGGTGCGCTTCGGCTGGCAATTGCCGAAAATTGCCACGGGCGCGTGAGCGTTCGGCTCACGCCCCCTTCGTCGCCGCCGGCACGTCGAACACGCGATCGAACGCCCACTGGAACACGAACGCGTAGCAGAAGAAGAACGCGAACAGTCCGATATCGACGACGAACGCGTCGAGCCACGAGATATCGAGCCACCACGACACGACGGGCACGAGGATGAAGATCAGCCCGCCTTCGAATCCGGTGGCATGCAGGATCCGCCGCCCGAGCGTGCGCGCCGGCTGCCGCCGCGACGCTTCCCAGCGCTCGAACAGCGCATTGAAGAGCAGGTTCCACAGCATCGCGATCGCCGACATCGTCGCTGACAGTGCCCCCGAATAGACGAGATCCTGCTTGAAGATCGCCGCGATCACGGGCGAGATGCAGGAAATGGCGATCGCTTCGTAGAGCACCGCCTGCGTGATCCTGCGCGGTAGGCCTTGCACGTTGTTTCTCCGGTTCGACGACACGCGCCGCGGCACCGCGACGTCCCGCAAAGCTACCCGCGTTGCACGCCCGCTTCAATTCACCTAATCTCACCCCGATTGAATCGAATTCAACCCGGCCGCATCCGGCCCGCGAGGCCCCGTGTTCTCGAAAATCCCCCTGACTGCATTGCGTGTATTCGAGTCGTCGGCGCGGCTCGGCGCGTTCAAGGCCGCCGTGGACGAACTGTCCGTGACGCCGGCCGCCGTGTCGCACCAGATCAAGTCGCTCGAAACCCGGCTCGGCGTGCTGCTGTTCGAGCGCGGCGCGAGCGGCGTGCGGCTCACGGACGAAGGCGAGCGCCTGTTTCGCGCGAGTCACGATGCACTGCTCGCATTGAGTCGCGGGCTCGATGCGGTGCGGCCCGAAGCGATCGGCGAGCGCATGCTCGTGCTGACCACCACGCCCGCCTTTGCCGCGATGTGGCTGATTCCGCGCCTCGGCCGGTTTCGTCATGTCGATCCGCACCTGCACATCAAGGTCGAAACCGGCAACACGCTCGCCGATCTTGAACGCGATGCGCGGATCGATCTTGCGATTCGCGCGACGTCGCGCACGTTTCCGGCGCTAAACGAGATGGCGCTGATCGACGAGTATTTCGGCGCGTATGCGGCCGCCGGATTCGACGCGCATCGCACGGACGAGCCGCTCGACCTGATCGAGACCGTGTGGGACACGCCGCTGCCGGTATCGGTCGACTGGGCGTCGTGGTGTCGCGCGGCCGGTCGCGAATCGTGGCTCGAACGCGCGGTGTTTCGCCACTACGACGACGAGCATTACGCGTTGCAGGCGGTCCTGCACGGGCAGGGCATCGCGCTGCTCAGCTCCGTGCTGGCTGCCGAGCATGTCGCGCACGGGGCATTGATGCCGATCGAGCCGTCGGTGCGGCTCGACGGCGCGCGCTTCGTTGCGCTGTGCCGGCCGGGGCGGGAGCGGGAGCCGCAGGTCAGGTCGTTTCTC
>NZ_CAJNKE010000288.1 GCF_905232215.1 Burkholderia sp. LMG 13014
TTGCGCTTCGTAGCCAAAAAACAATCCGGAGACAGCACCCAGCACTCGCCCATGCATTCTGATGCTCGCCCCGATTCCCCCGACTCGTCCGGCTCGCGCCCCGCGAAGCCGTCCCTCCACCGCAGCCTGCAGGCGCGCCATCTGCGAATGATCGCGATCGGCGGCTCGATCGGCACGGGCCTGTTCGTCGCGTCCGGCGCATCGATCTCGCAGGCCGGCCCCGGCGGCGCGATCGTCGCGTACATGCTGATCGGCCTGATGGTCTATTTCCTGATGACGAGCCTCGGCGAAATGGCCGCGTTCATGCCCGTGTCGGGCTCGTTCGCAACCTACGGCTCGAAGTTCGTCGACGAAGGCTTCGGCTTCGCGATCGGCTGGAACTACTGGTACAGCTGGGCCGTCACGCTCGCGGTCGAGCTCGTCGCCGCGCAGCTCGTGATGAACTACTGGTTTCCGCACGTGCCGGGCGTCTGGTGGAGCGCGCTCTTCCTGACACTGATTTTCGCGCTCAACGCGCTGTCGGTGCGCGGCTTTGGTGAGGCCGAATACTGGTTCGCGCTGATCAAGGTGCTGACGGTGGTCGCGTTCCTCGGCGTCGGCCTGATGATGATCATCGGCATTCTGAAGGGCGGCCCGAGCGCAGGCTGGACCAACTTCACGATCGGCGACGCGCCGTTCGCGGGTGGCTTGCCGGCGCTGATGGGCGTCGCGATGATCGCCGGCTTCTCGTTCCAGGGCACGGAAATGATCGGCGTCGCGGCCGGCGAATCGGAAAACCCGCGCACGACGATCCCGCGCGCGGTGAGCCAGATCTTCTGGCGCATCCTGCTGTTCTACGTGCTCGCGATCTTCGTGATCGGCGTGCTGATTCCCTATACCGACCCGAGCCTGCTGAAAAGCGACGTGACCGATATCGGCGTGAGCCCGTTCACGCTGGTGTTCCGCCACGCGGGCCTCGCAGTCGCGGCCGGCGTGATGAACGCGGTGATCCTGACGGCCGTGCTGTCGGCCGGCAACTCGGGCATGTACGCGTCGACGCGGATGCTCTACAACCTCGCCGTCGAAGGCCGCGCGCCGAAGATCTTCGCGAAGCTGTCGCGCGGCGGCGTGCCGCGCAATGCGCTGTATGCGACGACGGCCATCGGTGCCCTCTGCTTCCTCACGTCGCTGTACGGCGACAAGACCGTGTACCTGTGGCTGCTGAACACGTCGGGCATGGCCGGCTTCATCACGTGGCTCGGCATCGCGATCAGCCACTACCGTTTCCGCAAGGGCCTGCTGAAGCAGGGCTACCGTCTCGACCAGCTGCCGTACCGGTCGAAGTGGTTCCCGTTCGGGCCGATCTTCGCGTTCGTGCTGTGCGCGGTCATCGCGCTGGGCCAGGACTACCAGGCGTTCCTTGGCGACAAGATCGACTGGGTCGGCGTCACCGCGACCTACATCGGCGTGCCGTTCTTCTTCATCATCTGGCTCGGCTACGCGCTCGTGCGCAAATGCAAGCTGGTCCGCTACGAGGACATGGAGATCGCGCCGTGGATCGAACGCAACGCGAAGGCCGAAGCGGCCGAGGCGGCCGAAGCCCAGGCCCACGCCGGGAACCCGGGCTACATCGCCCGTCCCGCGAACCCGACGTCGGGCGCGTGACGAAACACATCGAGCCGGCGGCTGACTGAACAGCGCCGCCGGTTCGTCCCGACACCCCCATTCGACGCGGCGCGTGCGTTCAGGCAAGATCGACGCACGCCGTCCGTTTTTTTCGCCGTTTACGAGTCACCGAATCACATGCAGAACTTCTACGAAGCCACCGTTACCCGCCAGCCCTATCCGCAACTGACCGGCACGATCGACACGCAGGTGTGCGTCGTCGGCGGCGGGCTCGCCGGCCTGTGCACGGCGCTCGGTCTCGTCGAGCGCGGCGTGCATGACGTGGTCGTGCTCGACGGCGAACGGGTCGGCTTCGGCGCGTCCGGCCGCAACGGCGGCTTCGTGTTCGGCGGCTACAGCCTCGACAACGCGGACCTGCTGCGCACGCTCGGCCGCGACGAAGGGCGCCGGCTGTACCGGCTCACTGTCGACGCGGTCGACCTGATCCGCGCGCGGATCGCGCGCTACGGCATCGACTGCGACATCGTCGACCAGGGCGTGATGCTCGCCAACTGGTTCGACGATCCTTCCCGGCTCGACGGCGTGCGCGCGCTGATGAAGAACGAACTCGGCGTCGACTGGGAGCCCGTCTCGACGAACGCGCTGCGCGAGCGGCTGAACACGCAGCGCTATTACGGCGGCCTGTTCGAGCCGAACGCCTTCCACTTCCACCCGCTCAAGTACGTGCTCGGCGTCGCGGCCGCTGCCGCGCGCGGCGGCGCGCGCATCTACGAACGTTCGGCCGCGCTCGGCATCGCGCGCGAAGGCGCCGGGTACGTCGTGCGCACGGCCCAGGGCACGGTGCGCGCGAAGGACGTCGTGTTCGCGTGTGGCGGCTACGCGCGCGGCGTGTCGCCGCGCATCGAGCGCGCGGTGCTGCCGATCGCGACCTACGTGATCGCGACCGAACCGCTCGGCGAGCGCCTGCCGGACGCGATCGACGCGCCGTATGCGATCTACGACACGCGCTTCGCGTTCGACTACTACCGCCCGCTGAAGGACACGCGCATCCTGTGGGGCGGCCGGATCTCCGTGCTCGACCGCGGCCCCGACGCGATCGCGCGCCTGCTGCGGCGCGACCTGCTGCGCGTATATCCGCAACTGGAAGGCGTGAAGGTCGACTACGCGTGGGGCGGGTTGATGAGCTATGCGCGGCACAAGATGCCGCAGATCGGCCGCGACGCGGACGGCGTGTGGCACGCGATCGCGTTCGGCGGCCACGGGATGGCACCGACCACGGTCGCCGGCGAAGCGCTCGCGGCCGCGCTGGCCGAAGGCCGGCCGGTGCCGGAAGGCTTCAACGCGTTCGGCCTCACGCGCACGTTCGGGCTGGCGGGCCTCGCCGCCGCGCAGCTCACGTACAGCGCATACCAGGCTCGCGACGCGCTCGCGTCCTGCCGCCGCTGAGCGGCGGCTACGGCGGCCGAAACCGCCCTGCCGATTAGAGCGCGAGGTCGGCCGGGCGGGGATTTCCCACATGCTAGAATGGCTTTTCCAAGCCGCCGAAGCCACAATAAAGTCACATGAAAGCAGGAAGCAAGGCCGCCACGTCCGCCCCCCGCGCGCTTCCGTCCGATGCGCGGCGCAAATACGATCCCGAGCAAACCAAGCGCAACATCCTCGACGTCGCCACGCAGGAATTCTCCGCGATGGGCCTCGCCGGCGCGCGCGTCGATGCCATCGCCGAGCGTACCAACACGACGAAGCGGATGCTCTACTACTACTTCGAAAGCAAGGAAGGCTTGTACGAGGCCGTGCTGGAGAAGGTGTACGGCGACATCCGCGCACTCGAGCAGGAGCTGCACGTCGGCGACATGGAGCCGCGCGAGGGCATGCGCCGCCTCGTCGAATTCACGTTCGACTATCACGACAAGCATCGCGACTTCGTCCGCCTCGTGTCGATCGAGAACATCCACGGCGCGAAGTATCTCGAGCAGCTCAAGTCGTTCAAGAACCGCAACGTCAGCATCATCAAGACGCTCGAGGAACTGGTCGAGCGCGGCGCGGCGAGCGGCGCGTTCCGTCAGGACATCGACGCGTTCGACCTGCACCTGCTGATCAGCTCGTTCTGCTTCCACCGCGTGTCGAACCGCTACACGTTCGGCGCCGCGTTCGGACGCGATCCGTCGGCGCCGCGCCTGCGTGCGCGGCATCGCGACACGATCGCCGACGCCGTGCTGCGCTACGTCGCCGCATAAGCGGCGCCGTCAGCCGGTTTCCCCCGCCAGCCACACGTCGGGCGCGCGCCATCCGCGCCCGTCGCGCGCTCATGCGTCAGTCCGTCGGCGCGGTCGACGCCAGTGCGATCCGCGCCTTCTCTTCCGGGCTTCCCGCCACGTAATACTTCTTCGCCCAGCTCGAATCGGGCGCCAGCGCGAGCCGTGCATGCGCGCCCGTGCCCCCGTCCGTGCCGTGCTGCTTCGCATTGATCGTCAGTGCCCGCGCGCGATAGTGCTCGTAAAGCCGCAGGAATTCCGCGAGATAGATCGCCGCGATGCGCGGGTCGCGGATCTCGAGCAGGTTCTCGTCGTTGAACTGCTCGGAGTTGCGGCTCATGTTCGCCGAGCCCGTATAGACGACCGGATGCGCGCCCTCTGCATCGATCACGATGAACTTGTGGTGGATCACGACGGGCGGAAAGGCCGGCGCCAGTTCCCCCGGGAACAGGCGCAATTCGGGCTCGAAACCCTGCGGCACGGTGGCCGGCGAGAAATACGCGGCATCGATCACGTCATGGTTGTCGCGGCTGCGGTGGTACAGCTCGAGGTTCGCGAGCGTCGCCGCATCGACCGTCTGGCCGGCCTGCTGCTCGGCATCGGCCTTCGTCGCGCTGCCGACGTTGATCTTGTTCACCAGCCCGAACATCATCAGCCCGCGGTCGCCGGCCGCGAAGCACGCGTCGCGCAGCGCCGCGTCGGTCGGCATGAACAGGCAGAACGACACCGAATGCTTCGCGGCCGCGATCGCGGCGACGATCGTGTCGATCTCGGTGCGCTGCCCCGCCGGCTCCGGCGAAAACGCGAGCCGCACCTGCGCACTGCCGATCGTCATCGGTTCCGACCAGCCCGGCGACAGCTTCGCCGTCTCCGCGATCGACGGATTCCCGGCCAGTGCATGCGCACGCGCGTTGTACAGCGCGGCAAGCGCGGGCGAATCGAACGCGTGCAGCACGTTCGCCTGCTCCGTGAGCCCCTCGGTCGTGAAGTTCGCGGAGCCGGTCAGCACGCGCGCGGGCACCGGGTTCGACGACGCATCGGTCACGATGAACTTGTCGTGCATGATGTGCGTCTTGTCGCGCGGCGCAAGCGTCGCGAGACCCTGCAGCGCCTCGACGGCCGGCTGGTTCGGCGACGGCAGCGGCGGCTTGCCCTTGCGCGCCGTCGTGTGCGCGTCGTAGACGATCGCGAGCGACGCTTCGCCGTGCTGGCGTCCGAACGCTTCGAACGCGGGCAGCGCCCACAGCGTGTCGGTCAGGTGATAGACGGCCGACGCCGCGCGCGACGCGGGGTCGAGCATCTCCGCGAACACCTGCTCCATGTCGTTCGCAAGCCACGTGCGCAGTTTCAGCGCCTGCGCGTCGCTCGGCGCCGCATTCGGCGCGAGGCCCAGCGCCGCGACCTGCTTTGCGAAGGCTTGCGAGCTGACCACCGCGCGGTTGAACCACGTGCCGATGCCGTCCTCGATGTGCGCGGGCAGCACCACGTCGCACACGCCCGCTTGCGCGTCGAGCACCTGCAGGTTCGCCGGCGTGCCGACGACCGGATACACGTCATAGCGGAACGACGCGCCGCGGTCCTGCGGATCGATGCGCGCATCCCACCACATGAATTTCTGGATCGGCGCCTGGTCGGTCGGCGCGTCGCCCTGCGTGTGCGCGGCCGGGCCGTCGAACGTCAGGCGGTTCGGCAACCAGCTGTTCGGCGCGCGCGTCTTGCCGTCGGCCGACCAGAAGCCCGGCGTGCGCCGGATCGCGAAGCCGAGGAAATCGGACCGCGACGCCGCATCGGGCCAGTCGAAGGCCAGCAGGACCAGGGTCGGGGAAAGATAGCTGCGCACGCTGACGGTCATTCGTTGCTCCCTGGCCTTGCGGCCGGTCGAGGTGAATGGGTCAGTCTTGACGGCGGTTCTTCCCTGGGGATGACGGTTCGATGAACCTTGTATGTCGGACGCGCGTCAGTCGCACACGAGCAGTTCGATCCCGCGCGCGGTCAGCGCACGGCGCACGGCCTTGTCGGGCGCGCGTTCGGTCACGAGATAGCGGGCGGCGGCCGTGCCGTTGATCCGCACCGGCGTCACGCGGCCGAATTTCGAATGGTCGGCGACGATCATCGCGGTGCCGGCCGCCGCGATCATCCGGCTGCGCACCTCGGCCGCGAGCCGCGAGTAGTCGGTGCATTCGCCGTCGGGCGTGATGCCGCCGGCGCCGACGAACGCGAAATCGACGTGGTACTGCGCAAGCTGCTGGATCGTGTCGAACCCGAAGGTGGCGTCCTCGTCGTCGGACAACTCACCGCCGAGCAGCGTCACGCGGTTGCCGTTGCGCCGGGCGAGCACGAACGCGGTGCGCCAGTCGTTCGTGTAGATGGACAGCCGGTGCCGGTCGGCGAGCGCGAGCGCAACCGCATGCGGCGTGCTGCCCGAATCGATCAGCACCGACGCATCGTCTGGCACGAATTCGGCCGCGCGCCGCCCGATCGTGCGCTTCGCTTCCGCGTTCGCGGCTTCGCGCTCGGACAGGCTCGGCTCGCGGCGGTCGGCCGCCAGCGCGCCGCCGTGCGTCATCACGAGCAGGCCGCGTGCGGCCAGTGCGTTCAGGTCGCGCCGCACGGTCTCGCGCGACACGTCGAGCGAGCGGACGAGTTCCGCAACCGACAATGCGCCCGACCTTCCAAGCTCCGACAGGATGAATTGATGACGTTGTTCCGCCAGCATCGCGTGTGCGCCCGAGGCGACTGGTAATGGGTAAGCCACCCATTGTATTACGGCCGTTTGACCGGCATTTGACTGCGGCGGGAAACCTGCCGGGCCGCGTTTCCCGAAAGCGAAATTCTGTATTGCCTGACGCGCGCGAATCGACGCGGCGCCGGTTGCTACACTTTGCGCTTCGCCGAATGACAGACCAAGCAAAGGGGCTCGCGCCATGTATCGCAAAGGCAGTGTGATCGAAATCCAGTTTCCGCCCGAACGTCTCAACGACGCGGCCGGCGATCCGTACTGGATCGACCTGACGCTCGACGAGGCGCGCCGGCTCTACGAACAGCTCGCCGCGCGCTTCGCGACCGACGCACGCGCGAACCAGCCGCTCGACACGTTCTCGATCGACTGATCCCCGCGGCTTCGCGCTCGCCCGCTCCGCATGCGGGGGGGCGCCCCTCTCCTTCCCCCGGCCCCGCCCGGCCCGCGCAGGCGGCCGCATGCGCGGTACGCATGAGTGCAGGATTCGACAAGACGCCGGCCTCGCTTCCCCCGATACTGGCTGGCTTTACGATTCTGTCCGGCCGCCTCGCGGCCCGCCACGCATGCTGACCTCGATCGTCGCCGCGGCCTTCGTCGCACTCTGGTCCACCGGCTTCATCGTTGCGCGGGCAATCAAGCCCTACGCCGATCCCAACCTGTTCCTGCTCGCGCGTTTCGCGGGCACGGCCGCGCTATTCAGCGCGGTGGCGCTCGTCGCGCGCGCGCCGTGGCCGGCCCGGCGCGAATGGCCACGCCACCTGATCGCGGGCGCGCTGCTGCAGGGCGTCTATCTCGGCGCGAGCTACTGGGCCGTCGCGCAAGGGCTGAACGCGGGTGTCATGGCGCTGCTCGGTGCGCTGCAGCCGCTCGCCACCGCCGTGCTGGCCGTCCC
>NZ_CAJNKE010000289.1 GCF_905232215.1 Burkholderia sp. LMG 13014
TGGTCGGCGCGGACCACGGCCGGGCGCGGCGTGTTCGGCGCGGCGGCCTGCGCGCCCGGTACGGCGATGCCGACGCCGAGCCAGTCGGCGCCCTTGCAGCCGCTCGCGAATTTCCACGTGCCGTTCACGCGCCAGCCGCCGGGTGCGGGCTGAGCCGGCTGCACCGGAAACAGGCCGCCCGCGAACACCTGGTCGGGGCCGCTTGCATACAGCTCGGCCTGGGTCTCGAGCGGCAGCGCGGCGAGATACACGTTCGCCGAGCCGAAGCTCGCGACCCACGCGGCCGAGCCGTCGGCGGTCGCGATCCGTTCGATCATGTCGAGGAACGCGGTCGGTGCGAGCGCATCGCCGCCGAAGCGGCGCGGCGTGCCCGCGCGATAGATGCCCGCCTGCTTGAACAGCGCGATCACGTCGCGCGGCACGTGCGACAGGCGATCGAATTCTTCGCGGCGCGCGGCGACGGTCTCGATCACGGCGTCGAGCGGCGACAGCCGGGCGGCCGGTTCGCTGGCCGCGTGGGGGGCGCTCGATGCGGTGTCGAGGGCGAGGGCGGCGTGGGGCATGGCTGTCTCCTGGGGCGGATTGGGGTTCGAATTCGGGGTGGCATGCATGCCGCGCGGTAAGCGGCACGTCGATGCAACCAGTCTAGAAACGCCGAAAACGCGCAGCAATTGGTGCGTTGGGCCGTGCGACTGGTGACGTTCCGTGCCGCACTAAAGAAATCTTCAGATGCGGGCGGCGCGCGCCGGTGCTATGTTGGGTTTCCGGTCGCGCGATGCCGTGCGACCCCATCCGAAGCCGATCATGAGTTTCCCCGACGAAGACGATTTCCACCGGCTGCTCGACGCGTTGACGACCTGCGTGCTGCTGCATGACGCGCACACCAAGGCGATCGTGTGGGCGAACCGCGCCGCGTGCATCGCGCTCGGTTTTTCCGTCGAGGAACTGCTGCCGCTGAAGGCGCCGGACATGACGCGCCCCGAACCGAAATACCAGCGCGAGATCGCGGTGAGTGCGTGGGATCGCGCGCTCGTCGACGGGCCGCAGGTGTACGAGTGGTGCTACCGGTCGCGCACGGGTGTCGACATGCTGTCCGAGGCGACCGCCACCTACGTGCCGCTGCGCGGGCGCGACGTCGTGATGGTGCAGTTCCGCGACATCAGTGCGGAAGAGGCGGTGCGCCAGCAGTTGCGCCGCTACGAGGCGCGACTGCGCGAATTCATGCAGGACCTCGACGAAGGCATCGCGGTCGTCACGCCGCACGGCGGCGTGCAGTTCATCAGCGAGTCGGGCCGCCGCGTGCTCGGGCTCGCGCCTGACGAGGCGCTCGGCGAGGTGCTCGACTATTGCTCCGAGGCCGATCGCGACCGGCTCGTCGCGCAGCTGCGCGATGCGCCGTCCGCGTACCCATCCGCGCCGCAGCGCTACCGGATCGTACGGCGCGACGGCTCGACGTGCTGGCTGCGCATCCTGTGCCGGCAGGTCGAGATCGAGGACGATCTCGACGGGCTGCTCGTGCAGTTCCGCGACGTGAGCGACGAAGTCGCGATCGAGGACGCCCGCCGCGCGGAAGCGCGCATGCTCGAACATGCGGGCCGTTACAACGCGATGGGCGAGATGGCGAGCGTGATCGCGCACGAGCTGAGCCAGCCGCTCGCGGCCGTGCGCAATTTCATCGAAGGCGCGGTGCAGCGGCTGAACGGGCGCGGCGCCATCGACGACGCGATCTGGGGGCTGCGTAGCGCGGACCGGCAGGCCGAGCATGCGGCGCTGATCATCAAGAGCGTGCGCGAGTTCATCGTGAAGCGCGAGCCGGTCGTCGCGCTCGCCGACCTGCGCGACATCCTCGCGGACGTCGCGTATTTCATCGAGCTGCGCGCGAAGGAGGCCGGCGTGACGGTCGCGATCGTGCAGGCCGATGTGCCGCTGCCGATCCGCTGCGAGCGCGTGCTGATCGGGCAGGTGATCCTGAATCTCGCGTTCAATGCGATCGAGGCGTTCGCCGGTTGCGAGCGTGTGCCGCGCACGCTGACGCTCGGCACCGCGAACGTGGCCGGGCATGCTGAGCTGCGTGCGATCGACAACGGCCCGGGCATCGCGGCCGGCGCGCACGACCGGCTGTTCGACGGCTTCTCGTCGTCGAAGGCGGGCGGGAATGGAATCGGGCTGTCGCTGTGCAAGAGCATCGTGACGCGCCACGGTGGCCGGATCGGCGCGAGCCCGGCCGAGGGCGGCGGGCTCGACTGCCGCGTGACGCTGCCGCTCGCCGGGACGAAGGCGAACGCAAGCGCATAGCCGCGGGGGAGCGCGCGATATCGCTGCCGTTTGGCGGTCGTCGCGCATGAGCGGGCAGGCTCGCACGCAGCGCATGGTCAGCGTCCGAGCGCCCGTGCGGTTTGCCCGCCGATGCCGAAATCGGTGTTCGGGATGTCCTTGATCATCACGCGGGTGGCTTGCAGGGGCGCGTCGAGCACGCTGGCGCTCGTCTCCGACAGCGCGGCGATCAGCGCGCGCTTTTGTTCATCGGTGCGGCCGGCGATCAGGATCGCGACGATCACGGGCAGCGACGGTGGCGCGCCGTTCGCGGCGCTGCGGCCGCCGAGGCCGATGTGCGTTGCCGGCAATTCGGTGAGCAGCACGCGCACCGATTCGATCGGTGCGCCGATCGCGTCGACGGTCGCGTTGCTGAGCCGTGCGATCAGTTCGGCCTTGCGGGCGTCGTCGTGGCCGGCCGGCAGGAAAACTTCGAGTGTGGGCATGGTCGTCGGGAAAGGTGAAGGTGGCCGGCTCACCGTTGCGTTGGCGATGGCGAACCGGTGGCCGCTTTTAGGTGAAGGTGGCCGGCTCACCGTTGCGTTGGCGACGGCGAACCGGTGGCCGCTTACAGGTGAAGGTGGCCGGCTCACCGTTGCGTTGGCGATGGCAAACCGGTGGCCGCTTACAGGTGAAGGTGGTCGGTTCACCATTGCGCTGACGACGGCGAACCGGTGGCCGCTTACCGGTGAAGGTGGCCGGCTCACCGTTGCGGTGGCGATGGGTGAACCGGTGGCCGCTCACGGGTGAAGGTGACCGGTTCCCCGTTGCGACGGCGATGGCGAACCGGCGGCCGCTTACAGCAGGAAGCCGATTGCGCTGAGTGCTTCGGTCGAATCGATCAGGCGCACGACCTTCTCTGCGATCCGCATCTCGCCTTCCGCATCGACGTGCAGCTTGTGCGTGACATCGGCCGCGAACAGCGTCGCGACGCCGCGCTTGTACGCGACGACGACCTGCGCCGACTTCAGCTCGACGGTGTCGGCGCTGCCGCTTTCCAGCGTGAAGCGCGACACGGTGCGCACCGTGCGCGCCGCGTCGGTCGCCGACGCCGAATAGCCGGACACCATCCGCTGCACACGCTTCTCGCGCATGTCCTGGTCGTCGAACACGTAGTTCAGCGTCGCCGCGAAATCGGTGGTGTCGGGATCGATCGGCACCACGTAGTGGCCGGCCGGATCCCACAGGTCGAGCCACGCGCGATAGTCGCGGCGGTCGAGCATCTCGGCTTCACGCCACACGAATTCGACCGCGCGGGCGAAGGTCTGCTCGGAAAAGAGGGCGTTGCGGTCGTCCATTATTGTTGCTCCATCATCGTGCGCCATTGCTGGTAGGCCTCGCGCATGCCGGTCTCGTCGGTCGCATGCGCGGTCTTTTCGCCGTTCGCGGCAGTCGTCTCGCGGTTCAGCCCGCGATTCACGAGGATCGGCACGTCGGGGCCCGCGTGTGCACCGCGCTGTACGCGTTCCCACGCTTCCGCGTCGTCGGGGCTGCCGAAACCGAACGGGCCCTGGAAGTGCTCGTGGATGCGCAGCCGCTCGCGGTTCGCCTCATCGGGGCCGCCGTCCATCGCGAGCGCGACGTGACGGATCTCGGTTTCGTTCGCGGAGATCGGCCGCAGCACGCGGAAGAACGCCATCGACAGCGCGAGGTTCGGGAACAGGTTCAGGTTGAAGCCGACGCCCATCAGCGAGCGCACGATCCGGCGCACTTCTTCCGGCGTGTGGCGCTCGGCGAGCTTCGCCGCGAGCGGCGCGAAGCGCTCGGCCAGCGGCGCGCCGTCGTCTGCGTCGAGGTCGATCAGCTCGGGCATCAGCACCGCGAGGCTGTGGCCGTTGCCGAGCCCGCGGCAGAACGCGTCCTCGCTCGTCATGAAGCTCGTGATCGCGGCGGCCGTTTCGTCGTCGATCGACTTCATCCACGACTTGTGCACGACCGGGAAGTGATAGAGGTCGGTCGTGTTCTCGAGCTGGATCTTCCAGTTGCCCTTGAACTTGAACTTGTGCTCGCCATTCGCCTTGATCGGGTAGCCGGCGCCCTGCTTCATGAACAGGTCGATCCATGGCTTCGCGCCGCCGAGGAAATCCTCGAGCGATTCGATCGCGTCGTTGAAGCTCGCGAAGATCAGCCCCTGGTACACGCCGACGCGCAGCTTCACGAGCGGCAGGTCGCCTTTCTCGCACACGCCTTCGTAGCCGTCGCCGTACGGCAGCGCGCGTAGCGTGCCGTCGAGTGCGTACGACCAGCTGTGATACGGGCACGTGAAGCCCTTCGCGTTGCCCTTGTGCGATTCGCACACGGTCGCGCCGCGATGGCGGCAGCGGTTCTGCAGCACGTTGATCTCGCCGGTCTTGTCGCGCACGACGATCACCGGCTGGCGGCCGATCGTCGTCGTGATGAAGTCGCCCGGGTTCGGCAGCTCGCTCTCGTGTGCGACCCAGATCCAGGTGCGGTAGAAGATGCGGTCGAGCTCGGCTTCGAACAGCGCGGGATCGTGATACATCGCGGGCGCGATGCGGTCGGGTTGCGCGAGACCGTGCAGCGCGCTGGTGTCGATCGTCTGGTAGGAAATGTCGCTCATCGTTGTCGTGGGGAAAGAGTCGCGAAATCGGGCCGCGCAGCGCGCGGTTTCGAGTACCCAGTCTCGTCTTCCACTACATATCCGTCAAATTGATCTAAAATTGGCCGGTCAATAAATACGGCAAATAATGGAGGCTACGATGACATCGGTCGATCATCTCGATCTGAACCTGTTGCGCGTATTCCAGGCGATCGTCGAGGAACGCAGCCTGACGAAGGCCGGCGAGCGGCTCGCGCTGTCGCAGCCGGCCGTCAGCTATTCGCTCGGCCGGTTGCGCACGCTGTTCGACGATCCGCTGTTCGTGCGCACGCGCTCGGGCATGCAGCCGACGCCGGTCGCGCTCGAGCTCGCGGGCATCGTCGGCAAGGCGCTCGACATGGTGCGCGTGGCGCTGCGCTATGCGGAGCGCTTCGATCCGGCCACCAGCACGCGCACGTTCCGGCTGTCGCTGTCGGACGCGGGCGAGATGGCGTACCTGCCGGCGATCTGCCAGGCGCTGCGCGAGCGCGCGCCGCGCGTGACGCTGAGCGTGCAGCCGCTGCCGGTGGAGGAGATCGAGGAAGCGCTGCGCGCGAGCCGGCTGGATTTCGCGATCGGCAACCTGCCGGAGCTGATGCCGCGCACGCGCCACCAGGTGCTGTTCGAGGAAACCTATGTGTGCATGACGGGCCGCCGGCGCGGGTTGCCGAGCGGCGCCGCGCTGAGCCTCGACCAGTTCGTGCGCGCCGCGCACGTCAACGTGAAATCGGTCGAGCACAGCCACCACGCGCTCGACGATGCGTTGCGCGCGCAGGGTGTGGGCCGCAACATCGCGCTCGAAGTGCCGCACTTCGTTGCGCTGCCGAGCGTGCTGTCGGTCACGGATCTGTATGCGACGCTGCCGAAGCGGCTCGCGCAGATCCTGAACCGCGACAATGCGTTTCGCCTGTATGACCTGCCCGTCACGCTGCCGCCCGCGCCGGTGACGATGCACTGGCACGAGCATTTCCATGAAGACGAAGGCAACGCGTGGATGCGCATGCTGCTGGTCGAGCTCGTCGAGCGATTCGACAACGCGTGACCGATGAGGACGAGGGTAACGCGTGGATGCGTGCGTTGCTGGCCGAGCGGGTCGGATGGCACGACGACGCGTGACCGATGAGGACAAGGGCAACGCGAGGATGCGTGCATTGCTGGCCGAGCGGGGCGGATGGCGCGACGACGCGTGACTCATGAGGACGAGGGCCGCGTGTGGACGCGCACGTTGCTGGTCGAGTTCGTCGAGTGCTTCGACGACGTGTGACCCACGAGGGCGAGGGCAACGCGTTCGAGGCGCGCGTGACTGGCCGAATGCGTCGAGCGGCTCGACGGCGCGCGACGTCTTTGACGGACGTCGCCCGGATCGCGTGCGTCAGAGATCGAGCACGAGCACCGCCGAGCGCGCACGCGACACGCAGCAGCAGATCACCGTGTTGCTCGCGCGCTCAGCCTTGCTGAGACAGTGGTCGCGATGATCGGGCTCGCCGTCGATCACGGGCACCATGCAGGTGCCGCACACACCTTCGCCGCATGACGTATCGACCTCGATGCCGATGCGTGCGAGCGCGTCGACGATCGACGTGTCGGGCGTGACGCGTACCGATTGCCCGCTGCGCTGCAGGCGCACTTCGAATCCGTCGGCCGGGCCGGCGTCGGCATTGCCCGCATCGGCGGCGGCCGGCTCCGCCGCGAAGCGTTCGAGATGGATCGAATCGTCGGGCAAGCGCGTCGCGGCTGCCGCGACGACCGCATCCATGAACGGCCCCGGGCCGCACGTATAGACGTGAGCGTGCGCGTCGACCGATTCGACGCAGCGGCCCAGTTCGATCGCGAGCGCGTCGGGCTCGATGCCGTAGTGGAACGTCACGTGCGACGCGAACGGTTCGGCCGACAGTGCGTCGACGAAGGCAGCGTGCTCGCGGCTGCGGGCGAAGTAGTGCAGCCGATAGCGCGCGCCGCGCTTGTGCAGCGCATACGCCATCGACAGCAGCGGCGTGATGCCGATGCCGGCCGCGATCAGCACGTGCTCGCTCGCATCATCCGTCAGACGAAACAGGTTGCGCGGCGCACCGATCGACAGCTCGGCGCCGACTTGCACGTCGTCGTGCAGCGAACGCGAGCCGCCGCGCGACTGCGCTTCCTTCTTCACCGCGAACAGGTAGCTGCCGCGCTCGTCGGGGTTGCCGCACAGCGAGTATTGCCGCGTGACGCCGGACGGCGCGGTGACGTCGATATGGGCACCCGGTTCGTACGTATCGAACGGCTGGCCGTCGACGCGCGAAACCCGGAAACAGCGGATGTCCTGCGCCGCGTCGATCAGCGCGTCGATCCGGACTTGGTGGCGGTTCGCTTGCATGGGGAAATCCGTGGGGTAGGGGAAACGCGGCGCGGCAGACACCGCGCCGTCATGCGATCGAGAATAGGGATGGGCATCGCATAAATCAAATCGATTAAAAAGCGATGCCTGAATCAGTGAGATGGATGATGGTCGGGCGGCCGATCGTGACCGATCG
>NZ_CAJNKE010000290.1 GCF_905232215.1 Burkholderia sp. LMG 13014
GCCGACGAACGCGTGCGTGCGCTCGCGACGCCGTCGTTCGCCGTCTGCAGCGTCAATGCGCCGTTCGTCGTCGGATCGGTGCCGGGCCTGCGCAACGAAATGTTCGCTGCCTATACGGGCTATGCGCAGGGCCAGTTCGCGGGGCTGCCCGTGTTCGGGCCAGCCGGCGGCAGCAACTTCATCTCGACGCAATCGCTGTCGGAAGCGATCTGGGGGGCGCTGCAGCGCGGCGAAGCAGGCAAGGCCTACCTCGTCGGCGACGAGAACCTCAGCTTCGCCGACTACTTCGCCGCTTTCTTCCGCGCGGCCGGCAATCCGCGGGACGTGCCGTCGCTCGACCAGGAGCATCCGCTGCTGCCCGACATCGCGATCTACACGGGGCGCGGCAATGTCGTGTCGTACGAGCCCGATCCGGCCGACAGCGCGCTGCTGCGCTACCGGCGCGGTGATGTGCAGCGCGCGGTGGACGAAGTCGTCGCGCATTGTCGCGCGCAGTAAGCGAAAAGCGCGTGCGTGGCGTGGATGCAAAAACGTCCCGCCGCCGGCGATGGATGCCGGCGGCGGGACGTCGGGGGACGTCTCCGCGTCTGTAGATACTCGGCGAGTACGACCTCGCCGTCGGTTTCAATGCACTTACTTGCCCAACGCGTTGACCCAGCCCGGACCGATCGGCGCATACCCCGCGGTGCCCGCCGCCGCGGCCCGCGCATTGATACCGAAATCAGGCCACGCGGGATAGTACTGACTCGACTTCGCCTGAGACGTGCCGGCTATCTTCGCCGGGCCGGGCGTACCCGTCGAGCCGGTCGTCGAGCCGAGCGTGACGATGCCGAAGTACGGCTCATAAATGTTCGTGCTGTTCGGCAACGACAGCGCCATGTCCGAATAGCAGTATGCATACACCGGACCGTATGCGCCCTTCGGTTGCTGCGCGATCCATGCCATCAGCGCGCGATATTCGCGCGCCTGGTTGGCCTGTGTCAGGAATGGCGCATTCTGCATGGTCCGGAAATTGGCGTTCGTGTATTGCGTCGATGAGCCGCCAAGTTGCCCGGTGAAGTTGGTCGCACCGTCCGTACCGGTTGTGGGTGCACCGAACTCGGTAAGCGCAATCGCCTTTGCTCCGTCACCCGCCGCATTCATCTGATCGCGCAGGCTCGTGCCGGTATAGCTCGAAAACGTATTGCCGCTGCTCGACGGCCACGCGTACGACGGCGACGTGAAGGTATGCCACATCAGGTTGAACGCATTCGAGTATTGCGGGTACGTGGTGTTGAGCGTCGTGCTCGGGCATTGGTCGGGCGCCGATTGCCAGTCGTCGGAATAGCAGTACGGGTGATGCGCAAGTGCATCGAAATATCCCTTCGCGCCGCTCGCGTACATCACGGCCAGCCAGTCGCGCGGATCCCACTGCGTCGGCGCGGGATAACCCGGATTGGTCGAGTTGACGAGCCCCGCCACACCATTCGACGGCAGCGCGCCGCTCGTGTTGTTCGGATACGTCGTACAGGCCGCGCTGCCGCCCGCATACACGTAGGCACCCGGATTCGCCTGCTTGATCGCCGGGTAGGCGCTCTTCAGGATCTGCGAATACAGCACCGGATCGTGCGGCATGAAATCGATGCCGCAGTTCGGCTCGTTCCAGATTTCCCATGCATCGACCTCGCCACCGTAACTGTCGCTGCCGTAATGCCTGGCCGCTGCCCGGGCAAAGTTGGTGTAGAAGGTCGGATCCGGAGCGCACAGCCAGGATGAAACCCCGTTCGCTTGCTGATAGCTGCTCGAGCACTTCGAACTGGCAGCCCACTGCGGGGTCAGCAAGATCAGGCCCAGCACCCGCAGGCCGTTATTGCGGGCCGCACGAATGACCGTATCCGTCACGCCCCAGTTCAATCCGCTGCTGGCTCCGGGATTGGGATCATTGACGTCGATCGTGGTCTGAGAGGGTTGAATGCGCGCCCAGTTGATATCGATCCTGACCCAGCGGGCATTCGTCGCCGCGAGGCCGGCCATGTAGTTGTTGATCGCTTGCGTCGGGTCGTTGGCGTTGCGATTGATGATGTCGTTGATTTCGCTGCCCAGGTTGATGGCGGGCACAGGCGTATTGGTCTGGCCGATTGCGGGTTGGCCCGCCAACAGCGCTGCGATGAACGTGGTCCACCCCAAACCGGCCCGAGCCCGCGATAGCGCACCGCCAACTGCGCTCGACAGCCGTCTCATCGTTTTGAAAATCATCAAGGCACCCTCTGAGTGTGTATCAAGGTGCCGGCAACTTCGCTGCCGAAGGCACGGGCAAGACGACAGTGCCCAAGACGATAGCCGCCCCCGCGCACGAGTCCACGGCCTGGTATCGCTTGCGATTCGACAATTCCGGCCGGCTACCCAACGAGCACAACCGGTTTCGATTTTCCCGAACCTGCCGGCACGCAACCGTGCGCTATCGCACTCATCCGTCTGACGGATGTTGCCGATACCGCTGCAGCGACGCGCGTCGCTGCAGCGACGGAAGTGCGCGTCGTGCGACACCAGGATGCAAAAACGTCCCGCCGCCGGCGATGGATGCCGGCGGCGGGACGTCAGGATGACGACCCGAATGCGAACCGTCAGGCGCCGATGCGCTGCGCGATCTTCTTCATCGTGTCGGTCATTTCGGCCGGCAGGCGCAGCTTCAGCGTATCGAACAACGCCGCATGCAGCTTCAGCTCCTCACGCCATTCGTCGGCATTCATCGACGTCACCGCGTCAAACTGTTCACGCGTGAAATCGAGGCCATCCCAGTGCAGGTCCTCATACGCGGGCGACACGCCGAACGCATGATCGCCGCCACCGCCGGTGCCTTCGAGACGGTCCAGCATCCACTTCAGCACGCGCATGTTCTCGCCGAAGCCCGGCCACACGAACTTGCCGTTCGCATCCTTGCGGAACCAGTTCACGCAGTAGATCTTCGGCAGTTTGGCGCCCGCGCCTTCGAGCTGCTTGCCGAGCTTCAGCCAGTGCGCGAAATAATCGCTGACGTTGTAGCCGCAGAACGGCAGCATCGCGAACGGATCGCGGCGCACGATGCCCTGCTGGCCGACCGCCGCGGCAGTCGTCTCCGAGCCCATCGTCGCGGCCATGTACACGCCTTCGACCCAGTCGCGCGCCTCGGTCACGAGCGGCACGGTCGTCGAACGGCGGCCGCCGAAGATGAACGCATCGATCGGCACGCCGGCCGGGTTCTCCCAGTCGCCGTCAATCGACGGACACTGCGCAGCCGGCGCCGTGAAACGCGAATTCGGATGCGCGGCCTTGCGGCCCGTTTCCTTGCCGATTTCCGGCGTCCACGGGTTGCCCTGCCAGTCGGTCAGCTTCGCAGGCGGCGTGTCGGTCAGCCCTTCCCACCACACGTCACCGTCTTCCGTCAGCGCGACGTTCGTGAAGATCACGTTTTCGGTGAGCGTCGAGATCGCGTTCGGGTTGGTCTTCACGCCGGTGCCCGGGGCGACGCCGAAGAAGCCGGCTTCCGGGTTGATCGCGTACAGTCGGCCGTCGCGGCCCGGCTTCAGCCATGCGATGTCGTCGCCGATCGTCGTGACCTTCCAGCCGTCGAAGCCCTGCGGCGGAATCAGCATCGCGAAGTTGGTCTTGCCGCACGCGGACGGGAACGCAGCCGCGACGTGATACTTCTTGCCGGCCGGCGACGTCACGCCGAGGATCAGCATGTGTTCTGCAAGCCAGCCCTGGTCGCGCCCCATCGTCGATGCGATACGCAGCGCGAAACACTTCTTGCCGAGCAATGCATTGCCGCCGTAGCCCGAACCGAAGCTCCAGATCTCGCGCGTTTCGGGGAAATGCACGATGTACTTGACCGGGTTGCACGGCCACGGCACGTCCTGCTGGCCGGCTTCGAGCGGATGACCAACGCTGTGCACGCACGGCACGAATTCGCCGTCCTCGCCAAGCACGTCGTACACCTCGCGGCCCATGCGGGTCATGATCCGCATGTTCACCGCAACGTACGGGCTGTCGGACAGTTCGACGCCCACGTGCGCGATCGGCGAGCCGAGCGGGCCCATCGAGAACGGCACCACATACAGCGTGCGGCCGCGCATCGAGCCGCGGAACAGGCCGTTGAGCGTCTCGCGCATCTCGGCAGGCTCGATCCAGTTGTTGGTCGGGCCGACGTCGTCGCGCGAAGCCGCGCAGATGAACGTGCGATCCTCGACGCGCGCGACGTCGGACGGATCGGATTGCGCGAGATACGAGTTCGGGCGCTTCGCCGGGTTCAGGCGCGTGAGCGTGCCCTGGTCGACCATCGCCTGGCACAGCGCGTCGTTTTCTTCCTGCGAACCGTCACACCACACGACGCGCTCGGGCTCCGTAAGCGCCGCGATGCGCGACACCCAGTCGATCAGCTTGCGATGTTTGACGAAAGCCGGCGGAGCGATCAGCGGGCCGTGTGTTGCTTCGGCCATAGTGTTTTGCGACATGAGGACGTCTCCAGATTATTGGGCGGGGATGGGGGATGCGGGACGAGCCCGCGAGATGGGGTATGCGATTGGAGCGCAGGAAGCGGCGGCGCGCAGGACGGGACGCGCGAGCGGAGCGCGCGTCGATGCCGCGATGCGAGCGAGAGAAGGTGATGTCTCTTTAGTAATTGCGAACGCGAGTTTCGCCATACAAGCAACCTGCCGTACAACTCCATGACGGCCAGCATACCATCGCCGTTATTCAGCAAACGTTGCGTTGCAACAAGAAACAACTATGTCGGCGAGCCGGCACGCCGGTTGCCTGTGAGTCCTTTTTACAGCGCCATTGCGCGCGCTTTGGGGACGAAATGTCCGGAACGGCCGTCCGGCAAGGGTTTTGCGGGAGTGGAAAAATCGGCCTGCCGCTCCCGCCTATGGCAACCGCGAAAGCAAGTTGCGCGAATTCGCGTTTTCGCTACTGCGGGAAACCCCGAATTAGGTTGCGTACACAAACATCTGACGTGAATGCGCGGCAAGCGCCCCTGCTCAAAACGGTGCGCCCGGCAATCCGGGGTAATACGCGCCTGCTGCCATGCCGCCGTCGACGGCCAGCTCGGCGCCGTTGCAGTACGACGCTTCGTCACTCGCGAGGAACAGCGTCGCGCGTGCGATCTCGTCGGGCAAGCCGACGCGTTGCAGCGGCACGTTCGCATAGTGCTTGTTGATTTCCTCGAGCGGTGCGCCGGTCGGGTTCGACATCGCAGTGTTCACGCCGCCCGGATGGATCGAATTGACGCGCACGCCCTGATGGCCGAGTTCGAGCGCCGCGACCTTCGTCAGCCCGCGCACGCCCCACTTGCTCGACACGTATGCGGCCAGCGCGTTCACGCCGCGCAGCCCGTCCACCGACGAGATGTTGACGATCGATCCGCGCTTCTGCGCGATCATGTGCGGCGCGATCGTACGGATTCCGACGAACGTCCCGACGAGATTGATCGACACCGCGCGCTCGAAGTCGCGTTTCGACAGTTCGGTGATGCCGCCGAACATCAGCACGGCCGCATTGTTGACCAGCACGTCGATACGGCCGAACTGCTCCATCGTCGCGTCAGTCACGCGCACCCAGCTCGCTTCGTCGGCGACGTCGAGCCGCATGAAGCGCGCGGCGTCGCCGAGCTCGCGCGCGAGCGCTTCGCCTTCCGCGTCGAGCACATCGCCGATCACGACGCGCGCACCTTCCGCGACGAACAGCCTGCACGTCGCCGCGCCCATGCCACGCGCACCGCCCGTGACGATCGCTACCTTTCCTTCCAGTCGACCCATGTCGTCCTCGCTTCGATTCCGGTTTGCCGGCTGCTGCCTACGCGCATGCGTGAGCGTGCTTGCCGGATCATGATTGACGTGCGGCCAGCGCCGCGCGCCGTCGGCTTCCGCCGTCAGCCCCAGTAAGCCTGCCCGCCGTCGAGCGGCAGCGTCGCACCCGTCAGGTATGCCGCGTCGCGGCTCGCCAGAAACACGATCGCGCGCCCGATGTCCTGCTCGCAGTCGCCTACACGGCCGAGCGGAATCGTGCGGAAAAACGCGGCGGCTTCCTGCGGATTCGCATCGACCCAGCCTTTCAGGCCCGGCGACAACGCATGCGGTGCGACCGCGTTCACGCGGATGCCGTCCACGCCCCATTCGCAGGCCGCCGCGCGCGTCAGCGCGCGAATCGCCTCCTTGGTCGCGGCGTATGCGCCGTAACCCGACGCATCCCAGCGCACCGCGGCCGACGATGCAAAATTGACGATCACGCCGTCCCCCCTCAGATACGGATGGCACGCGCGCATCATGCGCAGCGTCGCGATCGGCCCCGATTCGAGCCCCGCCATGAAATCCGCGTCGGTCACGTCGAGCAGACGGCCGAGCGGCACGACCTGCGCGTTGTTGATCAGGATCTGCACGCCGCCGAACCGCGCAACGACGCTGTCGACGCACTGCGCGATCTGCGCGGCATCCATCACGTCGCACACGAACGGCTCGGCCACGCCGCCGCGCACGCGGATCGCTTCGCAGGTCGCGAGCAGCTTGTCGCGGGTACGACCGACCACCGCGACGTGCGCACCTTCCGCCGCGAGCGCTTGCGCGACGCCCTGGCCGACGCCCTGCCCCGCACCCGTCACGAGTGCGACCTTGCCTTTCAGGATGCCCATGCGCGCACCTCAGGCGACGATCGCCGGATGCGCCTGCACGGGCCCGCCGAGCAGTTCGCGGTACGACGGCGGCTGCTTGCCGTCGAGATCGGCGATGCCGTACTGCAACGCGGCTTCCGCGCCGACGAGCACCTGCCCCGACAGCGTCATGCGCTGCGGATCGCCGTGGATCGCGTGAATCACGCGGCCCGTGAATTCCGGGCTTTCGGCGACGAGCGAGAATTCCTTGTACAGATCCGGGTGTTCTTCCCACACGCGCGTCGTGCGCTCGGTGCGCAGCGGGCCCATCCAGATCGACACGGCCGCGACGTCGAACGGCTTCAGGTCGACGGCCATGTCCTTCGCGAACTTGTCGACGCCGGACTTCTGCGCGCCGTAGGCCGCGCCGTGCATGTAGCAGCTCGCGCCGAACGACGACGTGAACGCGATCAGCCCGCTGCGGCGCTGTGCCATCAGCGGTGCCGCGTGCCAGCTCGCGACATAGGCCGAGCGCAGCCCGACATCGAGGATGTTCATGAGGTCGAGCGACTTCTCCCAGAACGGGCCCGGCAGGATCAGTTGATCGTGCAGATAGGTCGCGTTGTTGACGAGAATGTCGAGCCGCCCGCTTTCGCGCTCGATCCGCTCGAACAACGCCTTCACCTGCGCGTCGTCCGCGTGGTCGCAGGCCACCGCGATTCCGCGGCCGCCGAGCGCATCGATCTCGCGCTCGGTCTGTTTGATCGTGCCGG
>NZ_CAJNKE010000291.1 GCF_905232215.1 Burkholderia sp. LMG 13014
GTTTGGTTCTAACACCCCCCCCCGCCCCGCCCGCGCCGACGTCGGCCGCCGTGTCGCTGCCCGCGCCCGGCCCCGCGTTGCGCAGCAGCTGCTTCATCAGCGCGTCGGCGACGCCGATCCCGCGCGTCGACATCTGCTGCGCGAGCTGCTGGTCGAGCATCGACGTGTACAGCTTCGACGTATGCGAATCGAACAGCCCGCCGTCGGGCGACGCGTCGCGCATGCTCTTGAGCATCATCTGCGTGAACATCGCGTCGAACTGGCCGGCGACTGCCTTCGCGCCGGCCTGCGGCGACTGCTTCGCCTGCGCGCGCAGCGCGTCGAAACCCTGCACGTCGAGCGCAAAGCGCTGCGTGAGGTCGTTCGCGTTCGGGAGAGAGGCTGCCATTTAGATGATCTCCAGGTCGGCGCGCAGCGCGCCGGCGGCCTTCATCGCCTGCAGGATCGACATCAGGTCCGCGGGCGTCGCGCCGAGCGTGTTCAGCGCCTTCACGACGTCGGCGAGATTCGCGCCGGCCGTCACCATCTTCAGCGCGCCGTTGTCCTGCTTCAGCTGGATCTGCGACTGCTGCGCCACCACCGTCTGCCCGTTCGAGAACGGCCCCGGCTGCGACACGACCGGCTGCGTGTTGACGACGACCGACAGGTTGCCGTGCGCGACCGCGCAGCTCTGCAGCGTGACCATCTGGTTCATCACGATCGAGCCGGTGCGCGCGTTCAGGATCACCTTCGCGGCGGCCTTGTCCGGGCTGACGTCGAGGTTCTGCAGCCGCGCCATGAACGCGACCTGCTGCGCCGAGTCGGCCGGCGCGGCCAACTGGATCGTGCGGCCGTCGAGCGCCGTCGCGGTGCCCGGGCCGAAGCTCGAATTGACCGCGGACACGATCCGCTGCGCGGTGCCGTAGTCCATGTCGTTCAGTTGCAGCTGCAGCACGCCGTTCATCTGCGCGATCGCGTTCGGCACCGCGCGTTCGACGATCGCGCCGCCGACGATCCGGCCGGCCGCGAGCTGGTTCACCTGCACGCGGCTGCCGTTCGCGCTGGCGCCGGCGCCGCCGACCGCCATGTTGCCTTGCGAGAGCGCGTAGACCTGGCCATCGGCGCCTTTCAGCGGCGTCAGCAGCAGCGTGCCGCCGCGCAGGCTCTTCGCGTTGCCGAGCGACGACACGGTGACGTCGAGCGCCTCGCCCGGCCGCGCGAACGGCGGCAGCGTGGCGGTCACCATCACGGCCGCGACGTTCTTCAGCTGCATGTTGCTCAGCGACGACGGGCCGCCGTTCGCCGAACCGTTGTTGATCGAGATGCCGAGGTTCGCGAGCATGTTCGCGAGCGTCTGCGTCGTGAACGGCGTCTGCATCGTCTGGTCGCCCGTGCCGTCGAGACCGACGACGAGGCCATAGCCGATCAGCGGGTTGTCGCGCACGCCCTGGATCTGCGCGAGGTCCTTCAGGCGTTCCGCATGCGCGGGTGCCGCGCCGAGCATGCAGGCCGCAGCCACGAACGCGACGGCGAGCCGTGCGGCGGCATGCGCGCGGGCCGACAGGCGGTTGATCAGGGTCTTCTGCATCGTCATCACCACGGCGCGATGTTGAGGAAGAAGCGCTGCAGCCAGCCCATCGTCTCGGCTTCGTTGATGTAGCCCTTCGACGAGTATTCGATCTTCGCGTCGGCGACCTGCGTCGAGTAGACGGAGTTCGCGCCCGAGATCGTGTTCGGGTTCACGACGCCCGAGAAGCGCACGAATTCGTTGCCCTGGTTGATCAGCATCTGCTTCTCGCCGCTGACCACGAGGTTGCCGTTCGGCAGCACGCCGGTGACGGTCACCGTGATCGTGCCGTTGAACGTGTTCGCCGCGCTCGCGCCGCCGGTCGCCGCGAACTTGTTGTTGCCGGTGGCCGACAGGTTCGCCTTCGCGAACAGCCCGCCGAGGAAGCCGGCCGTCGGCACGTTGAAGTCGGTGTTGCCCTGCCGGTTCGTGTTCGCGCCCGACGACTTGGTCGCGTTGATGTTCTCCGCGATCATGATCGTCAGGATGTCGCCGACGTTGCGCGGCCGCTGATCCTCGAAGAGCGGCCGCCCCGCGTAGCCGGGGTTGTAGATCGAGCCGGGCGCCTGCATCGACATCGGCGCCGGCGGCTGCGCCGTCATCGGCTGCTGGATGATCGGATCGCGCGGAATCTGCGCGCAACCGGCGGCGAGCGCCGCCACCGCGACCGCGCATGCGGCGCGGACGGTGGCTGACGGGAGGAGGCGAACCTGCTTCATGGCGACGACGGGTGTTCCGGTTAGCTCTTCATCTGCGTGACGGTCTGCAGCATCTGGTCGGACGTCGTCACGGCCTTGCTGTTGATCTCGTAGGCACGCTGCGTCTGGATCATGTTGACGAGCTCCTGCACGACGTTCACGTTCGACGCTTCGACATAGTTCTGGTTGAGCGTGCCCGCGCCGTTCAGGCCCGGCTGCGACACGTTCGGCGCACCCGACGACGTCGTCTCGGAGAACAGGTTCTCGCCGCGTGCCTCGAGGCCGGCCGGGTTGATGAAGGTCGCGATCTGCAGCGAGCCGATCTGCACCGAGTTGGTCGAGCCCGCCTGCGTGATCGTCACGACGCCGTCCTTGCCGATCGTCAGCGAGTTCGCGTTCTGCGGGATCGTGATCGCCGGCAGGATCTGGTAGCCGCTCGACGTGACGAGCTGGCCCTGCGCGTTGGTCTGGAACGAGCCGTCGCGCGTGTACGCGTTCGTGCCGTCCGGCATCAGCACCTGGAAGAAGCCCGCGCCGTTGATCGCGACGTCCTTCGAGTTGCCGGTCTGCGTGAGGCCGCCCTGCGTGTACAGGCGCTCGGTCGCGACCTGCTGCACGCCGGTGCCGAGCTGCAGGCCCGACGGCAGCTCGGTCTGCTGCGTCGAGTTCGCGCCGGGCTGGCGGATGGTCTGGTACAGCAGATCCTCGAACACCGCGCGCGACGCCTTGAAGCCGTTCGTGCTGGTGTTCGCGAGGTTGTTCGAAATCACGTCCATCTGCGCCTGCTGCGCATTCATGCCGGTGGCGGCGATGTAGAGCGAACGGTTCACTTTTAAGGTCTCCTGCGTAGGCTGGCGCGGGCGCTCAGCTGAAATTGAGCAGCTGGTTCGCCGACTGCTCGTTCTGGTCGGCCGTCTGGATCAGCTTCGACTGAAGCTGGAACGCACGCGCGTTGTCGATCATCGCGACCATCGCGGTCACCGGGTTGACGTTGCTGCCTTCGAGCGAATTCGGCGCGACGACCACGTTCGGGTCGGCGTCGGCCGGATTGCCGTCGGCGGTGCGGAACAGCCCGTCGTTGCCGCGCGCGAGCGTGGCCGGATCGGGATTGACCAGCTTCATCTGGTCGACGATCGCGACCGCCGTCGGCGGGTCGCCCGGCATCAGCGCGGAAATCGTGCCGTCCTTGCCGATCGTCACTTCCGCGTTCGGCGGCACCGAGATCGGGCCGCCATTGCCGACCACCGGCAGGTTGCTCGCGTTGACGAGCTGGCCGTTCTCGTCGACGTGCAGGTTGCCGGCGCGCGTGTACGCCTCGCTGCCGTCGGCCGCCTGCACCGCCAGCCAGCCCGCGCCCTGCACGGCGACGTCGAGCGGGTTGCCGGTGCGCGTGATCGGACCCGGCGCGTAATCGGCGCCGGGCGTCGACGCGAGCACGTAGGTGCGCGTCGTCGTCGGGTCGACCGTGCTGCCGTCGCCGAAATTCATCGGCACCGCGCGATACGTCGCGAGCTGCGCGCGAAAACCCGTCGTCGACGCGTTCGCGAGGTTGTTCGCGACGATCGCCTGCTGGTCGAGCGACTGCGACGCACCCGTCATCGCCGTGTAGATCAGTCGGTCCATGGCTGCCCGTTATCCGCGCTTACAGGTTGATGAGCGTCTGGTCGACGGTCTGCTGCGTCTTGATCGTCTGCGCGTTCGCCTGGTAGTTGCGCTGCGCGGTGATCAGGTTGACGAGCTGCGACGTGAGGTCGACGTTCGAGTTCTCAAGCGCGCTGCCCTGCAGCGTGCCGTGGTTCGTGCTGCCCGGCGCCGAGATCTGCGGCACGCCCGATGCGGCGGATTCCGCATACTGGTTGCCGCCGAGGTTCACCAGCCCGTTCGGGTTGTTGAAGTTCGCGAGCGCGATCTGGCCGAGCACGGCGGTCTGGCCGTTCGAGTAGTTGCCGGTCAGCTTGCCGTCGGTGCCGATCGTGTAGGTCGTCAGCGTGCCGCTCGCGTAGCCGTCCTGCGCGAGGTTGTTCACGCCGTCCTTGCCGCCGTACTGCGTCGTGCCGGTCAGGTCGAGCGTGAGGCTCTGCGGCGTCGCCGAGCCGTCGGTGTTCGGCACCGTGAACTGGAACTGGCCGACCGACGTGGTCGGCGTGGCCGGCGTGCCCGTCGTCGTGCTCTTGATCGCGCCCGACGAGTCGAACGTGACCGTGCCGAGATCGTTCGTGGCGCCGCCCTGGACGCCCGCGTACGCTTCCCAGACGCCGGACGCCGTCGGCGACTTCACGAAGTACATGTTGACCGGCTGCGAGCCGCCGAGCGAGTCGTACACCTGGATCGACGTCGAGTAGTTGTACGTCGTGTTGTCGGTCGGGTCGAACGGCGTCTTGACCGGCACCGTGTCCTGCGAGTTCAGGTTGAACTGGGCGGTAATCTTGGTCGTCGCGGTCGGCGCGATGTTGGTCGTCGGCGCCTGCAGCGGCACGGTCTGCGCGGTGTTGATCACGCCGTTCTTGTCGGCCATGTAACCCATCAGGTTCATGCCCTGCGCGTTGACGATGTAGCCGTTCTTGTCGCGCTGGAACGTGCCGTCGCGCGAGTACGTCTTCACGCCGTTGTTCGACATCTGGAAGAAGCCGTTGCCGTTGATCGCGACGTCGAGCGACGAGTTCGTCGTGTTGATCGTGCCCTGGCCGAACTGCTGCTCCACCGAGTTCAGCGCCGTGCCGATGCCGATCTGCGAGTTGACCGACGTCGCGACCGAGTTCGCGTACATGTCGGAGAACTGCGCGGTGCTCGACTTGAAGCCGACCGTGTTCGCGTTCGCGATGTTGTTGCCGATCACGTCGAGCGCGTTCGATGCACCCGAGAGGCCGCTCAGACCCTGTTGATAACCCATTTCGGTCTCCGTTTCGAGATTGCTCGATCAGTATCAGTTGGAGGTGGTGCCGCCGGACGACGACGAAGACGACGCGGACGACGTGGTGTTCGGGAAAATCGACGCGACCTGGGTCAGCCCCACCGTCGTGCCGTTCGACAGCACGAGCCCCGCCGTGCCGTCCGCCTGCTTGATCACGCTCTGCACCGTCGACGCCGCGAGCGTCGTGGCCGGCTGCGGCGTGCCGTTGGCGTCGGTGTACGACGCGCTGACCGTGTACTTGCCGTCCGGCAGCGCGTTGCCCGCCGTATCGGTCGGCTTCCAGTTGAACGGCACGGTGCCGGCCGACTGCGCGCCCGCGTTGATCGTGTTCACCACGGTGCCCGCCGCGTTCTTCACGGTGATCGTCAGGTTCGACACCGCGCTCGACAGCGACACGCCGAACGGCGACGCCGCGCCGCTCTTCACCGCGACCGCGTTGCCCGGCGCGAGCACGTTGGTGCCGATCAGCAGCGCGGCCTGCGTCTGCTGGCCGGCCGTGAGCTGCGTCGACAGCGACGAGAGCGACGTGTTCAGCTGCGCGATGCCGCTCACCGTGTTGATCTGCGCGAGCTGCGACGTCATCTGCGAGCTGTCGACCGGGCTGGTCGGATCCTGGTTCTGCAGCTGCGTGACGAGCAGCTTCAGGAACGTCGCCTGCAGGTCGCTCGCCGACGTGCCGTTGGTCGACGACACGTTGTTGGTGTTCATCGTGTCGGTCGGCAGGTTCGACACGTTGGTGCCGTTGCCGCCGATCGTCGTGCTGGAGGAAGTCATCCTGGGTAGCCTTCTGTCGGAACTGTCGAGTCTGTAAGGTCGGTCGGCGCGGCTTACGAGCCGATCGTCAGCGTCTTGAGCATCAGCGTCTTCGCGGTGTTCAGCGTCTCGACGTTGGCCTGGTACGAGCGCGACGCCGAGATCATGTTCACCATCTCCTGCACCGGATCGACGTTCGGCATCTGCACGTAGCCGTTCGCGTCGGCGGCCGGGTTCGACGGGTCGTAGGTCGACTTCATCGGCGACGGGTCGTCCATCACCTTCGTCACGCGCACGCCGCCCACGCCCTGGCCGGACGCGGTGCGCGCGCCGCCGATCGGGTCGGTCGCGAACACGACCTGCTTGGCCTTGTACGGCTTGCCGTCGGGGCCGGTTGCGCTGTCGGCGTTCGCGAGGTTCGACGCGGTGACGTTCAGGCGCTGCGACTGCGCGGACAGCGCCGAGCCGGCGACGCCGAAGATGTTCATCAACGAGGGCATGGAAGCTCCTTTTGCTCGGATTCGGAGGCGGTGCGCGCCGTCACTGGTTCGTCGTGATCGCGGCGATCATCGCCTTGATCTGCTGGGTCATCACGGTCATCCCGGTCTGGTAGTGCAGCGCGTTGTTCGCGAACTGCACGCGCTCGACATCGAGATCGACCGTGTTGCCGTCGAGCGACGGCTGCAGCGGCATCCGGTACTGCGCGCGGCCGTAGTCGTCCGACGGGCCGCCCGTCGGGATCAGCTTCGCGGTGCCGGCCATGTGGCCCGCCGCCGTCGACACCATCGACATGCCGCTCGTCACGCCGGCCGGCTGCGTCATCGGCAGTTGCGCGGCGTTGCTCGGCGCAACGCCGCCGCCCGTCTGCTTCAGCGAGCGCGCGAGCGTCGACGCGAAATCGACGTCGCGGGCCTGGTAGCCGGGCGTGTCGGAGTTCGCGATGTTCGACGACAGCAGTTCCTGCCGGTAGGCGCGCACGTCCAGCGCCTGGCGGCCGAACGCGAATTCCGCATCGAGTTTGTCCAGCATGTGTGCGTCTCTCCGTATGAAGCGCTGCACGCCCCTCGCGCCGGATGGCGACTCGAGAGGCTTTTTTCCATGACAGCGATGGTAGGCGCCGGACGCAACCGGCAATCGGGCGAATAACGCGGCAAAGGCCCCCTCTATTCATCGTTTGCGCGACGGCCCCGCTCCCTAGAATGCGAAGCGGAGCAACGAATCGGGGATATGGCGATGACTGGCAGCGCACTTCGCGGAAGGCACGGGCGGCTCACGCACGTCCGGCGTGCGTTTGCGCTCGCCGCGGCGCTGTGGATCGCCGCCCCGGCCGCCCACGCGGACGACGGGATGATCGTGATTCCAGGGCGCGGCGAGACGGCCGAAACCGCGCTCGCGCACGCCAAT
>NZ_CAJNKE010000292.1 GCF_905232215.1 Burkholderia sp. LMG 13014
GCGCGGGTTTGCCCGCGAACTCGGTATCACACCGCACGCGTACCTGATCCAGTCGCGAGCGCGGCTGGCGCGCGCGCTGCTCGCCAGCGGCCTGCCGATTGCCGACGCCGCGGCCGAAGCCGGCTTTGCCGATCAGAGCCACCTGACGCGTGCGTTCGCGCGCCAGTTCGGGATCACGCCCGGGCGGTTCACACAGGCTGGTTGACGCCGCCGTCCTCCCGCGCGAGGCCACCAGGCAAGCCGCCGCCGAAGGCACTGCCGCTGCGACCGCAGTGGCCACATGACCGCAGCAGTGGCAGCCAATGCCCGTGGCGCAGGCATGCCGAATCCCGTGCGCCCTATTCGACACGCCCGCGTGCGCTGCAATTTCGTTCAAGACGCACGCTGCCGCCGTGCGCGACGATGCGGCGCATGAAGACACGACTGATTGGCTATCTCTATCTCGCCGCCGCGATGGCGGGCGTCGGCAGCACCGTCATCGCGAGCCGTCTCGCGGCAAGCGGCCTGCCGCCGTTCGCGGCCACGGCGCTGCGCTTCCTGATCGCGACACCGCTGCTGTTCGCGCTGATGCGCGCGCAGCGCATGCGCTGGCCACGCATCTCCACGCGTGACGCCGTGCTGCTCGTCATCCAGGCAGCCGCGGGCGGCGTCGGTTATACGGTGCTGCTGATCTGCGGCACGAAGCTGTCGTCGCCGCTCGATGCGGGCGTGATGCTCGGCACGCTGCCCGCGATGTCGACGCTGATCGCGGCCATCGTGCTACGCGAGCGGCAGACGCCGCGCGACTGGCTGGCCGCCGCGCTCGCAACGGCTGGCGTGCTGTTCGTCACGTTCGCACCCGGTCAGGCGCTGCCGTCGCTCCGCACGCTTGCCGGCGATGCGCTGGTGCTGGCCGCCGTCGCGTGCGAAGCCGTCTTCATCCTGCTCAACCGGCGGCTTGCCGCCCCCCTGCCGCCGCTGGCGCTGTCCACCGCGATGTCGGGCCTGGGCTTCGTGCTCGCACTCGTGCCGGCCGCGTTCGAATGGCGCGCGGTGGCGACCGGCTGGACCATCGGCGCCGTGTCGGCGATCGCCTACTACGCACTGGTGCCAACCGTGCTCGGCTACCTGTGCTGGTACGCGGGTTCGGCGCGCACGAGCGGCACCGAGGCCGCGCTGTTCACGGCGGTCGCGCCGGTCTCGGCCGTGCTGTTCGCGGTCGCGCTGTTCGGCGAAACGCTCAGCGGCACGCGGGTCGCGGGCATCGCGCTCGTCGTCGCGGGCATGGTCGTCGGCGCAACGCGGCGGCGCGAACCGCCCGCCCAGGCACGTGACGCACGGCCGGCGAAGCCGATACGGCCAGCTCGCCCCGCACCAACCGCTACCGATTGATCGGCGTTCGTCGCGTCATCCAGACATGGGAAATCGCTCGGCCTCGTCGCACGCCCTGCCGCACTGCCGCAGGTGATTGCAGGAATGTGTCCGCGCGCCGCAAAACCGTTGCGCGCCACCCGGCGAGATGCAATATTCGCGTGACCGGGACCTTTGACGACCATCGAACGACACGCCGCCGCGCAATGAACAGGAAGGAAGCCAAAACAAGAATCGCGGTGCTGATGTCCGCTGGAACGAGGAAGGCCGACGTCCTGGCCGACCTGTCCGGACAAGGGCTCGACGATCGTGTGCTCGCCGGCCTGATTGCGTCGCGCCCCGATCCCGAACGCTGCCGCAAGAACAAGGTGCACGTCCGGATCCTGGTCGCGCTCGCCATCGTCCAGCTCGCGAACGGTCTGACGTTCGCTTACGGCGTCGCCACATCCGGCGGCGACCTCGGCATCTCGGGCGCGCTCGGCAATGGCCTCGTCATGCTGTTGCTCGCGCTGAACGTGCTGCTCTCGCTGCTGTTCATCTGGGGCTTCGCGACGCATCGCGTCGGCGCCTATCACGCGTTCATCCTGTTGTCGCTGGTACAGGTGCCGAAGACCATCGCCGAGCTCGGACGCAGTCCGTCGACCGCGCTGCCGAGCCTCGTGGTCACGGTCCTGCTAGTGGGTTATGTCTGGTTCGTCCGCAACCGGCTGTTCCCCGACTACGGCGGGTTCACGCCGCGCAAGGTCGAAGGCCGTTACGCGTTCGTCGAGCACGCGTGACGCCACCGGCATCGGACGCCGGACGCAAAAAAAAACGCCGGGCCGCCCCGCGATAGCGGGACGGCCCGGCGTCTTCTGCATTCCTGAACCGGTCGGCTTACTTGGCCTTTTCAGCCGTATCGCTGATCGCCTGGCCGCCCTTCGAAATGTCCTGCCCCATGCCGGCCACCGTGTTGCAACCGGCGAGCGCGGCGGTCACCACCAGCAGCATTGCAGCAATCGTACGCGTCATTCCCATTCTCCTTCGAATCATCAAGCCCGACGGGCGAATCGTTTGTGGCGTGGCGCCCGGCAAGATGCCGGGCACGGGGCCTGACCTGATTATACGGAGACGGCCGCCGCGCGCCAGTACGCACCCGCGGCAGGTCACACAGGCCACCCAGCCGGGTCGCGCAGATTTTCCTTGACTTCAACGCGCCAGAAACTAATATACGCACCGCGTACATTTTCCGTCAGGAGCCGCCGATGACCGTTCCCCAGCAAGCCTTCCTACGCGACGCGATGCGCCGCCTCAACATGACCCGCGAAGCGTTCGCGAATCGCATCGGCGTCAGCCGGCGTGCGCTGGACACGTGGCTGCTGCCTGACGACTCGCAGGAATCGCGCGGCATGCCCGAGATCGTCGAGCGCTTCGTGTCGGAAATCGTCGAGCGCTCGGCACCGGACGGCGGAGACTATACGCAAAGCGTAGATAAACAGGGGCTCTCGAAGCAGTTCCTGTTCGAAGGCAAGCCGCAATTGATCTCGGTCGACCAGTTCTCGCGGGATTCGGTCGAGGCGCTGTTCCGCGTGGCTGACGTGATGCAGCCGATCGCGCGCCGCCACAAGATCTCGCGCGTGCTGGAGGGCGCGGTGCTCGGCAACCTGTTCTTCGAGGCCAGCACGCGTACGCGCGTGTCGTTCGGCGCCGCCTTCTGCCGGCTCGGCGGCTCGGTGTGCGACACGACGGGCTTCACGTTTTCGTCGATGGCCAAGGGCGAATCGATCTACGACACGAGCCGCGTGATGGCCGGCTACGTCGACGCGCTCGTGATCCGCCACCCGGAGAAAGGCTCGGTGGCCGAGTTCGCCCGCGCGACCAACCTGCCCGTGATCAACGGCGGCGACGGCCCCGGCGAGCACCCGAGCCAGGCGCTGCTCGATCTCTATACTATCCAGCGCGAATTCTCGCGGCTCGGCAAGATCGTCGACGGCGCGCACATCGCGCTGGTCGGCGACCTCAAGTACGGCCGCACCGTGCACTCGCTCGTCAAGCTGCTCGCGCTGTACCGAGGGCTCAAGTTCACGCTCGTGTCGCCGCCGACCCTCGAGATGCCGGCTTACATCGTCGACCAGATCGCGACGAACGGCCATGTGATCGAGCAGACGACCGACCTGGCAGCCGGGCTGCGCGGCGCGGACGTCGTCTACGCGACGCGGATCCAGAAGGAGCGCTTCACCGACGAGTCGTTCGAAGGCTACACGCCGGATTTCCAGATCAACCAGGCGCTCGTCGATACGGTGTGCAAGCCCGATACGCTGATCATGCACCCGCTGCCGCGCGACAGCCGGCCCGGCGCGAACGACCTGTCGGTCGACCTGAACCGCGACCCGCGCCTCGCGATCTTCCGCCAGACCGACAACGGCATTCCGGTGCGGATGGCGATCTTCGCGATACTGCTCGGCGTCGAGAACCTCGTCCAGCATTCGATGCGCGACGCGACGTGGCGCCCGCCGGCGTATCTCGGGCCGGAGGATGCGGTGTTTCACGGGGTTGATTGAGAAGGAACGGCGGGGAGTGCGCCAGTCCGGCGCCCCTGCGCTCAACGGAAAGCGCGCCGGGCAGCCCGGCGCGCTTTATTTTTTGCACGCGGTGAACAGGTGAGCAATCGGCGCCTAGGACGCCCACGGATCGATCACCCGCAGGCCGACCGCCTCGAATGGCGCGACGTCGCGCGTCGCAATGATCAACCCGTTCGCCTCGGCCGTCGCGGCGATAAAGACATCCGCTGGTGCGATCGCGCTGCCTGACGCACGCGCACGCGCTCGAATACCCGCATACGCTTTGCTCGCCGCATCGTCGAACGGCAGGATCCGGCCGCGAAACAGCGGCACCACGCGCTGCTCGATGCTTTGATGCAGCCAGTCACGCCTGCGCCCTTCAGGCAGTGCCGCCACGCCGAAGCGCATTTCGCCGAGACTGATCGCAGCCAGAAACAACGTTTCGACGTTCTGGGCATCGAGCCATTCGATCACGGCCGCACTCGGCTCGCGCCGCAGCGGCTCGGACATCACGTTCGTATCAACAAGAATCATTCGAAGCTCATCGGGTCGGTTAGCGTCTTGTCGCGCTGAACGTCGAATTCGACGCCGCCCGCCTCCCGTCCGATTTCCGCCAGCAGCGTCCCGAGCTTCAGCCTGCCACCCGGCAGAACGGCCTGCTCAAGGATGTCACGTACCTCGGCTTCGGTGCTACGCCCATGCTGGGCCGCACGAATTCGGAGTGCGCGGTGCACTTCATCGGGCAAATTTCGAACGGTAATCACAGGCATGATGCACCTCACCACATTTGCTTTCAATGCTGTCATATTAGCACCTTGATGTCATGGCGGGTGATCCGCAACAGAACCACTCTAACCCGCCTGACAAGCCCGTCACACCTGGCCGATCGGCCATCGGCACCACTCCGCACACCCCGCAACCACCCCGCCACATTTGTTAACAATTTCCCAACAAACGAGAACACGAACGCTTCTCATTTAACTAAAAATTACATAGAATGCCGCCTGAAAACAAATCGTAATAATTCCCGGCGGCATGCACATTTCCGCAGCGCACCGCCCCGGGGCCACACCGCGAGGTCGAAGCGCACCATGAAGTCACGTTCCGACGAGCTGAAGCTCGGCAAATTCACCACCCTGTGCAGCGTGCTCGCCGCGAGTCCCGCGTTCGCGGCGGATGGCACGCCGCCGCCCGCCCCGGCCAGCACCGAAGGCCATCTCGCGCCGATCGAGGTCCAGGGCAAGGCCGAGCACAGCTACAAGGCCGACTTCTCCGCTTCCGCGAAATTCACCGCGCCGCTCGTCGACACGCCGAAATCCGTCACCGTGATTCCGCAGGAACTGATCCAGAACAGCGGCGCGTCGACGCTGACCGAAGCGCTGCGCACCGTGCCCGGCATCACGTTCGGCGCCGGCGAAGGCGGCAACCCGCTCGGCGATCGTCCGTTCATCCGCGGCTATGACACGCAGGGCAGCATGTTCGTCGACGGCATGCGCGACACGGGCGCCACGACGCGCGAGATCTTCAACACCGAGCGCATCGAGATCACCAAGGGTTCCGACGGCGCGTACGGCGGCCGCGGCGGCGCGGGTGGCAGCATCAACCTGATCACGAAGGCCCCGCACCTCGGCACCACCGCCGCCGCGAGCGCGGGCCTCGGTACCGACCGCTATCGCCGCTTCACGGCCGACGGCAACTGGCAGTTCGCCGATCACGCCGCGTTCCGCCTGAACCTGATGAGCCACAACAACGACGTCGCCGGCCGCGACGCGGTCAACAACGAGCGCTGGGGCGTCGCGCCGTCGATCGCATTCGGCCTCGGCACGGCGACGCGCGTGACCGCGAGCTATTACCACCTGTCGACGGACGACATGCCCGACGGCGGCATCCCGTACTACTACGGCTTCAACCTCCCGAAAGGCGTCGCCACCGACGGCCCGGCGCCCGTCGACCGCCACAACTTCTACGGCCTGATCGACCGCGACTTCCGCAAGACGACGTCGGACATCAGCACGCTCAGGATCGAGCACGACATCACGTCGTCGCTGACGATCCGCAACACCACGCGCTACACGGAATCGACGCAGGACTACATCTGGACGCAGCCCGACGACAGCCAGGGCAACGTGGTCAACGGCAAGGTCTGGCGACGCGCGAACACCCGCAACAGCTCGATCAACAGCATCGCGAACCAGACCGAGCTGTTCGGCGAATTCCGCACCGGCCCGTTCAAGCACAGCTTCACGACCGGCATCGAGCTGTCGCGCGAATGGGGCAAGCGCGACACGTACAACGTCGCCACCGCGAACGGCAAGATCTGCCAGAACGGCATCGGCGCGGCATCGGGCTACAACTGCACGAGCCTGTGGTCGCCGAATCCCAACGACCCGTGGGCCGGCTCGATCACGCGCAACAACGACTACTCGCATGCCCGCACCGTGACGAAGTCGATCTACGGCTTCGACACGATCGAAATCACGCCGCGTTGGCAGGTCAACGGCGGCGTGCGCATCGACGACTATTCGACCCGCTTCACCGACACCAAGGCCAACGGCGGCAAGACCACCACGCGTGACGACACCCTCGTGAACTGGCAGGCCGGCCTCGTGTTCAAGCCGGCGCAGAACGGCAGCATCTATGCGTCGTACGCGACGTCGTCGACGCCGGCCGGCATGCTGCTCGGCGAAGGCAGCGAAACGCAGTCGCTCACGCCGGGCCGTGGCGGCGTCGGCTCGAACGCCGATCAGCTGTCGCCGGAAAAGAACCGCAGCATCGAGCTCGGTACGAAGTGGAACGTGCTGAACGACAAGCTCGCGCTGACTGCCGCGCTGTTCCAGATCGACACGACGAACGCGCGCGTGACGCTGCCGAACAACCAGTACGCGATGGTCGGCAACAAGCGCGTGCAGGGTCTCGAACTCGGCGTCGCGGGCCAGATCACGAAGCAGTGGCAGCTGTTCGGCGGCTACACGTACATGAAGAGCGAACTGCGCGACAACGGCAAGGACACCGCGAGCAACGGCAACCAGTTCCCGAACACGCCGAAGCACAGCTTCACGATGTGGTCGAACTACGACGTGACGCCGAAGTTCACCGTCGGCGGCGGCGCGTTCTACATGTCGCAGGTGTTCGGCGATACCGCGAACCAGCACGCGGTGCCGTCGTACTGGCGCTTCGATGCGATGGCGCAGTACCGGATCAACAAGAAGCTCGACCTGCAGCTGAACGTGAACAACCTGTTCAACCGCACCTACTTCGACCAGGCGTATCCGGCGCACTACGCGTCGATCGCACCGGGCCGCTCGGCGTTCGTCACGCTGAACGCGCGCTACTGATCGATGGAGGCCGTGTCGCTGAAGGCGCTCGCGTCGGTATCGCCGCGCGAGTTCGCCGACATCCTGGCCGGGCCGCCCGAG
>NZ_CAJNKE010000293.1 GCF_905232215.1 Burkholderia sp. LMG 13014
GCACCGTCGCGCCGGCGCGCCAGGTTGTGCCGAATCGCGCGGTCGCGTCGGTCTACGGTACGTCGGCGGCGGTCGTCGACGTGCCGCGCGTCGTGTCGGAGGTCAACAGCGAGCAACTGCACAACGACGTGATCCGCAGCACCGACGACTTCGTCAAGTACGCGCCCGGCATCACGCGCGGCGGCGGCCAGAACGTGTCGGGCGCGCCGCAGATCCGCGGGCAGGCATCCGAGATCTACCAGAACGGGCAACGCATCTATTCGCAGGCGAACGACCATCCGATCAACATGAACGCGTACGAGGCCGCCGACATCGTCGCGGGCCCGTCGTCGGTCGTGTTTGGCCCCGGCAGCAACACCGGCGGCTACGTGAACTACATCACCAAGCAGCCCGATTTCGACGCGCAGCACAGCGAGGTCAAGGCGAAGATCGGCACCTGGGTGCCGGGCGACAACTCGTTTCACGACAACGCGGTGACGTTCGACACGACCGGCCCGATCAACGACCAGCTGGCGTACCGGCTGAGCGTCACGAAGCAGGCTGCCGACACGTACTACAACAACGTGCAGAACAACTTCAACGCGATCTACGGTGCGCTGTCGTGGAAGCCGAAGTCGAACGTGCGGATCGACTTCAACGGCGCCTACGACGACTACTACGACTTCAACATCACGCGCGGCTGGAACCGCAACACGCAGCAGATGGTCGACGATGTCGGCACGTATTACGCGGGCCGCGCGACACCGCTCATCAGCAGTCCGGGCGCGGGCATCTGGTCGCCGGTGTTCGCATCGGGCGCGGCCAACTCGTCGGTGATCGGCTGGCAGCAGCGCACGCCGAACAGCCAGAACCAGTACATCGCCGGCCCGGTGCAGACCACGCCGCTGCCGAACTCGACGCCCGACAAGGCCGGCAAGATCGTCGGCTGGGTGTACGACCCGAACCTGCCCGGCAACGGCGTGACGAAGCTGAACGCGTCGCAGGGCTCAGGCCAGCCGGACGACCGCAACTCCGCACGACGCATCAACCTGCAGTTGCGCGAGACCGTCGACCTGTCGCCGACACTGTCGATCGTCAACAGTACCTACTATCAGCGTTCGGACAGCTTCAACAACTCGGTCGGCAGCTTCTTCGTGCAGGCGCACGACAACCTGTTCGAAAACCGCGTCGAGGTGCGCAAGACGTTCGACTTCTCGACGTTCGGGCTGAACCTGAAGGATGAAAGCAACACCGGCGTGTCGTACCGACGTGAAAGCTTCGAGCAGATCGCCGCAAACAACAACTTCAACTTCTCGCCGTACGATCTCACGCAACCGTCGAATACGCAAAACCCGGGCGCACTGCTCGGCCTGCCGACGCCCGCCGGCCCCGGCTCGTGGATCGGCCAGGCCGGCGTGCCGCAGCACTCGTCTTACTTCGGCTACCTGAACCTGCCGCCGATGGTCAAGTACGGCGACCTCTATGCAGAAAAGGGCGGCTTCCCGCCGAACGGCGCAGTGTACACGTCGGCTGGGCGCTGGACCGACGTGAGCCTGTTTACGCAGCACAACCTGCGGATCGCCGACCGGATCGGCGTGAACGTCGGCTTCAGCGAGACGTTCATCGACGCGACGATGAACAACCCCGTCGTGCTCACGCCCGCCGATGTCCGTTCGAGCTCGGGCAGCTTCAAGCTGCCGAGCGTGCAGGCGAGCGTCTACTTCAAGCCGACCGAGGGTAGTACCGTGTACTTCACGTACGACCGCTCGCAGGCGCTCAATACCGGCGTATTCACGGAAGGCCTCGTGTGGGGGCCCGGCAACGCGCTGAACCCGGACGCGTTCCACAGCGTCAGCGAACTGTATGAGATCGGCGCGAAGTTCCAGCTGTCGAAGAGCCTGTTCGCATCGATCGCCGCGTATCAGCAGACGCGCGATACGTCGCCCGACACCAACGGCAACATGGCAAAGTTGCGCGTCAAGGGGATCGACGGCGCGCTGCGCTTCCAGCCCGACCGCCATCTGAGCGCCGGACTGAACGCGACGGTGCTGCAGGCGCGCTATACGTCGGTCGTACCGGGCGGCTTCTCGCCGTTCGGCTTCTACGCGGACAACCAGACCGTGTTCGGCGACAGCAACGCGCTGAACAAGCGTCCGGCCGGCGCCTATCCGGCGCCGGGCATTCCGAAGTGGAGCGTCAACGGCTTCGTCAACTACCAGTTCGATTCGGGCTTCGGCGCGCAGGTGTCCGCGTGGTGGACAAGCGGCTGGTACACGAACCTGAGCCAGACCGTGCGCGTGCCGAACGAGTACAACGTCGACGTCGCGCTGTATTACCGGCAGCCGCGCTGGGACGTGAGCCTGAACTTCATGAACGTAACGAACCAGCACAACTTCGTGCAGGCGCTCAACGCGGGCGGCACCGGCGAGTTCCTGCAGCCGCTGATGCCGTTCGCGATACTCGCGCAGGTTGCGTACCGGTTCTGACGGGTTGGGGCGCGGCGTCGTGCGACGCCGCGCCGTACGAAGGCCGGGATGTATTGCGCGCGCGTTTCGTGTCGATCAACGCGCCAGACGCGGCAACACTTCCTGACCGACGCGCAACGCCTCTTCGAGATGCGGATTGCCGGCGAGAATGAAGGTCGAAATCCCGGCATCGCGGAATTCGGCGAGCCGCTCGGCGACGTTCTCGTAGCTGCCGACGAGGCCGATCGCGGGGCCGGGTCGCGCCTTGCCGAAGCCCGCCCACAGGTTCGGGCCCGCGATCAGGTCGTCGAAACGCGATGCGTCCGCGTGATACGCGGTCTGGCGTGCGGCGCCGACCGAATCCGAGCCCGCGGAAATCCGCTGCATCGCGCGCGCGGTATCGGCGTCGATACGCTCATACTGCCGGCGCGCTTCGGCCCATGCGGCGTCCTCGGTCTCGCGCGCGAGCACGTCGACACGGATGCCGAAGCGCGGCGTGCGTCCGTGCTCGGCGGCCCGCTCGCGCACGCGTTGCAAGTGCGGGCGCAGTCGGTCGACCGGCTCGGCCCAGTTCAGGTAGACATCCGCATGTCGAGCGGCAACCTCGAGCGCCGCGTCGGAAAACCCTGAGAAATACACCGCCGGCCGTCGCGCGGTGCGCAGCGACGGCGGCAACGCTCCGTCCTCGAGCCGGTAGATCCGGCCTTCGTATGAAAAGCGCTCGTTGCGCCACAACCCGTCGATCACGTCGAGAAATTCGCCCGTGCGCCGATAGCGCAGGTCGTGTTCGAGAAAGTCGCCGTGCGCGCGCTGATGCGCGGGCACGCCGCCCGTGATGATGTTCCATTCGAGCCGGTCGCGTGACAGCAGTTGCAGCGTCGCGGCCTGCTGCGCCGCATACGCGGGCAGCGTCCACGTCGCCTGGAACGCGACCAGCAGCCGGATCCGGCGCGTCTCGCGTGCGATCGCCGCCGCCGCGATCCACGGCTCCGGGCCGGTGGGCAGCAGCGCGCCCTCGAAGCCCGCCAGTTCCGCGGCCTTCGCAACCTGTGCGATGTAGTCGAGGTACGTGAAGCCGTCCGGCGATCCGTCGGGCAGGCGCCCGGGCGCGATACTGCCGGGTCGCCACACCGGCGCGTTGCGCGTGTTCTTGTCGATCGCGAAATCGGGACCGTCGCTGCCGAGCGGCAGCCGCCAGAAAAATTCCGTCGTCATGATGCTCCTTGCATTGCAGTGGCAAATGTCACGTATGGACCGCTTCCGGTCACGCAATGACCGTGCCACCACGCCGAGCATGCCGGCCCGCCCTGCTCGGCATGCGTTTCCGGGCACCGCGTGCGCGACGGTTCCGTATGCAAACCACACGATTGCTGAAAATCAGCCAGCCCGTGCTCCGGATTGTTGTGTCAGCAACAGTTTTTCCGGCATGACGCGCGACGGCAATACACCGTTACTCCGCTTGCATGAAACGCATGCGCGCGCGGCGGGACGCCCGGTCGCGGGCGCCACGGCGTCGGTTGACGTTCAGCAGCCGGCGGGGCACGCACTGGTACGGCTCTTGCTGATCGATGTGCTGCAGCTGATGCGCACTGCCACGCCGGTGGGTCGCCGCTGCGCGTCACTCTCGACAAGGACCAGAAGGACCGCACGTGTCCTCCGAACTTCCGGAAACCATACGTATGACCATCAGTTTTGGCGGCAAGGCGATTGCACCTTGCCTATTGATCGGGCTGGCCGCGACGTCCGCCTCGCCGGCCGCCATCGCGGCCGGCGACGTGCCGGCCGGCAAGGAGACCAGCCTCGACACCGTGACCGTTCGCGCGGATCGCCAGGCGCAGGTCGCCGACACGAAGAAGGAAACGAAATCCGGATCGCGTGCGACGCTGACGAAGGAGCAACTGGACAAGTTCGTCGGCCTGTCGTCGGCCGTCACGGGAGCGCTCGCCTACGTGCCGGGCGTGCATTTCGGCGGCGGCGACGCGTCAGGCATCGCCGAAGGCAACTTCAGCATCCGTGGCTTCAGCAAGGACCAGATCGGCTTCACGCGCGACGGCGTGCCCGTCAACGATCCGCTCTATCTGACGCCACACGCGGATTTCATGGGCGATCCGGAGAACTACGGCTCGGTCAGCGTGCTGTACGGATCCGCCGCGATCGATGCGCCGACGCTCACCGCGAGCGGCGGCAGCGTCGAGATCCGCACGGTCGCGCCGACGCCGGAGCGCGACTTCCTGTTCAAGCAGGGGTTCGGCAGCGATAGCCTGCGCCGCACCTATTTCCGCGCGAATTCCGGCGAGTACAACGGCTTCTCGGGATGGCTGTCCGCGTCGCACACCGAAGGCAATCTGTGGACCGACGGCGCAGGCGAACAGCGCGCGACACGCTTCGAAGGCAATCTGCAGTACCGGTGGGGCAACGGCAACCGCATCAACGGCATCTTCTCGTTGTTCGACATGAAGACGAACAACTACCTGAACCCGACGCTCGCGCAATTCAACGCGCAACCGTACGGCACAGGTTATCCCGACGTCGCGTTTCCGACAGCCGGCCCCGCATACGGCGCCGGCGCGGGGCTGCCCGGCGGCGGCGCGAGCGCGAAACTGCAACGCGCCGACTTCAGCATCCAGACCTACGCGCTGAATGGCCTGTTCAACCTCGGCGACTCGGTCCGGCTGCGTGTCGATCCCTACTACGTGCGCGTCGCCGACGGCGCCGCATCGGTCGCCGCGGTGCTGCTGCCGAACGCGCTGCTCAGCCCGGCCGTCAGCGGTGGCGCGACGTCGGGGTCACGCCCGGTCGCACTCGAAATCTTCCCGTCGCAGTACCGGCTGGGCACCACGACGCGGCTCGATTTCACGGTGTCCGACACCAACAGCCTGCAGCTCGGCAGCTGGTTCGACTACACGCACGCGAACAACCAGCAGCCGGCCGTCGCGATCGGCGCCGACGGCGCGCCCGTCAGCACCAACGGCGGCGGCATCGTCGCCGGCGTTAACGGGCGGCCGCTGTATTTCACGAATCAGCAGGACCGGATCTCGACGCAGAAGGTCTGGCTGCAGGACACCTGGAACTTCTCGCCGAACTGGCTGCTGACGGCCGGCGTCGCCTACCAGCACACGCTGCTGCAGGGCACCAACGTCGCGGGGCTGCTGAGCGGCAATGCGTCCGGCAATGCTGCGCACTACAACCGCGTGCTGCCGTCCGCGAGCCTGTCGTACCAGCTCGACGCACGCAACCAGCTCTACGCGAGTGTCGCATCGAATATTCGCACGCCGGCCGTGTCGTCGGTGTTCTCGTCGACCGCGACGAGCCCGCAGACCGCGGAAACGACGCTGAACCACGAGATCGGCTGGCGCTTCTCGACGGCCGACCTGCTCGTCAACACCGCGCTGTTCTACGACCGGTTCCGCAACCGGCAGGTGTCGTATTCGCCCGTGACCGGCGTGACGTCGTATTTCAATGCAGGCAGCGTGACGACCGAAGGCGCCGAGCTGTCGTTCGCGGGCCGGCTGCCGCACCACTTCAACTATTTCGGCTCGTGGACCTATGTGCGCGCGACGCAGGACGACGACTACAGCGCGAACGGATTGACCGCGAATACGCGCGGCCGCCAGTTGTACAACACGCCGCGCAATGTCGCATCGCTCGGCGTCGGCTACGACGACAGCCATTTCTACGCCAACGTCGTCGCGCGCTACACGGGCAGTTATTTCGGCGATCTCGCGAACACCGAGCGAATCGGCAGCGCGACCGTCGTCGACCTGAACCTCGGCTACCGCTTCAAGCCGCCGGGTGTGTTCATCAAGAGCGCGGTGCTCAGCCTGAACGTCAACAACCTGTTCAACCGGCATTACCTGTCGAGCGTCAACTCGGGCACGGTATCGGCCGCGCAGGGCTCGGCGTTCTATGCAGCGCCGACGTACTGGCTCGCGCAGCCCGTCAACGTGTTCGCCAATCTCGCACTCAACTTCTAGGCGCCGTCGCCGCAAAGGAATTCGACATGACGACTCCCCTCTTCGACCATGCCATCGTCGGCGGCGGCACCGCGGGCTGCGTGCTCGCGCACCGGCTGTCGGCCGACCCGCGCGTGCGCGTGCTGCTGATCGAGGCCGGCATCGACACGCCGGAACACGACACGCCGCCCGACATCGCGACCGGTCTCGAACCGTGGCTGCCGCGCTTCGCGGGCGATCGCTACTTCTGGCCCGGGCTGACCGTATCGCGCGTCGACGATCTGCCCGGTTTCGTGCGACCACGCGAGCGTTACGAGCAGGGACGGATTCTCGGCGGTGGATCGAGCGTAAACATGACGGTCGCCAATCGCGGGCTGCCGCGCGACTACGACGAGTGGGCCGCGCTCGGCGCGCAAGGCTGGGACTGGACGCACGTGCTGCCGTATTTCCGCAAGCTCGAACACGACCTGCAGTTCGGCGTCTCCGATCCGGTGCGACATGGCCGCGACGGTCCGATCCCGATCGACCGCGTCGACCGGCGCCACTGGACCGCTTTCACGAACGCCGTCGCGCACGCGCTCGAAGCGGACGGCCTGAACCATCTCGACGACCAGAACGGCACCGACGTCGACGGCTACTTCTCGCCCGCGTTCACCGCGCGCAACGGCCGGCGCGTGTCGGCGGCACATGCGTATCTGGACGCGTCGACGCGCGCGCGAGCGAACCTGACGCTGTGGACCGGCGCGCACGCGACGCGGCTGCTCGTCGACGGCGCGACGGTATATGGCGTCGAGGTGCGGCGCGGCGACATCACGCAGACGGTGCATGCCGCCGAGGTCATCGTCGCTGCCGGCGCGCTGCAATCGCCGGCGCTGCTGCTGCGCGCGGGCATCGGGCCCGCGGCG
>NZ_CAJNKE010000294.1 GCF_905232215.1 Burkholderia sp. LMG 13014
TTGTGCGCGTTTTGTCGGGGTTAGCCAATCGGGACCGATGCGTACCCCGGCTGCCGGGTGGGCTTGACCGACGTCAACCGGATGATGCGCAGCGGGCCCAGACTGGTTGGACATTTCAATCGAAACCGGACGGCAACAGGGAGGCAGCATGTATGCACGGATCTTTGCGGCACTCGACGGCAGCCGCAGTTCGCGACTCGCGCTCGACGAGGCAATCGCGCTCGCCCGCGATTCAGGTGGCCTGATCGTCGCCGTGTGCGTGGTTGAGGACGCGCCACGGCTAGCCGACATCGACAGCGGCTATATCGACCAGCGCGATCCGTCAGGACTGGATGCGGACAAGGCCGCGATCGCGGTGGCGGACGCCGAGACCGCGTTTCGGCTGTGCGGTGTGCGCGGCACCGCACGCACGATCGACGCGCGCGGCGAGAACGTGTCGTCCGTGCTGGCGCAAGCCGCCGCCGAATGCGAGGCGGACCTGATCGTAATGGGGACGCACGGGCGTCGCGGCGTGCGGCGCGCGTTGCTTGGCAGCGTTGCCGAATCGCTGGTGCGCACCGCAGACCGGCCGGTGCTGGTCGTGCGGGAGGGGCGGGGTGCGTGTGCGGCCGTGTTGTGACCGGAGCGGGCAGCCGCGAGCGGCTGCCCTGTCGTCATGTGCGCGGCGTCAGTGAGACAGCAGCACCGGTACCGTCATCGTCTCGAGGATCGTGCGCGTCGCACCGCCCAGCACGCGTTCGTGCATGCGCGCATGGCTGTACAGGCCCATCACGAGCAGATCCGCATGCAGGTCGGTCACCCGGTTCAGCAGCGTCGCGCCTACGCCGACCGACCGGTCGCGCGGCGTCGTCGAGAACGACGCGCGAACGCCGTGCCGTTCGAGGTACGCGGCGACATCGACGCCCGCCGGCGTCTTGTCCGGATCGGGTTGACCGCGGACGACCGTCTCGACGTTGACGAAGCGCGCGCGGGCCAGCAGCGGCAGTGCATCGGCCATCACGCGGGCGGCCTCGCGCCCGCCATCCCAGCCGATCAGCACGTTCTCGCCGATCGTTCGCACGTCGCCCGCGTAGGGCACGACGATCGCCGGGCGGCCGCTGCCCATCACGACATCCTCGATGAAATGGCGTGCGACGTAGGTCATGCGATCATCGGGGTCTTCCTGGCCGAGTATCAGCAGATCGGCGTGACGGGCGTGCAGAATGGCGGCCGCGGTCGCTTCGCCGGTCGGTGCCTGCCATTCGACGCTGCGTCCCGCGCGCTCGGCGGCCGTCAGGAATCTTTCTTCGGCCTCCTTGCGCCGCTGGTCGCACAGGCGCTCGTAGACGGCCAGCTTGAGCGGTTCATCGGGCCTTCGCAACGGTTCGAAGAGATCCTGGCAAACCACGTAGAGGCCGATCAGATGCGCGTTCCAGCGTCCCGCGAGTTCGAGCGCGAGGTCGACGCGCGTCGCGCAGCGCTCGCTGTCGTCCAGGTGGACGAGCAAGGTCTTGTAGCTCATGACGGTTCCTTTTCGGTTGATGCCGCGGCGGTTTCGGCGGGATTCTCCGACGGGCAGCTCGCCGGAATCATCAGGACCGGGCACGTCGCCAGACGCAGCACGCGCTCGGCCACGCTGCCGAGGAAGAGGCGCTGAACGCCGCGCCGGCCGTGCGTGCCCATCACGATCAGGTCGGCCTCGATTTCGTCGGCAAGCGCGACGATCCGGTGCGGAATGTCTTCGCCCGCCGGCTCGACGTTGGAGATCTGCGGCGTGCCGGCGACGTCGCGCGCCTTCAGGCGTCGCGCCGCGTCCTCGGTGACGCGCAGCCCTTCTTCACGAAAGGCGTCGACCAGGATCGACGGATCGTAGCCGTACATGTCGTAGGCCGGCACCAGGAAATCGACGACGTAGACGGGAGTCAGCCGGGCACCCGTTTCCGCCGCGATAGCCAGCGCGGCGTCGAGTGCACGGGACGACGTGTCGCTGCCGTCGAGCGCAACCAGAATGTTCGAGTACATGGCGTGTCCCTTCAACGGATGTGGATGAAATCATCATCGGCGCGTGCGCGACGATCGCGCTGATCTGGATCAAGCGTCCCGATTCAAGCGTCCCGATTGCCGCGCAGCACGCGCACGGCGGCGCGCGCCGCGATCCACGCTTCGTTGGTCGGCTCGACGACCACCGTGACCGCGCTCGACGCGGACGATACGACCCGCGCATGGTCCGCGTTCGCTTGAGGGTCGATGGCGATGCCGAGCCAGCCGAGCGCCGCGCAGATCCGCTCGCGCAACACGGCCGAGTGCTCGCCGATGCCGGCGGTGAAGACCAGCATGTCGAGGCCGCCAAGCAGCGCGATCAGCGCACCGGCTTCGCGGACGATGCGATGGACGTAGAGTGTCAGCGCATCGCTGGCCAGTGCGTCGCCGGCGGCTTCGCACGCCAGCAGCACACGCGGGTCGCCCGATGCGCCCGACACGCCCTTGAGGCCCGACTCGTGGTACAGCATGTGGCCCAGCGTATCGCCCGACAGCTTGCCGATCTCGAGCAGGTGCAGGACGACACCGGGATCGAGCGTTCCGCAGCGCGTGCTCATCATCAGACCGTCGAGCGCCGAAAAGCCCATCGTCGTCGCGACGCTGCGGCAGTCGAGCATCGCGCACAGGCTGGCGCCGCTGCCGAGATGGGCGGCGATGATGCGGCCGTGTGCACGCGCGCCGAACTGCTCGTCGAGCGCGACCGCCAGGTATTCGTACGACAGACCGTGGAACCCGTAGCGCCGCACGCCCTGGTCGAACCATGTGTACGGCAACGGCAGCAATTGCTCGGCGCGCGGCAGCGTGCGATGAAACGCGGTATCGAACACGGCGACCTGCGGCACCTCGGGAAACACGTTGCGCAGCACGTCGATTGCATCGAGGCTGTGCGGTTGGTGCAAGGGCGCGAGTGGCGTCAGCGTGCGAAGCGCGTCGAGCACCGCGTCGTCAACGACGACCGGGTCGACGTACCGGGCACCGCCGTGCACGACACGATGCGCAATCGCGCCCAGCGCGATATGCGGCAGCTGCACGCGGATCCACATCGCGATCTGCGCGAGCACGGCGCGGTACGGATCGCCCGCGCCCAGCGGCAGCGTGCCGCCCGGGGCCGCGTCGAAGCGGATCGACACGCTGTTGCCCGTTGCGACCGCTTCACCCTCGTGCAGCGGTCGGCGCACGGGATCGCCGTGCGGCGGATACGCAAAGACCGCGAACTTCACGCTCGACGAACCGGCGTTGACGACGAGCAACGCGAGCGTGCGCATCGACCGGTTCAGTGCGACATCAGGACCGGCATCGTCATCGACGCCAGCACCGTGCGCGTGGCACCGCCCATGACGAGTTCGCGCCAGCGCGCATGGCCGTAGGCACCCATGACCAGCAGGTCGGAACCCGTTTCATACGCACGTGACAGCAGCGTGTCGCCGACCGACTCGCCCGTGCCGGTACCGATGTCTTGCACGTTCACGTCGTGCGCATGGCGCGCCAGCATCAGCGCAGCATCGGCGGCAGGAATGCGGGTGGTCGCGGCTTCCGAATCGCCGTCGACCACGGCGACGATCGTCGTGCGCTTCGCATGCTCGATAAAGGGGAGCGCGTCGTGCGCGGCGCGGGTCGCTTCGCGGCTGCCGTCCCATGCGACGAATACCCGATCGCCGATCGACGGGAATTCGCCGGTGTATGGCCAGAACAGCACCGGGCGACCGGCGGACAACACGAGGTTCTCCGGAAACTGGTCGTCGATGAAGGTTTCAGGATCGTTCGGGTCGCTCTGACCCGCAATCACGAGGTCGGCAAGACGAGCAGCGCGCGGCACGGCCACGTTCGCACGCTCAGCCGCGCGAACCCAGGTGGCCGGCACTTTTGCACGAGCGGCCTCCGCATGGAACAGTCGCTCCAGCGCGGCGAGCCGTTCGTCGCGCTGTTCGCGGTGCTCGCGGAAATAGTCGGCGGAACCGGCCATCACGTAAAACGAGTAAGGCTCCGGCGTGTAGACGGCGAACAGCCCGGTGAGATGCGCACCGAAGCGCCGGGCAAGACGCAACGCGAACTCGAGACGCGAATGCGCGCGGGCGCTCGTATCGAGGTGCACGACTAGGCTTTTGTAGCTCATCGGAATCGCTCCATCGACGGGTGATCCGCCATTGCAATCCAGTCTACGAAGCAGGGTTTCCGCGTGGTTGACTCAGATCAACGGGTGCCATGCGCGACGGTCGCACAGTGAAGCGGACGCCAGTTCATCGACCGGATCGAAGGAGGCAATACGATGAGCCCCCAAGCTTTGACCACACCGAACGACGCTTGCCGCGCGGGCTGTGATCTCGCGTTGCGCATGGCCACGCTGACACACGACTGGCAGCATGAATGGCATGCGCTGGCAGGGAGGCGCACCGAGCGGGACCGCGACGCGGTGCACGGCCTGCAGCAGGCGCTGACGGCGACGAACGAGTGGACGGCTTTCAGCGCAGCGGCCCGGCAGGTGATGCGCGACTACACGATCGCGACCGTCGCGATCTGGCAGGACGCCACCGAGCTGTGCATGCGCGGGCAGTTCGAGAGCGCGAGTGCGTGGCGCACGTGGTTGCGCGATTACGGCACCGGCGCGCTGTCGCGCTACCAGACCGACTGGTGGCCCGATCTCGGGCGGCTGGCCGTGGTCAACGAGGCAAGCATGCCGTGGCGCGACTGGATGGCCGCGTTCGAGCTCGGCATCACGGAAGCCGTCGAGGCGGGCGACGAGGCCGCGGCCGTCCGGCGTCTCGACGGCAGCCATGCCGCGCAGGAGCACGATCATGCGCGCTGAGCGTGTCGCATTCGTCACCGGCGGAATGGGCGGCCTCGGTGCCGCGATCAGCCGCCGCCTGCATGAGGCCGGCATGACGGTCGCGGTGTCGCACACCGAACGCAACGATCACGTCGCGACGTGGCTCTCGCACGAACGCGAGGCGGGCCGCACGTTTCACGCGTACGAGGTCGACGTGGCCGACTACGATTCGTGCCAGCACTGCGCGGCACGCGTGCTGGCTGAATTCGGGCGCGTCGACGTGCTCGTCAACAACGCCGGCATCACGCACGATGCCACCTTCGTGAAGATGACCAAGAGCATGTGGGATGCGGTGCTGCGCACCAATCTCGACGGCCTGTTCAACATGACGAAGCCGTTCGTGCCCGGCATGATCGACGCCGGCTTCGGGCGGATCGTGAACATCGGGTCCGTGAACGGGGAGCGAGGTGCGTACGGGCAGGCGAACTACGCAGCCGCGAAAGCCGGCATCCACGGCTTCACGAAGTCGCTGGCGCTTGAACTCGCGCGGCACGGCATCACGGTCAACACGGTGGCCCCCGGCTACCTGGCCACCGCGATGCTCGAGTCGGTACCGAAGGAAGTGCTCGACACGAAGATCCTGCCGCAGATTCCGGCCGGCCGCCTCGGCGACCCCGACGAAATCGCCGCGCTCGTCGCCTTCCTGTGTTCCGACGCGGGGGCCTTCGCGACCGGCGCGGAGTTCGACGTCAACGGCGGCATGTACATGCGATGAAAGCGTCCGTCATCCGTGCGCCGCGCCCGCGCGATTCGATGCAGCAGCCGGATCGGAACGAGCGGAAGCCCGACCGGTCCGAATGCACGGCGCCCGAGGCGACACCCGCCGAACAATGGAACCGCGCCGCGCATGCCAACGTTGCCGCGATGACCTTCGGGCTGTCGCCCGTGTCGCTGGCGCTGGCCATGCTCGACTGGGGCGCGCACCTGGCGGTGTCGCCGGGCAAGTGCTTCGAACTCGCGACGCAGGCGTGGCTGACGAGCGCATCATCGGTGGCCGAACCAGGCGCGGCGGACGACGCCGACGCGGATAGCCTGGCCGTGCACGCGGGAGGCGCCGATCCGCGCTTTGCCGCGCCCGCGTGGTCGAGCTGGCCGTTTCGCGCGTATCGCGACAGCTTCCTGTCGATCCAGCGCTGGTGGCGCGACGCGACGCGCGGCGTGCCGGGCGTCGAGCGGCACCATGAGGAACTGGTCCGCTTCGTGGCACGTCAATGGCTCGATGCGTGCTCGCCCGGCAACTTTCTGGCGACCAATCCGGTCGCGCTCGACGCGACGATGCGCAGCGGCGGAGCGAACCTCGCGGTGGGCGCGAGGCACTGGCTCGACGATGCGAACGCATTGCTCGATCGCGCCGGCGGCACGCGTGGCCGCGACGCGCGTGCGTACCTGCCGGGGCGCGACGTGGCGATTACGCCAGGCCGGGTCGTTTGGCGCAACGCATTGTGCGAGCTGCTGCAATACGACGCGACGACACCGCGCGTCGCGCGCGAGCCGATCCTGATCGTGCCGTCGTGGATCATGAAGTACTACATCCTCGATCTGCAGCCGCACGATTCGCTGATCCGCTTCCTGGTCGATGCGGGCTACACCGTGTTTGCGGTGTCGTGGCGCAACCCGGGCGCGGAAGCACGCGATCTCGGGCTCGACGATTACCTGCGCGACGGGTGCCTGGCCGCGCTCGACGTCGTCCGGTCGATCTGCGGCGAGCCGGTTCACGCGGCCGGTTATTGCCTCGGCGGCACGCTGCTCGCGATCGGTGCGGCGGCGCTCGCACGCGACGGGCGGCAGCACGAAGCACTGCGATCGATCACGTTGCTGGCGGCCGAGACCGATTTCAGCGAACCCGGCGAGCTCGGCCTGTTCATCGACGCGAGCGAATTGTCCGCACTCGATGCGCTGATGTGGCGGCAGGGCTACCTGGACGGCGCGCAGATGTCCGCCGCGTTCGAACTGCTGAACGCGCGCGACCTGATCTGGTCGCGGATGATGAGCGAATACCTGCTCGGCAGGCGCACGAAGCCGAACGACCTGATGTCGTGGAATGCGGACACCACGCGCATGCCGTACCGGATGCATACGGAATACCTGACGCAGCTTTTCCTCGACAACGATCTCGCGGCAGGCCGCTACTGCGTCGACGGGCGGCCGGTCGCGCTGTCGGATCTCGACGTGCCGACGTTCGCGGTCGGCACCGAGCGCGATCACGTCTCGCCGTGGCGCTCGGTCTACAAGCTTCATCTGCTGACGCACCATGCATTGACCTTCGTGCTGACGGCGGGCGGCCACAATGCCGGCATCGTGTCGGAACCCGGTCATCCGGGCCGCCACTATCGCTGCGCGACCCGCGAACCCGGCGCGCCGTACCGCAGCCCGCGCGAGTTCGTGCACGACACGCCCGCCGTAGACGCTCTCACTTATACACATCTCACGCAGCAGACGAATAGAGAGAAGTAG
>NZ_CAJNKE010000295.1 GCF_905232215.1 Burkholderia sp. LMG 13014
CACGCGCAGCGCCACGCCGCTCGGACGAGCGGTCACGACGCACGATGAGCGACGCGCAGCTGCTGTCGGTCGACGCGAACGGCTGGGTGCGCGAAGCGCGCCATGCGCCGTCGCCGAACTTCGAGGTGCGGCCCGCGGGCGCGGTGCCGACGCTCGTGGTCGTCCACAACATCAGCCTGCCGCCCGGCGAATTCGGCGGCGATGCGATCGAAGCGCTGTTCCTGAATCGCCTCGACTGCGATGCGCACCCCTATTACCAGAGCCACCTGCGCGACGTGCGCGTGTCCGCGCACTTCCTGATCCGCCGCAGCGGCGAACTCGTGCAGTTCGTGTCGTGCGACGAGCGCGCGTGGCACGCGGGCTCGTCCGAGTTCTTCGGCCGGCCGCGCTGCAACGACTTCTCGATCGGCATCGAGCTCGAAGGCGCGGACGACGTGCCGTTCGACGACGCGCAGTACGCGACGCTCGCCGGGCTCTCCCGCGCGCTCGCCGCACGCTACCCGGTCGACGCATTCGCGGGACACTCGGACGTCGCGCCGGGCCGCAAGACCGACCCGGGCCCGCATTTCGATTGGCAACGCTTCGCGAGCGATGCCGGTTTTTCCGCCGAATACTTTCCTTTCCGTCAGCACTGATCGCGGGGTTTTTTGACCGGAGAAAGTTTTTTCTCCGACCAATGCCTTGTCGTGTCTGCGCGTGAGCGATGTCAAGACCTCCATCGCAAATTATCCGTTTGGACGTCCTCCGAATGTCCACTATACTTGGTGCCAGTTGAGCGGTTCTGCACTAGATATAGTGTGTGTCGCAGGGGAAACCCGAGCGGCACCGGCCGGCGGGCAACGCCGGCGGACAGGGTTCTCAGGGCGGCGCGTCAGGCCGGGCGGTCCGGGCGTCGCGATCAGCGCAGCGAACTTCGACGGGGCAGGGTACACATGACGAAGCACACGACCGGATCGGTTGTCGCGCATCGACCGAACCGGCCTCCCCGACGCATCGCTCGCCTCTTACCGCTCGCGCACCGCGTTGCGCAGCGTTCGTTTTAATCCGCGGTTCTCTCCGCACCATCCAACACCAGGAGCTTTGCACATGCAAACCACCGACAACGCGACGTCCCAGTACGAGAGCGCCTCGAGCCGTCCGCTCGGCGGGACCGAACAGGGCGCGAAGGCGCTCGCGCCGCAGGCCACGTTCGCCGACTACAAGGTGATCCGCCGCAACGGCAGCGTCGTCTCGTTCGAACCTTCGAAGATCGCGATCGCGGTGACCAAGGCTTTCCTGGCCGTCAATGGCGGGCAGGGCGCGGCATCGGCGCGCGTGCGCGAGCAGGTCGAGCAACTGACGCACAACGTCGTGCGCGCGCTCGTGCGCAGCCGCCCGAACGGCGGAACGTTCCATATCGAAGACATCCAGGACCAGGTCGAACTCGCGCTGATGCGCGGCGGCGAGCACAACGTCGCGCGTGCGTACGTGCTGTATCGCGAGAAGCGTCACCTCGAGCGCCAGAACGCGGGCGAGGAAGCAGCCGCAGCAGGTGGCGAGGCGAGCACCGGCATCAACGTCGTCGACAACGGCGTCACGCGTCCGCTCGACCTGAACGCACTGCGCGCACTGATCGTGTCGGCATGCGACGGCCTCGGCACCGCGGTTAACCCTGACCCGATCGTCGCCGAAACGGTGAAGAACCTGTACGACGGCGTGCCGATGAGCCAGGTCTACGACTCGGCGATCCTGGCCGCGCGCACGATGATCGAGAAGGATCCGGCATACAGCCAGGTCACGTCCCGCATCCTGCTGCACACGATCCGTCGCGAGATCCTCGGCGAGGAAGTGGTCCAGGCCGAGATGTCGGCCCGTTACGCGGAATACTTCCCGCAGTTCCTGAAGCGCGGCGTCGACGCCGGCCTGCTCGACGACAAACTGCTGCAGTTCGACCTGAAGCGCCTCGGCGAAGCGCTCGACGCGAACCGCGACCTGCAGTTCGGCTACCTCGGCCTGCAGACGCTGTACGACCGCTACTTCCTGCACGTCGACGGCAGCCGCATCGAAATGCCGCAGGCATTCTTCATGCGCGTCGCGATGGGCCTGTCGCTGAACGAGATCGACCGCGAAACGCGCGCGATCGAGTTCTACAACGTGCTGTCCAGCTTCGACTTCATGAGCTCGACGCCGACGCTGTTCAACTCGGGCACGCACCGCTCGCAGCTGTCGTCGTGCTACCTGACGACGGTCGCGGACGATCTCGACGGCATCTATGAAGCGCTGAAGGAAAACGCGCTGCTGTCGAAGTTCGCCGGCGGCCTGGGCAACGACTGGACGCGCGTGCGTGCACTCGGCTCGCATATCAAGGGCACGAACGGCAAGTCGCAAGGCGTGGTCCCGTTCCTGAAGGTGGTCAACGACACGGCCGTCGCGGTCAACCAGGGCGGCAAGCGCAAGGGCGCGGTCTGCGCGTACCTCGAATCGTGGCACCTCGACATCGAGGAGTTCCTCGAGCTGCGCAAGAACACGGGCGACGACCGCCGCCGTACGCACGACATGAACACGGCGAACTGGATTCCAGACCTGTTCATGAAGCGCGTGATGGAAGGCGCCGACTGGACGCTGTTCTCGCCGTCGACCTGCCCGGACCTGCACGACAAGTTCGGCGCGGAATTCGAAGCGGCTTACACGGCTTACGAAGACAAGGTCGCGCGCGGCGAGATCAAGCTGTTCAAGAAGATCCCGGCGGCGCAGCTGTGGCGCAAGATGCTCGGCATGCTGTTCGAGACGGGCCACCCGTGGATCACGTTCAAGGATCCGTGCAACATCCGCTCGCCGCAGCAGCACGTCGGCGTCGTCCACTCGTCGAACCTGTGCACGGAAATCACGCTGAACACGAGCGACTCCGAAATCGCGGTGTGCAACCTCGGCTCGGTGAACCTCGTCGCCCACCTGGTGAAGCAGGCCGACGGCAGCTACGCGCTCGACCACGACAAGCTGAAGCGCACGATCAGCGTCGCGATGCGCATGCTCGACAACGTGATCGACATCAACTACTACGCGGTGGCGAAGGCACGTAACTCGAACCTGAAGCATCGCCCGGTCGGCATGGGCATCATGGGCTTCCAGGACTGCCTGCACCTGCTGCGCACGCCGTACGCGTCGGAAGCGGCGGTCGAGTTCGCCGACCGTTCGATGGAAGCGGTCTGCTACTACGCGTACCACGCGTCGACCGAACTGGCCGAGGAGCGCGGCCGCTACTCGAGCTACCGCGGTTCGCTGTGGGATCGCGGCATCCTCCCGCAGGACACGCTGAAGCTGCTCGCCGAAGCGCGCGGCGGCTACGTCGAGGTCAACACGTCCGAATCGCTCGACTGGACGTCGCTGCGTTCGCGGATCGCCACGCACGGCATGCGCAACTCGAACTGCGTCGCGATCGCGCCGACGGCGACGATCTCGAACATCATCGGCGTGTCGGCCTGTATCGAGCCGACCTTCCAGAACCTGTACGTGAAGTCGAACCTGTCGGGCGAATTCACGGTGGTGAACGAGTACCTGGTGCGCGACCTGAAGGACCGCGGCCTGTGGGACGAAGTGATGGTTGCCGACCTGAAGTACTTCGACGGCATGCTGTCGCGCATCGACCGCATCCCGGCCGACCTGCGCGCGATCTACGCGACCGCGTTCGAGGTCGACCCGACGTGGCTGGTCGAAGCGGCATCGCGTCGCCAGAAGTGGATCGACCAGGCGCAGTCGCTGAACATCTACATGGGCGGCGCGTCGGGCAAGAAGCTCGACGAGGTCTACAAGCTCGCATGGCTGCGCGGCCTGAAGACGACCTACTACCTCCGCACGATGGCGGCGACGCACGTCGAGAAGTCGACGGTCGCACACGGCGCGCTGAACGCAGTGCCGACGAGCGGCGGTTCGAGCAGCGGCGGCGCGCAAGGCGCAGCCGGCGGCTTCGGTGCGGCAGGCGGCGCAGCATCGTCGTCGGGCGCAGTCGACGCAGCACCGGCACTCGCGCCGGTCGAGGCAGATGGTCCGGTGTGCACGATGCGTCCGGGCGATCCTGGCTTCGACGAGTGCGAAGCGTGCCAGTAACGCAGTGCGCCTGACCTGAGAAGAAGGTCAGCGCGGCGCACACGACAACCGATCGAGGTTGAAGTGTGCGCCGCTCTCAACTAAAAAAATGATAAGGAATCTGTAACGCGGCACCTGCGTTGCAGGCAGTGACAAGCGATCGAAACATCCCCGACGACGTCGCGTTTCGATCAGCGTTCGATGCGTCGAGCGCACCTCGCGATACACGCGCGACACACGTCGCGCTCTGCATGAACGACGATGCGTTGCTCAAAGTGTTGTATCGAGGTCGCAACGCGAATCGAAAAAAGGATTTTTCGTGAGCGAACCCTTTTATCGCTCAGGAAAAGATGGTACAAACCGTTCTAAATTGATGGTGAGAATTTATGCTCAACTGGGATGAAGAGAAGACTGCCGTAACTCCCGCGAGCGGAGCGCAGCAAAACGCGATGCGCACCTCCGCAGGAACGGCTGTCGGACTGCAGGCTGCAACGCCTGCCGCCCATCAGGTCCGCGACATTTTCGAAGGCGATCTTGCGGTGCCGCCGCAAGCATCGGCTGTTCCCGCCGGCGGTTCGGAAGCGCGGGTCAATGTCGCCGACAAGCGCATCATCAACGGCCAGACTGACGTCAATCAGCTGGTGCCGTTCAAGTACAAGTGGGCGTGGGAAAAGTATCTGGCCGGTTGCGCGAACCACTGGATGCCGCAGGAAATCAACATGTCCCGCGACATCGCTCTGTGGAAGGACCCGAACGGTCTGACCGAGGACGAGCGCCGCATCGTGAAGCGCAACCTCGGCTTCTTCGTGACGGCCGATTCGCTCGCGGCGAACAACATCGTGCTCGGCACGTACCGCCACATCACGGCGCCCGAGTGCCGGCAGTTCCTGCTGCGCCAGGCGTTCGAAGAGGCGATCCACACGCACGCGTACCAATACATTGTCGAATCGCTCGGTCTCGACGAAGGCGAGATCTTCAACGCGTACCACGAGGTCACGTCGATCCGCGCGAAGGACGAATTCCTGATCCCGTTCATCCACACGCTGACGGATCCGGCCTTCAAGACCGGCACGCTCGAAGCGGATCAGAAGCTGCTGAAGTCGCTGATCGTGTTCGCCTGCATCATGGAAGGCCTGTTCTTCTATGTCGGGTTCACGCAGATCCTCGCACTCGGCCGCCAGAACAAGATGACGGGTGCTGCAGAGCAATATCAGTACATCCTGCGCGACGAGTCGATGCACTGCAACTTCGGCATCGACCTGATCAACCAGATCAAGCTCGAGAATCCGCATCTCTGGACCGCCGAATTCCGCGCCGAGATCCGCGAGCTGTTCAAGCAGGCTGTCGAACTCGAATACCGCTACGCCGAGGACACGATGCCGCGCGGCGTGCTGGGTTTGAACGCGTCGATGTTCAAGAGCTATCTGCGCTTCATCAGCAACCGCCGTTGCCAGCAGATCGGCCTCGACCCGCTGTACCCGAACGAGGAAAACCCGTTCCCGTGGATGAGCGAGATGATCGACCTGAAGAAGGAACGCAACTTCTTCGAGACGCGTGTGATCGAGTATCAGACGGGCGGCGCGCTGTCCTGGGAATAACCCGCAGCAGCGAACCCGTCACATGATGGTGCAGCCGGTGGCCTCTCGGCCCCGGCCCAAGGTTTAGGAGCAAGAACGCCTGATGCAAAGCATGCCCGGTGCCTTAACGGCCCAACGACACGACAGGCACTTTGCGAACCCTTCAGTGGGATGGGCAAACTTCCCTCCGGAAAAAGCGGACAGCCGTGTGGCGGTCCGCTTGATCAAGCGATTAGGGGTAGCGGCGCGAGGCGCGCCGGCTACCGACTTGATTTGGCGCGCGAGGCCGGGTGGTCACGCGCGCCATACCGTATTCATTAGCGTAAGCGCGTGGTATCCGCGTACGCCGATGAATAGCCCGCTTCGAAGCGCACGTCCTGAACAGCGTCCGCGGGAAGCGGGTTTTGACGAAGGGTGTAGTTTGAACTGACTCTCATCTGAACCTGAAGGAGAACAACATGGCTACCGCCAAGAAGAAACCGGCTGCTAAGAAGGTTGCTGCCAAGAAGACCGTTGCGAAGAAGGCTGCTGCTCCGGCGAAGAAGGCCGCTGCAGTGAAGAAGGTTGCTGCGAAGAAGGTCGCGGTGAAGAAGGTTGCCGCGAAGAAGGCAGCACCGGCCAAGAAGGCCGCAGTGAAGAAGGTTGCTGCGAAGAAGGCGGCACCGGCCAAGAAGGCCGCAGTGAAGAAGGTTGCTGCCAAGAAGGTCGCAGTGAAGAAGGTTGCTGCGAAGAAGGCAGCACCGGCCAAGAAGGCCGCAGTGAAGAAGGTTGCAGCCAAGAAAGTCGCAGTGAAGAAGGTCGCTGCGAAGAAGGCCGCACCGGCGAAGAAGGCTGCTGCGAAGAAGGCCGCGCCGGCGAAGAAGGCTGCTGCCAAGAAGGCTGCGCCTGCTGCGAAGAAGGCTGCTGCCAAGAAGGCTGCGCCTGCTGCCAAGAAGGCTGCCCCTGCGAAGAAGGCCGCTGCTCCGGCGAAGAAGGCTGCTGCTGCTCCGGCTGCTGCTCCGGCTCCGGCCAAGAAGGCTGCTGCTCCGAAGAAGGCTGCTGCGCCGAAGAAGGCCGTCGTGAAGAAGGCAGCACCGGCAACGACCGCGTCGACCGCATCGGTTGCGCCGGCATCGGGCGTGAAGACCGCGCTCAACCCGGCAGCGGCATGGCCGTTCCCGACCGGCAGCCGTCCGTAATCGAGGCTGACCCGCACCACCCGGACACTCACGTGGTGTCCGTGGGTTGAGTAGCGCTACTCAATCAGTCCCGCCATCTGGCTCAGGTGGCGGGATTTTTTTCGTCCGTCTATGCCGATGTGCCGAGGGCCGTACGCCGGGTGCCCGTACGCCGGGTGCCCGTACGCCGGGTGCCCGTATGCCGGCCCGCGGCGAGTACGGACGAAAAAAAACGCATGTGCAGCTTCGCACATGCGTTCGACCGCGGCTTGCGCCGCGCGCTGAGGTACCTGTTAGTGCGTGACGCGCGTGACGCCGCCGCTCGACAGCAGTCGCACGCGCTCGCCGGCGCGGAACGCTTCGCCGCTTGCCGCTTGCGTGATCGAGCGCAGATCGCCGTTGTCGAGGCGCACGGTGATTTCGACACCGTTCGCCGTGCTGAGGTTTTCGCCGACCGCGTTGCCTGCGACCGCGCCGAC
>NZ_CAJNKE010000296.1 GCF_905232215.1 Burkholderia sp. LMG 13014
CAGCGTCACGCGGCCGACACCGCACGCGAGCGCGTGCGCGCCCGCTCGACATTCGGCTCGTCGGTCGAGCAATGCGTGCGCGACTGGCTGCGCACCTCCGACGAAGTCGACGTGCCGACCGACACGCTGATGGAGCACGTCTGCACGCGCTTCGCGATGTCGCGCTGGACGCTGCGCCGGCGGCTGCATCGCGAAGCGGTCGGGTTTCATGCGCTCGTTGCGCAGGCACGGCTCGGCGAAGCGCGCGACCTGCTGCTGAACACGCAACTGCCGATCGGCGAGATCGGCGTGCGGGTCGGCTTCCGCTCGACGAGCGCGTTCACGCGCTTCTTTACGCGTGAGCTCGGCGCGGCGCCGAGCCGCTTCCGCGACGGGCACGTCGATCGATGGCGTTGACGGGCACTTTTTCTGAGACACTGGCGGCTTCGCATCCCGCCGCCCTGCCATGTCCTGGTTTCTGTATCTGATCGAATGCGCCGACGACAGCGTCTACACGGGCATCACGACCGACGTCGCCGCGCGTTTCGACGAGCACGCATCCGGCAAGGGCGCGCGCTACACGCGCTCGCGCAAGCCGCGTGCGGTACTCGCGTCGTTTCCGCTGCCCGACCGGTCGAGCGCGTCGCGCGCCGAATACTGGGTGAAGCGGCTCACCGCTGCGCAGAAGCGTGAACTGGCAGCCGGGGGGCGGACGCTGGAATCGGTGCTGCCTGCCGTGGTGGCCGTCGATACGCGTGGTGATGCGGCCGGGTTGAAAAAGGTCGGTGCGCGCGGGCGGAAGAAGGCAAAAGCAGAGAACATCGATAGCGCAGCGAAGACGGATAAAAGCACCAGGAAGACCGGAAAGGCCGGGAAAACCGGGAAAGCCGAGAAGGTCGACAAACCCGAAAAGACCGCCAAGACCCGGCAGGCTGCGAAACCTCCCAAGGCAACAAAAGCCACACCGGTCGCGAAGCGCACGAAGCCAGACGGCGGTGCGGTCGCAAGAAGGACTTCACCGCGCGACACCCCGGTAAAAAAGGACAAGCCGACCGTGCCCGCTTCGTCGAAAAGAAAAGCATCGGCAGCCAACGGCAAACCCGTCACGAACGGACGCAAAGGCGCCGCGCCCGTATCGGCCCGCCGCCGCCCGTCTGCCTCGAAAGCAACCAAAGCCGTCGAAGCCACTGCGGCCTCCGTTGCCCCTCGCCGCACGAAGCGCGCGAAGGACGCGCCGTCCACCGCTACGCCGCCAGCGTCCGTGCCCACCTCCGCGCGCAAACAACCGTCGCGCACAAAACAAAACCGCGCGGCCTCCTGAGGAGACACGCGCGGTTTGCGTTTCGCACGAACCGGCCGTCGGCCGGTACGCCGCTTACTTCTTGTAGTTTGCTGCGCCGTCGGTGATTTCCTTGTGCGCGGCTTCGATGCCGGCCCAGCCTTCGACCTTCACCCACTTGCCCTTCTCGAGCGCCTTGTATTGCTCGAAGAAGTGCTTGATCTGGTCCTTCAGGTACTCAGGCACGTCGTCGATCGACTTCAGGTTGGCCGTCATCGGGCAGACCTTGTCGTGCGGCACCGCGACCAGCTTCGCGTCGACGCCCGACTCGTCGGTCATCTGCAGCATGCCGAGCACGCGCGAACGCACGATCGAGCCGGCCAGCAGCGGGAACGGCGTGATCACCAGCACGTCGACCGGATCGCCGTCGCCCGACAGCGTCTGGGGGATGTAGCCGTAGTTCACCGGATAGCGCATGCCCGTGCCGATGAAGCGGTCGACGACGAGGAGGCCCAGTTCCTTGTCCGCCTCGTACTTCACCGGATCGCTTTGCGCGGGAATCTCGATGATCACGTTGAAATCTTGCGGCAGGTCCTTGCCGGCCGGAACATGATTGAAGCTCATGAGCACTCTCTGTAGGTCGATGGGAATTCGGGACAGGGCGCCGCGGCCGATGCATCGCCGCAGGCGTCCCGCAAAGGAATGCGCCATTATAGCCAATCGACCGGTGGCGTCCGGATGACGATCGGCCGATAATCGTTCCGGATGCCCGGCCGTCGAACCACTGGCCGCGTTGGATGGAATCGGCGTCGGCGCTGATGCGCCGTCACCGGTCGACCGCGAAGCACGGGACCTGAGTCAGTGCTGAAGCGCCAACTCGGGTCGACCGCGAAGCATGGGGCCTGAGTCGGTGCTGAAGTGCCAACTCGGGTCGACCGCGAAGCATGAGGCCTGAGTCAGTGCTAAAGCGCTAACTCGGGTCGACCGCGAAGCATGAGGCCTGAGTCAGTGCTAAAGCGCCAACTCGGGTCGACCGCAAAGCATGGGACCCGCGTAAACGCTAAAGCACCAACTCGGGTCGACCGCGAAGCATGGGACCCGAGTAAGCGCTAAAGCGCTAACTCGGGTCGACAGGAGCTGGCATGGAAGAGGCGAAGCACTTCATCGCGGGCGAATGGACGTTGCCCGCGCAACTGGAAACCATCGCGGTCGTCGATCCATCCGACGGCCAGCCATTCGCGTCGATCGCCCGCGGCACGGCGCCCGACATCGAGCGTGCGGTCGCCGCAGCCCGCGACGCATTCGCGGGCCCGTGGGGCGCTGCCAGCGCCGCCGAGCGCGGCCGCGTGCTGATGCGACTGTCGGCGCGCGTGGCCAATTCCCTCGAGGAACTCGCCGCGATCGAGGCGCGCGACACCGGCAAGCCGCTGAAGCAGGCCCGCGCCGACGCAGCCGCGCTCGCGCGCTACTTCGAGTTCTACGCGGGCGCCGCCGACAAGCTGCACGGCGAAACCCTCCCCTATCAAGCCGGCTACACGGTGCTGACGGTGCGCGAGCCGCACGGCGTCACGGGCCACATCGTGCCGTGGAACTACCCGATGCAGATCTTCGGGCGCAGCGTCGGCGCTGCGCTCGCCGCCGGCAACGCATGCGTCGTCAAGCCGGCCGAGGATGCGTGCCTGTCGTTGCTGCGCGTCGCCGAGCTGGCCGCCGAGGCCGGGCTGCCGGCCGGCGCGCTCAACATCGTCACCGGCTACGGCCATGAAGCGGGGGCCGCGCTCGCACGCCATCCCGGCATCGACCACATCTCGTTCACGGGTTCGCCGGCCACCGGCAAGCTGGTCACGCAGATGGCGGCCGAGAACCACGTGCCCGTCACGCTCGAACTCGGCGGCAAGTCGCCGCAGATCGTGTTCGCCGATGCCGATCTCGAAGCGGCGCTGCCCGTGCTCGTGTCGGCGATCGTGCAGAACGGCGGGCAGACCTGCTCGGCCGGCAGCCGCGTGCTGATCGAGCGCGCAGTGTACGAGCCACTTATCGAGCGGCTCGCCACCGCGTTCAACGGGCTGCGCGTCGGCCCGAGCCGCGCCGACCTCGACTGCGGCCCGCTGATCAACGCGAAGCAGCAGCAGCGCGTGTGGGATTTCCTGTCCGACGCGCAGCATGACGGCATCCCGATGGCCGCGCACGGGCAGGTCGTCGCCGACGCACCCGAAAGCGGCTTCTACCAGGCGCCCGCGCTGTTGCGCGACGTACCGCCGTCGCACCGGCTCGCGCAGGAGGAAGTGTTCGGCCCGGTGCTCGCCGCGATGCGTTTCGTCGACGAAGACGAAGCCGTCGCGCTCGCGAACGGCACGCCATACGGCCTCGTCGCAGGCATCTGGACACGCGACGGCGCGCGCCAGATGCGTCTTGCGCGGCGCCTGCGGGCAGGCCAGGTGTTCATCAACAACTATGGCGCGGGCGGCGGCGTCGAGCTGCCGTTCGGCGGCGTCGGCCACTCGGGGCATGGCCGCGAGAAAGGCTTCGAGGCACTGTACGGCTTCACCACGCTGAAAACGATCGCGATCCGGCACGGCTGAACACGCGGAAAACGACAAGCGGCACGCGGCCGGCAGCGCCCGGCCGCGTGCCGAAGCACGACGACACTCATATCCAGCACAGGAGACACACCATGCGGTTGAGCGGCAAGACGGCAATCGTCACGGGCGGCGGCTCGGGGTTCGGCGAAGGCATCGCGAAGACGTATGCACGTGAAGGCGCGAACGTCGTCGTCAACGACCTGAACGGCGCGGCAGCCGAGCGCGTCGCGAGCGAGATCGCACTCGCGGGCGGCAAGGCGATCGCGGTGGCTGGCGACGTATCGAAAGAGGACGACTGGCACGCGTTGCTGCAGGCCGCGCTCGACGATTTCCACGCGGTGCAGATCGTCGTGAACAACGCGGGCACCACACACCGCAACAAGCCCGTGCTCGACGTGACGGAAGCCGAGTTCGATCGCGTGTACGCGGTCAACATGAAGAGCCTGTTCTGGTGCGTACAGACCTTCGTGCCGTACTTCCGCGCACAGGGCGGCGGCGTGTTCGTGAACGTCGCGTCGACGGCCGGCGTGCGGCCGCGGCCGGGCCTCGTCTGGTACAACAGCACGAAGGGCGCGATGATCACCGCGAGCAAGTCGCTCGCAGCCGAGCTCGGCGCCGACCGCATCCGCGTGAACTGCATCAACCCCGTGCTCGGCGAGACGGCGTTGATGACCGAATTCATGGGCTGCGAGGATACCCCCGAGAACCGCCGCCGCTTCCTCGCGACGATCCCGCTCGGCCGCTTCTCGACGCCGCAGGACATCGCGAACGCGGCGCTTTACCTCGCATCCGACGAGGCCGAGTTCATCACGGGCGTTTGCCTCGAAGTCGACGGCGGGCGCTGCATCTAGCCGCACCTGTCGCGCCGGAATACCCCCAACCGGCACGACACCCACGCATTGCTTCGCACGAAACCGGGCCTGGCGCCGATACGCCGGCCCCGGCCAATAATAAGGACCGCGGTGCATGGGATCCAAGTAACCGCTAAAGCGCTAACTTCGATCGACAGGAGACAACATGGCAATATCGACGCAGTCGCTGCCGGGCTCGTCCGGCGCATTCGAGGAAGCAACCTATCGCAAGGTGTCGTGGCGGCTCGTGCCGCTCCTGCTGCTGTGCTACGTGGTCGCGTATCTCGACCGCGTGAACGTCGGGTTCGCGAAGCTGCAGATGGCGAGCGACCTGAACCTCAGCGACACCGTGTACGGGCTCGGCGCCGGGATCTTCTTCTTCGGCTATTTCCTGTTCGAAGTGCCGAGCAACATCATCCTGCACAAGGTCGGCGCGCGCGTGTGGATCGCGCGCATCATGGCGACGTGGGGCGTGATCTCGATCCTGACGATGTTCGTCACGACGCCCACGATGTTCTACGTGATGCGCTTCCTGCTCGGCGTCGCCGAGGCGGGCTTCTTCCCCGGTGTGATCCTCTACCTCACCTACTGGTATCCCGCGCACCGGCGCGGCCGGATGACGACGTTCTTCATGACGGCCGTCGCACTGTCCGGCGTGATCGGCGGGCCCCTTTCGGGCTTCATCCTGAAGGCGTTCGACGGCATGAGCGGCTGGCACGGCTGGCAATGGCTGTTCCTGCTCGAGGGTATCCCGTCGGTGCTGGTCGGCGTGGTCGTGTTCCTCAAGCTCGACGAGCGGATCGCGAAGGCGAACTGGCTGACCGACGAAGAAAAGGCGCTGCTCACGCGCAACGTCGATGCTGAAGAGGCGACCAAGGAAGACCTGCCGCTCGGCGCCGTGATGTCGAGCCCGCGCGTGTGGCTGATGGCGCTGATCTACTTCTCGTTCGTGATGGGGCTCTACGGCGTCGGCTTCTGGCTGCCGACGATCATCAAGGCCACCGGCGTGACCGACACGTTCATGATCGGCCTGCTGTCGGCGATTCCGTATGCAGCGGCGGTGGTCGCGATGATCCTGATCGCACGCAGCGCGGACAAGCACCGCGAACGCCGCTGGCACGTCGCGATTCCGGCCGCGATCGGCGCGCTCGGGCTCGTGCTGTCGGTGATCTGGGCGCACCAGACCGCGCTCGCGATGCTCGGCCTCACGCTCGCGACGATCGGCATCCTGACGACGCTGCCGCTGTTCTGGAGCCTGCCGACCGCGTTCCTCGGCGGCACGGCGGCCGCGGCCGGCATCGCGATGATCAACTCGATCGGCAACCTCGCCGGCTTCCTGAGCCCGTACATGATGGGCTGGCTCAAGCAGGCAACGGGCGCCAACGATTCGGGCATGTACATGCTCGCCGGGTTCCTCGTGCTCGGCGGGCTGCTGGCGCTGTCGGTGCCGAAGCGGCTGGTCGACAAGTGACGCGGGGCGCATGGGCGCCCTCCGGTTGATGACCCGTACCTGAAACGCCCCGCTGGCCGGAACCGCTCCGGTCGGCGGGGCGTTTCTGCTTCCACGCACGCCGCCCGGATGATGCGGGTTCCGTGGTCCGCCAATGGTGCTGCATCGCCTTCGAAATATTCCCTATTGATCCTTTATCATGGAACAATAAGGAATATTTCGAGCACCACTGGCCGATCATGTTCCGTACCGTCGAAGAGTCCGCCGCACACCTGCGCCTCCACCCGAAGACTGTCCTGCGCTTCATCCGCGAGGGCAAGCTGCACGCCACGAGGGTCGGTCGTGCATACCGCATCCTCGACACCGACCTCGCCGCGTTCGCGCAAACGAAGCCGGCCGCGCCCGTGCCGCGTGTGGTGCGCGTCACCAGCATCGTCGACGTTCCGGACGCGTCGCAATCGCTGCATCAGTACCTGTCGCGGTCGCTGCATGCGATGGCGTCCGGCCGCACGTCGTACGTCGACCCGGTGCGAATCGACGTCACGTTCGATCCCGCCGCGAGCCTGGTCAAGATCATCGTCGCCGCGACTCCGGCCGACACGGCCACGCTGATGTCGTCGCTCGACGCTTTGCTGCAGCAAAGCGGGACATGAGCACGATCTTCAAGTCGCCCCGCCACGCCCGCGCAGTTCGCGCGGCTTACGAGGCGGCGCTGTCGCACTGGCCGGCCGGGCATCGGCGCATCACGGTGCAGACGCGCCATGGCGCAACACACGTGATCGCCTGCGGCCCCGAACTCGCGCCGCCGGTCATGCTGATCCACGGGGCGCAGACGACGGCGGCAAGCTGGCAGCACTTCGCGGCCGAATGGTCGACGCACTTCCGGCTCTACGCGATCGATGTGATCGGCGAAGCGGGACCCAGCGCCCCGTCGCGGCCATCGCTCGCGAGCGACGCGTACGCGCAGTGGCTTGACGACGTGCTCGACGGCTTGGGCGTGTCGCGCGCCGCGTTCGTCGGCATCTCGCTGGGTGCGCGAACCGCGCTCGATTTCGCGTTGCGCCGGCCGGCGCGCGTCACGCGGCTTGCGCTGCTCTGCCCGTCCGGCATCGGCAG
>NZ_CAJNKE010000297.1 GCF_905232215.1 Burkholderia sp. LMG 13014
AACGCCCCGGCGGGCGCAGGGCCGCACGGGGCGTTTCGGTGATGCGCAGTGCGCGGGCGCTTATGAGCGCTGCGGATTGAGCTTGTCGTCCTTCGAATGCAGCTTGTTCAGTGCGGAGATGTACGCCTTCGCAGACGCCGCGACGATGTCCGGATCGGTGCCGACGCCGTTGACGATCCGCCCGCTCTTCGACAGCCGGACCGTCACTTCGCCCTGCGCCTGCGTCCCGGTCGTGATCGCGTTCACCGAGTACAGCAGCAGTTCGGAACCGCTGCCGACTTCGCTCTCGATCGCGTTGAACGTCGCATCGACCGGACCGTTGCCGCGTGCCTCGCCGGTCACTTCCTTGCCTTCGACCCCGAACACGACCTTCGCGTGCGGCTGCTCGCCCGTTTCCGAGTGCTGCGACAGCGACACGAACTTGAAGTGCTCCTGCTCGTGCGCGAGCGCCGACTCCTCGGACACGATCGCGATGATGTCCTCGTCGAAGATCTCGGCCTTGCGGTCGGCCAGATCCTTGAAGCGCATGAACGCGGCGTTCAGTTCGCTTTCGCTGTCGAGCGACACGCCGAGCTCCTGCAGGCGCTGCTTGAACGCGTTACGACCCGACAGCTTGCCGAGCACGATCTTGTTCGCGGTCCAGCCCACGTCTTCCGCGCGCATGATCTCGTAGGTGTCGCGCGCCTTCAGCACGCCGTCCTGGTGGATGCCCGATGCGTGCGCGCACGCGTTCGCGCCGCCCACTGCCTTGTTTGGCTGCACGACGAAACCGGTGATCTGCGACACGAGCTTCGACGTCGGCACGATCTGCGACGTGTCGATACCGACGTCGAGGCCGAAGTAGTCCTTGCGCGTCTTCACGGCCATCACGATTTCTTCGAGCGACGTGTTGCCCGCGCGCTCGCCGAGACCGTTGATCGTGCACTCGACCTGACGCGCGCCGCCGATCTTCACGCCGGCGAGCGAGTTCGCGACGGCCATCCCGAGGTCGTTGTGGCAGTGCACGGAGAAGATCGCCTTGTCCGAGTTCGGAATGCGTTCGCGCAGCGTCTTCACGAGGTTGCCGTACAACTCCGGCACGCCGTAGCCGACCGTATCGGCAATGTTGATTGTCGTCGCGCCTTCGGCGATCACGGCTTCCAGCACACGGCACAGGAAATCCATGTCGGAGCGGCTGCCGTCTTCCGGCGAGAATTCGACGTTGTCGGTGAACTTGCGCGCGAAGCGCACCGCGAGGCGCGCCTGCTCGAACACCTGGTCGGGCGTCATCCGCAGCTTCTTCTCCATGTGCAGCGGAGACGTCGCGATGAACGTGTGGATCCGGAAGCTCTCGGCCGGCTTCAGTGCGTCGGCCGCACGCTGGATGTCCTTGTCGTTGGCGCGCGCCAGCGAGCAGATCGTGCTGTCCTTGATGAGACCGGCGATCGTGTGGATCGCGTCGAAATCGCCGTTCGAGCTGGCCGCGAAGCCCGCCTCGATCACGTCGACCTTCATCCGCTCGAGGTGCTTCGCGATGCGGATTTTCTCTTCCTTCGTCATCGACGCACCGGGCGATTGCTCGCCGTCACGCAACGTCGTATCGAAAATGATCAGCTTGTCTGTCATGGGGGGCTCCAGGGCTCTTTATACGGAAATCAAACGTAATGAGATCGCGCCACCGCTGGCGACGCTCAACAACAGACGAGGCTTGACGGGGGGCGAGAACGGTCAGCGCGGCAGGCGCACCAAAGCTAGCGCGCGTAGCGGCGCACCGGCTAGAAGGAGGGAGAGGCGGGAAAATGCGGTCATGCCGAAGACTATAGCGGCATTCCGCTGGGTGCGCAATCGGACGGCACCCGGGGCTTGCGGCGGCCCGATTCGAAACAGGGGCAAAAGAAAACGGCGGCCTGAAGGCCGCCGTTTCCGGGCGAAAAACCCGCGTCAGTGATCGCGCTGCGACGAGCGCGCCGGATTCGCACGCCCGCGAATGGCCATGTAGGCCCAGAACACGTAGCCGGACAGCCCGTACAGCACGAACAGGCAGAACAGCATCAGCGGCGGGTCGGACGACACGAGCACGAACGCGACGACGACCAGCAGGATCGCCGCGAACGGCACGCGGTGCCGCACGTCGAGTGCCTTGCCGCTGTAGAACGGCGCGTTCGACACCATCGTCACGCCCGCGTAGATCGTCAGCACGAATGCGACCCACGGCAGCCAGCCGAGCTTCATCGGCACGCGGTTGTCGGTCGCGAGCCACACGAAGCCCGCGATCAGCGCGGCGGCGGCCGGGCTCGGCAGCCCCTGGAAGAAACGCTTGTCGACGCTGCCGATGTTCGTGTTGAAACGCGCGAGCCGCAGCGCGGCGCCCGAGCAATAGACGAACGCGGCGAGCCAGCCCCAGCGGCCGAGATCCTTCAGCACCCACTCGTACATCACGAGCGCGGGCGCGACGCCGAACGACACCATGTCCGACAGGCTGTCGAACTGCTCGCCGAACGCGCTCTGCGTATGCGTCATGCGCGCGACGCGCCCGTCCATCCCGTCGAGCACCATCGCGACGAAAATCGCGATCGCGGCGATCTCGAAGCGCACGTTCATCGCCTGCACGACCGCGAAGAAGCCGCAGAACAGCGCGGCGGTCGTGAATGCGTTCGGCAGCAGGTAGATGCCGCGGGTCTTCAGGAACCGCTGGCGCGCGGCGCGGCGGCTCTCGATGGGCACCGGATCCTGTGCCATCACCTTGTTGCGGCGGAACGGGCGTGGCGTCTGGCCGTTGCGCGGCCGACGCGGTTTGAATGCGGCCATCGTGCGTCCCGCCGCTTACTGTTCGAGCTCGGCGAGGATCGTCGACGACGCGTAGACCTTCTCGCCGATCGACACCTTCGCGCGGCTGCCGAGCGGCAGGTACACGTCGACGCGCGAACCGAAGCGGATGAAACCGTAGCGCTGGCCGCGCGACAGCGGTTCGCCGGCGCGCACGTAGCAGAGAATCCGGCGTGCGACGAGGCCGGCGATCTGCACGGCGGTCACGGTCTTGCCGCTCGCCGTCTGGATCACGACCGCATTGCGTTCGTTTTCCGTCGACGCCTTGTCGATCGCCGCGTTCAGGAACGCGCCCGGGAAGTACTCGACCTTGGAGATCGCGCCATCGACCGGCGAACGCTGCGAATGGACGTTGAAGACATTCATGAACACGCTGATCTTCAGCGCTTCGCGGTTCGCGTACGGGTCCTGTGCGGTCTCGACCGCCACGATGCGGCCGTCCGCCGGGCACAGCACCGCATTCGGCTGCGCCGGGATCGGGCGCTGCGGATCGCGGAAGAACTGGACGACGAAGACGAGCAGCAGCCAGAACGGCCACGCGAAGCCGAAGCCCCCGACGGCATGGATCAACAGCGCGATGACGGCTGCAATCGCGATGAACGGCCAGCCTTCGCGCGCGATGATCGGATGAGGATAGTTCATGGATTCGTTCTGTGTTCGGTGAATTGCAAAGCCCGTAGGATAGCAAAAGCCGCCCGGGGCACTGCTGCCTTCGGGCGGCTTTTTGGTACCGGCCCTCTATTCGAGGGGCCGGAACAGCTCGCGGTGCTTAGTTCTTCGTCTGGTCGACGAGCTTGTTCTTCGCGATCCACGGCATCATTGCGCGCAGCTTCGAGCCGACCTGCTCGATCTGGTGCTCGGCCGTCAGGCGGCGGCGCGACTGCAGCGTCGGCGCGCCTGCCTTGTTCTCGAGAATGAAGCTCTTCGCGTACTCGCCCGTCTGGATGTCGGTCAGGCACTGCTTCATCGCCTTCTTCGTCTCTTCCGTGACGATGCGCGGGCCCGTCACGTACTCGCCGTACTCGGCGTTGTTCGAGATCGAGTAGTTCATGTTCGCGATGCCGCCTTCGTAGATCAGGTCGACGATCAGCTTCAGTTCGTGCAGGCACTCGAAGTACGCCATTTCCGGCGCGTAGCCTGCTTCGACCAGCGTCTCGAAGCCAGCCTTGATCAGCTCGACGGTACCGCCGCACAGCACGGCCTGCTCGCCGAACAGGTCGGTTTCGGTTTCTTCACGGAAGTTGGTTTCGATGATGCCTGCACGGCCGCCGCCGTTCGCTGCCGCGTACGACAGCGCGATGTCGCGTGCCGCGCCCGACTTGTTCTGCGCAACCGCGATCAGGTGCGGCACGCCGCCACCTTGCGAGTACGTGCCGCGAACCGTGTGGCCCGGTGCCTTCGGCGCGATCATGATCACGTCGAGGTCGGCGCGCGGGATCACCGCACCGTAGTGGACGTTGAAGCCGTGCGCGAATGCCAGCGCCGCGCCCTGCTTGATGTTCGCGTGAACTTCCTTCGCGTACACGTCGGCGATCTGCTCGTCCGGCAGCAGCATCATCACGACGTCGGCGCCCTTCACCGCTTCCGCGACTTCCTTGACCGACAGGCCGGCGTTTTCGGCCTTGCTCCACGACGCGCCGCCCTTGCGCAGGCCGACCGTCACGTTCACGCCGCTGTCCTTCAGGTTCAGCGCGTGTGCATGGCCTTGCGAGCCGTAGCCGATGATCGTGACTTGCTTGCCCTTGATGAGGGAGAGGTCAGCGTCTTTGTCGTAGAAAACGTTCATGATGGTTCCTTCGCTAATTCAAAAATTCAACAATTCATTCGGATGGAGTACTGCGGGCCGGGACATGACGGCGCACCCGGCGTGCCTGTCTGGCATCACACCTTCAGGATGCGCTCGCCGCGTCCGATGCCGGAGCTGCCGGTGCGCACGGTCTCTAGGATCGCGCCCGCGTCCAGCCCCTGGATGAATGCGTCGAGCTTGTCGCTCGCGCCCGTCAATTCGATCGTGTAGGTCTTTTCGGTCACGTCGATGATGCGGCCGCGGAAAATGTCCGCCATCCGCTTCATTTCTTCGCGCTCCTTGCCCACTGCACGTACCTTGATCAGCATCAGCTCGCGTTCGATGTGTGCACCGTCGGTCAGGTCCACCACTTTCACCACCTCGATCAGGCGGTTCAGATGCTTCGTGATCTGTTCGATCACGTCGTCGGAGCCAATGGAAACGATGGTGAGCCGCGACAGCGATTGGTCTTCGGTCGGCGCCACCGTCAAGGTTTCGATGTTGTAGCCGCGTGCGGAAAACAGACCGACCACGCGCGACAGCGCGCCCGGTTCGTTCTCCAGCAGGACGGAAATGATGTGTCTCATGTTCGCTTCTTCCAGAATGTGTCCGTGTCGATTCACCCGCGCCGCGCGCCGCCGCATGCCGCTCCGCCCTTCGTGAAGGCGGGCCGCAGGGGCCGGGCGCGCGTCGCGCCGTTACAGATCTTCCGATCCGAGCAGCATCTCGGTGATGCCCTTGCCGGCCTGTACCATCGGCCAGACGTTTTCGGTCGGATCGGTCTGGAAGTCGAGAAACACGGTGCGGTCCTTCAGGCGCAGCGCTTCCTTCAGCGCCGGCTCCACATCCGAGGTCTTTTCGATCCGCATGCCGACATGGCCGTATGCCTCGGCGAGCTTCACGAAATCAGGCAGCGCATCCATGTACGAATGCGAATAGCGCTTGCTGTATTCGATCTGCTGCCACTGGCGAACCATGCCGAGATAGCGGTTGTTCAGCGAAATGATCTTCACGGGCGTGTCGTACTGCAGGCAGGTCGACAGTTCCTGGATGCACATCTGGATCGAGCCTTCGCCCGTGATGCACAGCACGTCGTCGTCCGGGTGCGCCATCTTGACACCCATCGCTGCCGGCAGGCCGAAGCCCATCGTGCCGAGGCCGCCGGAGTTGATCCAGCGACGCGGCTTGTTGAAACGGTAGAACTGCGCCGCCCACATCTGGTGCTGGCCGACGTCCGAGCACACGAACGCATTGCCGTCCGTCAGCTCCCACGCCTTCTCCACCACGTACTGCGGCTTGATGATCTCGCTTTCGCGGTCGTATTTCAGGCAGTCCTTCGAGCGCCAGCCCTCGATGTCCTTCCACCATTGCGCGAGCGCCTCGGTGTCGGGGCCATGCTCGGCCGTCTGCAGCTGCTCGATCAGCTCCTTCAGCACTTCCTTCACGTCGCCGACGATCGGGATGTCGACCTTCACACGCTTCGAGATCGACGAAGGGTCGATGTCGATGTGGATGATCTTGCGCGGACGCGACGCGAAGTGCGCCGGATCGCCGATCACGCGGTCGTCGAAGCGGGCACCGATCGCGATCAGCACGTCGCAGTGCTGCATCGCCATGTTCGCTTCGTAGGTGCCGTGCATGCCGAGCATGCCGAGGAATTTCTTGTCCGACGCGCGATAGCCGCCGAGGCCCATCAGCGTGTTCGTGACCGGGTAGCCGAGGAGATCCGCGAACTGGTTCAGTTCACGCGACGCATCGGCGAGGATGATGCCGCCACCCGTGTAGATGTACGGACGCTTCGCCGTCAGCAGCAGCGACACGGCCTTGCGGATCTGACCCGAATGGCCTTTCGTGACGGGATTGTACGAACGCAGCGACACGCTCTTGACGGGCTCGTACTCGCACGGCGTCTTCGAGATGTCTTTCGGGATGTCGATCAGCACCGGGCCCGGACGGCCGGTGCGGGCGATATAAAACGCCTTCTTGACGGTTTCCGCGAGGTCGCGCACGTCCTTCACGAGGAAGTTGTGCTTCACGCACGGACGCGTGATGCCGACGGTGTCGCACTCCTGGAAGGCATCCTGGCCGATCGCGGCCGTGGGCACCTGGCCGCTGATCACGACCATCGGGATCGAATCCATGTACGCCGTGGCGATGCCGGTCACCGCGTTGGTGACACCGGGGCCCGACGTCACGAGACAGACGCCGACATTGCCGGTGGAACGCGCATACGCATCGGCTGCGTGCACGGCCGCCTGTTCGTGGCGCACCAGCACGTGCTGAATCTTGTCCTGCTTGTAAAGCTCGTCGTAGATGTAGAGTACCGAGCCGCCGGGGTAGCCCCAGATGAATTCGACGTTTTCATCGGCCAGTGCCTTCATGAGCACGGTACCGCCGATGGAGTCGCTATCGGGAGGGGAAAGGGGTTCCGACGTGGAGAATTCCGCGCTGGGCATGTTCATTTTGACCTTTCGAATTTTCGGCAAAAAATTGATCGGGTGCTCTCTGCCGGGCTTGTGGCTCGGGTTCAAGCGGCGCGTCCAGTTTGAAGGGCAGGCTTCTTGGGCCAGCCTCAAATGAGACCATCACTTCATGTTGCGAATCATTGACGATAGCGGGTCGCGATTGGGTCGTCAAGCAAAATATCCCGCAGCG
>NZ_CAJNKE010000298.1 GCF_905232215.1 Burkholderia sp. LMG 13014
TCACGCTGTCGGGCCGTTACGCGCTCGACTACGGCGACGAATCGATCGGGTCGGACGTATGGTTCGAAGAGGACGAGGCATCGGCGCGGCGCTTGCCGGACCGCTCGCAACGCGCGGGTGTGATCGTCTTCACGAACCAGCACGATGCGCTGCGCGGACTGCGGCTCCCCGCCGCGCAGCCCGACGGCGTATGCCGCTTCGACGGGCGCGCAACGGTCGTGATCCGCGCGCTGGACACCGTGTGCCCGGGGCTGGAAACGCCCGATCGCGCGCGGCTGGTGAAGGTGGTGACGGCCGGTCTGCCGACGCGACACGCGTGCGAGGCCACCACGCCATGATGCTGGCGCGACCGCGCCGTTACTCGACGTCCTCGTCGTCCACCATCTCGCCGTCATCCGCATCGAAATCCGGCGACGCATACGCGCTCGCCTGCTCGAGCAGCCAGCCGCGAAACAGCTCCAGCGGCTTGCTGTGGCTTAACTCCGTCGGATACACGAGGTAGTACGCCGAATCGCCGACCGTCGCCGCGTCGCACGGCACGACGAGGCCGAGCTGCTGCAACTGTTCCTCGACGAAGAACTTCGGCACGAGCGCGACGCCAAGCCCGGCCGAGGCCGCGCTGATCAGCATCGTGTGCAGCTCGTAGCGCACGCCCTGCATCGTGCGGATGTCCTCGACGCCGTGCGTCTCGAACCACTGCGCCCACGCGCCGGGGCGCGTCGTCGAGTGCAGCAGCGGGTACGCGAGCAGATCCTCGACGCGCTCGACGGGCCTGTCGAGCAGCGCAGGCGAGCAGATCGGCACGACTTCCTCGCCGAACAGGTAGTCGGACGACGTGCCCGGCCAGGTCGGCTTGCCGTAGTGGATCGCGGCCTCGAAGTGCGTGTCCTCGAACGAGAACAGGTCGGTGCGGCTGCCCATGTTCACGCGCACGTCGGGCGTGCGGTCGTAGAAGCTCTTGATGCGCGGGATCAGCCAGTGCGACGCGAAGGTCGGCAGCACCGCCAGCTCCAGGTAGCCGCCGCCGCTGCCGTGCGCGATGATCGACAGCGTGTCGCGGTCGAGTGCCTCCAGCGCGCGCCGCACCTGCGTGCCGTACAGCTTGCCGGCGCGCGTCAGCACGACGCGCTGCTTCACACGCGCGAACAGCCGCACGCCGAGGCTCGCCTCGAGGGTCGCGATCTGCCGCGATACCGCGCTTTCGGTCAGGAACAGCTCCTTGGCCGCGTGCGTGAAGCTCTCGTGGCGCGCGGCGGCTTCGAAAGCCACGAGCGCGCCCATGTTGGGGATCTTGAATTTACGCATGATGTTCGATTCGTCTGACGATCAGGCCCGCACGGCACAAGGCGGACGGCGGAGCAGGGGAGCGGCTGATAATTCCAAAAACTCATCACATATCAATTTAATCTCGCTTTACGCCCGGCTGCAACCCTTTGAATAATGCTCTCCACGCAAGGCCAGGCGCCCGCAGGGCAGCCGGCCAACGAGTTGCCGGCACGTTTGCCGGCGGTCCCCCGAGACGAGAAACCTGATGCGCAATCCGAATATCGAGAGCTTGCTGACGAAGCTGCTGGGACAGGCGAAGACCGACGCCCTGTTCTCGACCCTGAACATGCCGGCCATCCTCGAAGAATGGGAAGACGGCGTTGTGACGCGCGCGGAAATCGCGCAGGCGATGAACATGGCGCTGTTCGAAGGGCTGCTTGAACGTTCGGCGAACGGCCGCGCGTACACGGCCGACGCGATCGAAAGCGGCGGCTCGGTCTATTTCGACCACGGCGCGCTGCGCACGGTGCGCTGGCCGAACACGGGCGCGCTGCCGCCGGGCGAAGCCGCGTTCACGCGCATCCTGCGTCCGCTCGGCTTCCGCCTGAACGGCCGTTACCCGCTCGACAAGCTCGGCATGACGGGCCGCGCGTATGCGCATGAAGACGCGCCGGACGAAATCGCGCAGTTCTTCGTCAGCGAGCTGCATCCGGAACGTTTCTCGAAGGAATTCCAGCAGGCCGTGACGAACGTCGTGAGCACGTCGCGCGATCCGCTGTCGCCGGCGGCCGTCGCGCTGCTGTGGGAAATCGAGCGTGAAGGCTGGCTGTCGCTGGAGGCCGCGCACACGCTGCTGCCGGAGATCGTCGGGGCGTTCGCGCGTCAGCACGACCTGCCGAACGAGCTCGACTACGAAACGCTGCTGCTGGAATCGGCGGAAATGGCGTGGATCTCGACCGAAGGCAACGCGTTCAACCATGCGACCGACCGCGTCGCCGACGTGTTCAAGCTGTCCGACGACGAGAAGGCGAAGGGCCGGCCGATGAAGCCGGAAGTCGAGCGTTCGCGCTCGGGCCGCGTGTTCCAGACCGCGTATCGTGCGGATACCGTCGAGCGCGAATTCCGCACGCGCGACGGCGGCACCGTGAAGCGCAACGTACCGGGTTCGTTCTACGAGTTCATCACGCGCAAGCGCACGTTCGACCAGGCGGCACGTCGCTGGGTGACCGACCTGCGTTTCGATGCGGGTAATGCGCAAGGCATCTTCAAGATGACGGCGAACGCGGCGAAGTAACGCAGCGAAAGCGGGACGCTGCGCCGGCCGCGACGGTTTGGCCGGCGCATGCGCGAACCGCTACCTGAACCGCTACGGGAATCGTGGCGGCTGGTTGGCCTGAGTCAATGCAGGCACGTCGGCGGCATTGCCGAGTTGCCCGTAGCGGTTTGCCCCGGCTTCAACTGGCTGCCTGACCGATTCATCTGCTTCCAGACTTTCGGTACGCCATCGACTTGCACGTTGGCCTGCCAGACACGCTTGATTTCCGTGTGCGGGATCGCATCGCTTTCGCCGCTGTCGACCTCCTCGCGCCAGCCCCACTCCAGCAGCGTCCGCGTCGTACGGCCGATCATCGGCACAATCGATTCGACCGCCGCCCCAATCGACGGACCGTCGCGACGCTGCTCGCGCAACAGCCTCCCCGCCGCTCCCGGACTTCCGGCGAAAACCCGCTTGCCTTCCTGTTCCTGACTCCGTACTCCTGCGAAGCCGAGCCTCCACGAAATTCGACGCGGTTCCGCGCGGCGTCTGTCATCGCGGGGAAAGGCCATCGTTGACACGACCGCTGGCTCGAGGGTTTACGCGCCAGAAAATTCTCGATGCGACGTGTCATATCCGCCGGTACGGGACGACAAAAGTCACGCCAGTCGAACCATCATTCATCAGCCGATTCGTCGTAGCGCTTGCCCGGAAGAAGCCTTTCGATCACCCGGTCGATTGATTGGACGAGGTCTCGATGTCAGCTGGCAGTTCATGACACACGCTCAGGAAACCCGTGCATGCGACACGGGCGCTTCCAGACGTCCATTCTTGACAGGAGAACCCGGATGAACCCGATTCGCAAGCTCATGCTGTGTGGCGCCATTCCGTTCCTGCTGGTTGCCGGTGCGGCACAGGCAGACGGCGGTGGCATTGGTCGCAGCGGTACCTACATGTCGCACACGAGCGACTGGACCATGATGATGATGGACAAGCTCACGCCCGAGCAGCGCACGCAAGCCATCGTCATCCAGCAAAAAATGATGTCGATGGAAATGGCGCACAACGAAGCGATGGCAAAGATGCAAATGCAGCACGACAAGGAAATGATGGCATTGCAGAGCCAGTTGCTCGAACTCTACAAGGGGCACTAAGTGTGGCGAGCCCGGTGTCGAACGCCGGGCTCGTCGTCTCTCATTGAGAGGCGGCTGTTGCCGCGCTTGCCGCTTTGGCCTTCTTTGCCGCGTGGTGATGGCCGATTGCGCAACCCGCAGCGGCACCCATTGCCCCATGGTGCCCTGCGACATGGCCGGCGACCCCGCCCACGGCTGCGCCCTTCAGGCACCCTGCAGCAAACCCCGGGATCGAAGCGGTCATCAAGGCGATGCAGGCTGCCGATATCGAAAGGAATTTCATAGGTCATCTCCCTGAAAAACGCGTTGCGTTGTTCGTCTTGGTCGAGCCGGCATGGTCAGAAGACGTGCGTGATCAGATAGAACAGCACCAGCAGCCCGACCGGCACGCCGAGCAGCCAGGCGATCAGGTATTTGCCCATGTCGCTGTCCTGGTGGCCGCGACGCCGTCGGCGCCGCGGCGGTTGGATTGAAGGGCTATCGCGTTACAGCTCGCGGTCGAATTCCTTCAACTGCTTCTCGGCTGCGTCGCGGGCGATCCCGTAACGCTCCTGGATCTTGCCGGCCAGGTACTCGCGATTGCCTTCCGCGACGGCCAGGTCGTCGTCGGTCAGCTTGCCCCACTTGGCCTTCAGCTTGCCGGAGAGTTGCTTCCACTGGCCCTTGATCTTGTCCTCGTTCATCGTGTGCTCCTTGTCATGCAGGGATAGAAGGCGCGGCGGCGTGCCGCGCCGGGAGGTCAGGCCTTCGCCTTCAGGCCGGATGCGTCGACGTGCTTCACGCCCTTGACCGCGCGCGACACGGCGATCGCCTTCTTCACGGCGATCTTCGTCGGCAGCACGCCGGTCAGCGTGACGACGCCGTCGACCGTCGTCACGCTGATGTCGACGCTCTTCAGGCCGTCGACGGTGGCCAGCCGGCCCTTCACCTTGGTCGTGATCCACGTATCGGAGACGGGCTGGTTCGATTCGGCCTTCATGCCGTTGCCGGTCGATGCGTCCTGTGCAACCGCATTCGTGAGCGGCGCGGCACTCAGCAGGAAAGTCGCGCTGACGGCGAGCAGCGTCGAAATGGGGCGGGTCTTGTTCATGGATGTTCTCCTTCGCTTGGCGTGATGAATCGATGAATGCGAACGGCGCCGCGCACTACTTGACGATCGGCGTGTCGTAGCCGGGCTCGCGCGGCGGCATATCGGGGCGCGGCATGTCGGGCGGCAGCGGAACCGGCGGATCGGTGCCGGGCGGCGGTTCGGGCGGGCTGTCCGGAGGCGGTGCGGGCCGCGTCGGATCGGGTGTCTGATGCAGCTTCATCGTGCTTCTCCTCTGCGGTTCGGAAGGCAGCGCATGGGCGCCGATGCAGGACCAGCGTACCGGGGCGAACGTGCGTGGACATCGCGCAAATTCACCTGATCGGCTAGTGCGTTTGCACGGGGCGTCGTGAAGGGCGGGAGACGGGCGGGAGAGTGGCGCGGCGCGTATCCATCGCACGCGCGGCGTGGAATGGCGGGCCTGTCGGATGCATGGCGGATCGGCGGGGTGCCGAACGATAGCGCGTGCCGTGCGAATGTACTATGGCGGATAGTGCATTCGCGCCTGTCGCGCAGCGGTGCGGCACGCGATCATCGTCACACGCGCCGGCCGGCGCGTGTCGACGAAACGGCAACCGGGCCGGCGCTCATGCAGACGACATGGACAACCATTCGATGAACGAACAGGTCAACGAACAGGCAAACGAGCAGGCGCTGAAGTCGCATACCGACCGGCGCCAGCTGCACCAGATCATTGCGGGGCTCACCGAGGGCGTGATCCTGGTCGAGCCCGACCAGCGGATCGTCTGGGCGAACGAAGCCGCGCTCGCGATGCACGGCGTGACCGAGCTGAAGGCGCTCGGCGCGACCGTCACCGATTACCGCGAGCGCTTCCGGCTGCGCTACCGGAACAACCATCCGGTGCGCGACGGCCACTATCCGATGGATCGCGTGATCGCGGGCGAGGAGTTCAGCGACGTGACGGTCGAAGTCGAATCGGCCGCCGATGAAACCGTGAGCTGGGTCCATCGTATCCGCAGCCTCGTGCTGACGAACGCGGCAGGCGAACCGGATTGCCTGGCGCTCGTGCTGCACGACGCGACCGAATGGGCGAGCGCCGAGGAGCGCTTCGAGCGCACCTTCAACGCGAACCCGGCGCCGGCCGTGATCTGCCGGCTCGACGACCTGCGCTACGTGAAGGTCAACCAGGGCTTTCTCGACATGACCGGCCACGCGCGCGACGACGTGCTCGGCCGCTCGGTGTACGAGATCGACGTGCTCGACCAGGCCGAGCGGCGCGAACTCGCGATCGAGCGGCTCGGCGAAGGCGCGACGATCCCGCAGATGGAGGCCGTGCTGAAACTCGCGGACGGCAGCGCGAAGGCCGTGGTCGTCGCCGGGCAGCCGATCGACATGAACGACGAGGTATGCATGCTGTTCACGTTCATGGATCTCGAGCCGCGCAAGCAGGCCGAGCGCGCGCTGCGGCAGAGCGAGGAACGCTTCGCGACGGCGTTCCGGATGGCGCCGGTCGCCACCGCGATCGTCACGGCCGACCGCTTCGAATTGCTCGACGTGAACGGCGCATTCGCCGCGATGACCGGCCATGCGCAGGACGACCTGCTCGGCAAATCGGCGGACGAGATCGGGCTGTGGGCCGAGCGCGGCGCATGGCAGCGCATCGAAGGCCGGCTCGCGCGCGACGGCAACGTGCGCAACGCCGACGTGCAGATCCGCACGCGTGAAGGTGACGTGCGCGATTGCGTCGTATCGGCGGACCCTGTCGCGATACACGGGCGCGACTGTCTGCTCGTCGCGCTGCTCGACATCAGCGATCGCAAGCGTACCGAGATGGAGCTCGTCTACGCGATCGAAACCGCGATGCAGGATGCGTCGTGGTTCAGCCGCACGCTGATCGAGAAGCTCGCGAACGTGCGGCGCGCGAATGCGCCGGATGCGGGCGCTCAACTGTCGGACCTGACCGCGCGCGAACGCGACGTGTTCGACCTGCTGTGCCACGGTCTCGCCGACAAGGAAATCGCCGGCCGCCTCGGGCTCGCGCCGAACACCGTGCGCAATCACGTCGCGACGATCTATGCGAAGCTCGACGTGCACAGCCGCGGCGAGGCGATCGTGTGGGCGCGCGAACGCGGGATCGTCGGCGCGGCCGACGCGAATGGCGCGCGCGGCGAGAAGGGGGGCGAAAAGGGCGGCAAAAAGGGCGGCGCGAAGGGCAAGGACTAGCTAGCCTCTCGGTACGAATGCATCATGCGCGCTGGTGCATCCGCATCTGCCGCGCGCGGCGCGTGCTTGCGATCCTGTCCACTCGGCGGTGCGGCGCTGGCCGTCACGTCGCCGGCTCTCCCCCACCATCGCAGGAGACGACCATGGACAGGAATCGCATCGAAGGCAAGCTCAAGCAGGTCAAGGGTTCGGTCAAGGAAGCGCTCGGCAAGGTGACGGGCGACCGCAGGACGGAAGCGGAAGGCGTCGCCGAACAGCAGGCCGGCAAGATTCAGGAGCAGGCCGGCGAGGCGGCCGATGCGGGGCGCAA
>NZ_CAJNKE010000299.1 GCF_905232215.1 Burkholderia sp. LMG 13014
ACCGCCATCGGCTGGCGCGAGTTCTTCGTCGATCCGCGCCTGCAGCGGCTGATCGAGATCGCGCTGAAGAACAACCGCGACCTGCGCGTGTCGGTGCTGAACATCGAGGCGGCGCGCGCGCAGTACCAGATCACGCGCGCGGGCCTGTTCCCGACGCTCGATGCGACGGGTACCGGTAGCCGTCAGCGCCTGCCGAATGCGCTGTCGGTGGCGCCGGGCCGGAACATCACGACGACCTACAACGTCGGCCTGTCGGCGTCGTGGGAACTCGACCTGTTCGGCCGCGTGCAGAGCCTGAAGGACCAGGCGCTCGCGCAGTATCTGGCGACCGCGTATGCGCGGCAGGCGTCGGAGATCTCGCTGGTGTCGCAGGTGGCCGATCAATACCTGACGCTGCTGTCGACCGACGATCTGCTGAAGGTCACGGAGGACACGCTGAAGACCGCGCAGGCGTCGTACGACCTGACGAAGCTGCAGTTCGACAACGGCACGGGCTCCGAGCTCGAGCTGCGTCAGGCGCAGACGGTGGTCGAGCAGGCGCTGGCGAACCAGCAGGCACAGGCGCGTGCGCGTGCGCAGGCGCTGAACTATCTGGTCCTGCTGATCGGCGAGCCGCTGCCGGACGATCTGCCGGCGGGCATGCCGCTCGACGCGCAGAACCTGCTGACGGACGTGCCGGCTGGCCTTCCGTCCGACCTGCTGACGCGTCGCCCCGACGTGATGCAGGCCGAGCAGTCGCTGCTGGCGGCGAACGCGAACATCGGCGCGGCTCGCGCGGCGTTCTTCCCGAAGATCTCGCTGACGGCCGCGTTCGGCACGGCGAGCCCGACGCTGGGCGGTCTGTTCAAGGCCGGCACGGCGGCGTGGTCGTTCGCGCCGAACATCGCGCTGCCGATTTTCGAGGGCGGCTCGAACATCGCGAACCTCGATCTTGCACACGTGCAGAAGCGCATCGAGATCGCGAACTACGAGAAGGCGATCCAGTCGGCGTTCCGCGACGTGGCGGACGGGCTGGCCGCACGCGGCACGTACGACCAGCAGATCGCGGCGCTGGAGCGCAACGAGCACGCGCAGCAGCGACGTTTCGACCTGTCGGACCTGCGTTACAGGAACGGTGTCGACAGCTACCTGTCGGTGCTGACCGCGCAGACGGACCTGTACACCGCGCAGCAGACGCTGATCAATGCGCGTCTGGCACGGTGGACCAACCTGGTCAACCTGTACCGTTCACTGGGCGGCGGGTGGATCGAGCGGGCCGGCGAGACGCCGCGCGCGCCGGATGCACCGGTCGACTACGACAAGGCGGCTGTTCCGGCGCCTGCGTCGGCGGCGGCGACGAACGGGTAAGCGCACGGAAGGGCAGGCGCGGTCTATCGTGCTTGCCCTTCGAACCGGCTGTATGCGGAAACGAAAACGCCACGGACGAAAGTCCGTGGCGTTTCTTTTTACGAAGCTGCCTGCGTTGGCAGCGACGTTACGTTAGCCTTGCTTCGCCCAAAGCGTGCGGCCGAGGAACGTCAGCGTGCGATCCCATGCGATTTGCGACCACACCGGATCGAACTGCGTACCGGCGATGCGGCCGGGGCCGACGGCCGTTTCATTGGCGAACGCGTGATGCGCGAGATAGCGATGGAATTCGATACCGACCTTCGCATCGGTCAGCTTCTTCTCGAGCGCATCGACCTGGTCGATCGTAAAGAACGCGTCCTGCGTGCCCCAGTGGCCCATCAGCGGCACCTTGAGCTTCGCCGGATCGATGTAGTCGAGCGGCGGCAGGCCGTACCACGTGACGCCCGCGTCCGCATCGGCGAACTGCAGCGACAGCAGCGTGAGTGCGCCGCCCATGCAGTAACCCGTCACCGCGACACGCGACGCAAGCGTCTTCAGATATGTCACGGCGCCCGGAATGTCCTGCGAGGCTGCATCGCCGAAATCGAGCCCGGTCATCAGGTGGTGCGCTTCCTCTTCCTCGACCGTCGATTTGCCGCGATACAGGTCGGGCACGAGCGCGAAGTAGCCGCAGCGCGCGAGGCGATCCGCGACGCCGCGGATCTGGTCGTTCAGCCCCCACCATTCCTGGATGACGACGACAGCGGGTGCGCCTTCGGTCTTTGCCGGCGTAGCGAGATAGCCTTGCAGTTCCTGGCCGTCCGGGCGTCGAAACGTGATCATGGAACCGGATGTTTGAGACATGAAACCGCTCCTTTTCGAAAAATGCGATGAGTGTCGCATCGGGGCCGGCCTGCGGGCGCGGCGACGTTCGGGCAAGCCGGGCGTCGTGGTTGCGCTCGCGTTCGTTTCGGCCGACGCCGACCACGCGGCCATTCTATGCGTAAACACCGGCTGCCGGCGTGAACGGCGCCGCGCGGCACGCGATCTGCAAGTTTGCCTCGATCGAGGGGGGCGGTCCGTTCCGGAAGCGGACGACCGAAAAGCAAACACCCCGCCCCGATGAACGGGAGCGGGGTGTTTCGTTTGCCGCGCGCGTATCGGAATACGCGGGCGTGTGTCCGGCTTACTGGCCGAAATACACGGAGTCGCGGCCTTCCTGCTTGACCGCGATCGCGCGGCCGGCGCGCACGCCGGCGGCGGCTTGCGCGCCGTAGCCGGTCTCATCGGCGTTCGTCACGCGGGCCTGCGCGGTCTGCAGCGCGCGAGGGTAATACTGGTCGGAGACTTCGGGCTTGTAGCCGGCCTGTTCGAGCTGGACGAGTTCCGCGCGCACTTGGGCACGCGTCAGCTGGCCCGACGGGTTCGATTGTGCGAATGCGCCATACGAGGCGGACAGGGCGGTTGCGGCGACGACTGCGTAGATGAACGACTTCATGATGACCTCCGGTTTCATTGATTTCGCGCTTCGCTTGTTGCGTTCAGCGGTTGATTGCATCGTAGCGATCACGTTACCGGTCGGAAATACGCGTTCCAGCGAATAATTATTGCAACTGGGTAAACGATCTGGGCAGGTGGGTGTTTCGTCTGATGATTGCCGGGCTATCCCGCGGTTGATCAGGACCTCGGACGAGGTTTCCAGCGACGCGCTGTCGTCGATCGGCCCGTGGCCTGACCGCACGACGATCAATTGGATCGGATGCCGAAGTATTTGGGCGGGGTGGTTGACGTCGTTCACGCCGAATCGCGCGCACGCTGTCGCGTCACTCGGCCAGGACTGCCTGCCGTTTCCTGTATTCGGACGGCGTGATTCCGACGTGCCGGGTGAACGACCGCCTGAGCGTATCGACATTCGCGAAGCCGCATTTCGCGGCGACCTGTTTCGGCGTGTCGTGGCCGTTTTCGAGCAAGTGGCGGGCGGCCGAGATGCGGGTCGCCTCGACCCAGGCGGCCGGCGTCATGCCGACTTCCGCGCGGAACAGCCGCGCGAAGTGGCGCGGGCTCATGCCCGCATGCTTCGCCATCTCCGCCACCGAATGCTCGAGTTCCGGATTCGCCGCGATCCAGCGCTGGACCTCCTGCAGTACCGAACGCCCGGCGGGGCGCGCTTCGCCCTTGCGGCTGAACTGGAGTTGTCCGCCCGGGCGCTTGAAGAACATGACCAGTTGCGCGGCGACGCGCCGTGCGATCTCGCGGCCGAGATCTTCCTCGACCAGCGCGAGCGCGAGATCGAGCCCGGCCGTGACGCCGGCACCGGTGCGCAGCTTGCCGTCGCGCACGTACAGCGCGTCGGCGTCGACGGCGAGCGACGGATAGGCTTCGGCAAGCGCGTCGGCGGCAGCCCAGTGCGTGGTCAGGTGACGCCCTTTCAGCAGACCGGTGGCCGCGAGGATGAACGCGCCGGTGCAGATCGAGCCGTAGCGCTTGCTCTGCACGGCCGCCGCGCGCAGCCACGCGAGGACGTCGGTGCGCAGTGCGATTCGGCCGGCGCTCGGCGCGCCGGCGACCAGCAGCGTGTCGATACGCTCAGGAATGTCGGGGACGATCCAGTCCGGCAGCAACTGCGCACCGGACGAACTGCGGATCGGGCCGGACTCGCTCGCAATGATCCGCAACGTATAGAACGGCTTCCCGCATTCGGCGTTCGCTTGCGCGAAGACGTCGAGCGGTGCGGAGACGTCGAGCAGTTGAACGCCCGGAACGGCGAATATTCCCACGACCTTCGGCATGATCGATTGTGTGTTGTGTCGAACGTGACGGGTAGCAGTATAGGGGCGCCGACGGTGCATGTGACGGGTGAGGGCGCCTGTTTCCGGCGTTCTTCCTGCCGTTCGGGAACAGTGTCCGTCCGTCGCGCAAAATGGCAGGATTTGACGTAACACGTCTATTGGAGACAGCTATCGAACTCCGGAGAATCAAGGGTGTTTTCAATGGAGGTCGATCATGACTGAGAACGTTGCAGGCATCACCATTCCCGATAGCCAACTGGCGCGCGAGATCACCGAACTCGTCCGCGATACTGCGTCTCCGCTGCTGTTCCATCATTCCAGCCGCGTCTTCTATTTCGCGGCGCTCGCGGGCCAGCGGCGCGGCCTCAAATACGATCCCGAGCTGCTCTACTGCGGCTGCATGTTCCATGACATGGGGCTCACGCACGAACACAGCAGCGCGTGCGAGCGTTTCGAAGTGGACGGCGCCAACGCCGCCCGCGATTTCCTGAAGGGCAAGGGCATCTCGCAGCAGGATATCGATGTCGTATGGACTTCGATCGCGTTGCATACCACGCCGGGTATCCCGCAGCACATGCACCCGGTGATCGCGCTCGTTACCGCGGGCGTCGAGATGGATGTGCTGGGCCTGACGTATCCGGAATACAGCGACGTCGAGCGCGAGGCCGTCGTCCGTGCGCATCCGCGTACGCCGCACTTCAAGGAAGACATCATTCAGGCGTTCTACGACGGGATCAAGCACAAGCCGGACACGACGTTCGGCAACGTGAAGGCCGACGTGCTCGCCGACAAGGATCCGCATTTCCATGCCGGCAATTTCTGCAGTGTGATCCGGTCGTCCGCTTGGGCCGGCTGATTGCTCGCGGTGTAGCGCACGATCGCGGGTACGGGGCGGAGATCGTGCGCGCAACGTGAATCGCGGTTCCTTGATGATTGAGGCGTGCGGTCGTGCATGGCCAATCGCACGTTCGAATGCCGCCCCACGCGAACGGCGCGATGGTCGGCGGCAATGCCAACATCCAGACGGTCAGCCCTGGCTGCTGTAGGGCATTCGGCTGATCGAGACGCTTGCGCATTTCGATCGCGAAGTGATCCCGAAGCAACACATCGACAACTGCTCGAAGTCCGATCCGGCTCATGGGACGGGCATCGCGGCGGTGCTGGCGCCACTGGCGGTAGCGTCGCAGTGAGCGGGGTGGATTGGCGTCGCGGCTCAGGCCGCATCGCCGGCAGAAAAGTACCCGTTTATGGGAGTGCGGTCCGTTGCGCTGCCGGATTTTCAATCGATACGAGTGTTCCAATGGCTTCCACGCTTCATGACGTACCGGATAGCCCCTGTGTCGGCGTGTGCTCGACGCTGTTCGACGATGTCTGCAAGGGATGCGGACGAACGGCCGACGAGGTCTCGCACTGGGTGTTCATGAACGACGACGAGAAACGCGCGATATGGGAGCGCCTTCGGCGCGAGGGCACGGCGATGCGTTTCCATCGGGACGGACGGTGAATGGCCAGAAGCGGCGCTCCTTCCGGACGACGGGGGCCGCGCTTGGCGAACATCTCCCTGTCCTGGGTGAACCCCTCGGCCTTGTCTGGAAGGATGAGGGGGAGGAATGAGAGCAAATGAAACCAGTAAAAAAAGTTGTTACGTGACAACCGTATGATGCTGGGCCTGACTTTATATACTGAATAATTGCATCCCATCACCCAGGCGAATCTTCGATTCGCGACCACAGCAACTTGCCGCCAGACAGGCGGGGCATAGTCGCTCCGGCCTTCGCAGAGGCCTTGATGAGCGCCACTGGCGCACGCTCTATCCGGTTCCCGCAAGTTTTTGGCAAAACGCCTATAATGATTGGGCAAATTGCCGGGAGAAGTCATGAGCACCATTGCTTTTCATCCTTCGGGCGTCGCGCATCCGCGTCAGGCCGAATTCACGATTCTCGAACAGCTGCTGGCGATCCGTGTCCGATCGGGGGCCGATCTTGCCGAGCTGGCGAGCGCACGCGTCGACGTCTCGGTGATCGACCGGTTGTCCGAGCGCGGGCTGAAATCGGACGAACTGGCCTTCATCATTCCGCGCCGCACGCTGAGCCATCGTCGCCAGGCGCACGAACGCCTGTCGCCGGAGGAATCCGACAAGGCGATCCGTCTCGCGCGCATCGTCGCGCAGGCGACGGCCACGTTCGGCGACCAGGACAAGGCGATGGCGTGGCTGCGCAACGGGCTCCAGCGCTTCGGCGGCCGCACGTCGCTCGACATGGCGAGCACCGAGCATGGTGCGCGGCTCGTCGAGGAAGTCCTCACGCAGATCGACGAGGGGTACTTCGCTTGACGACGCTGTGGCGGATCAGCAATTTCGCCGACCTGAAAGGCATCGGCGGGTTGCGCGCCGGCGGGCGCTGGCATTTCGCCGGGCAGCCCGTCGTGTATCTCGCCGAGCATCCGGCGCTCGCGCTGCTCGAGACGCTCGTTCATTTCGAAATCGCCACGGTCGCGCAATTGCCGAGCGGATACCAGTTGCTTCGTATCGAGGTGGCTGATTCAGTCGATATCGCCGAAATCGCGGAGGGCGATGCGCCGGACGACTGGCGAACCCACGTCGACTGGACCCGCAGCGCCGGCACCGAGTGGCTGCTCACGCAGCCGAGCGCGCTGCTGCGCGTCCCGAGCGTCGTCGTGCCGCACGCGCACAACTACCTGCTGAATCCGCTGCATCCGGCCGCCTCCGAGGTCCGTATCGCCGAAGTCATGCAATCGCCGTACGACACCCGGATTCTGCGGTTGATCCAGTCGAAGCCGGGCGAATAGGGCGCCGGACGGCACGCGGCCCGCGTCAGTGCGGGATCAGCGCTCGTGTGCGGCGCGATCCGCGGCCGCATCGCGCGGCAGCGTCTGCCGGATGCGCGTGACCGTTCGCGTACTGACGAGACCGAGCATCGCACTGACGTCGGCATGTGCGTGGCCGGCGAGCAACTGGCGGCGCGCATACGTATTGCGCAGCACGCGCGGGCTCAGGTCCGCCGCGTGGAAGCCGATCGCGGCCAGCGCGTCGCGCACCACGAGCAGCAGGAACATGTCGTTCATCGCGCCACCGCCGCGCGGCGCGGGAA
>NZ_CAJNKE010000300.1 GCF_905232215.1 Burkholderia sp. LMG 13014
GATACGGAGGGTGGGGAAAACGAGCAGCCGGGCGGCTGCCACGCGCGGCCGGTGCGCCGCGCGGGTCACGTCACTTTGCGTTCAGTTCCTTCCAGCGCCGGTAGACGCCGATCGCATCGCCGTGCTTCTGCTGCACCATCGGCAACCGGCGTTCGTCGATCGGCTTCGCATATTCCGCATAGAACGTGTCGAGCTCGAAATACTTGCGGTCGTCACGGTAGAACGGCGCGTAGTCCTCGCGTGTCGTGATGTAGATCACGCGTTTCGGGCTGCAGTAGTACAGCGAACCGAGACACATCGGGCATGGGCTCGCGAGAATGTAGATCTCGCAATCGGTCAGGTGCTCGGTGCCGAGCTTGCGGCACGCGTCGCGCACCGCGAGGATCTCGGCGTGCGCGGTCGGGTCGCTGGTCTGCGCAACGAGGTTCGGGCTCTCCGCGACGACCTCGCCGTCGCGGACGATCACCGTCGCGAACGGGCGGCCGCCCTCTTCCACGTTCTTCATCGCAAGATCGATCGTGCGTTTCACAAAATCCATGGCTGCGTCCTCGTTGAAACGGAATGGCGGGCCGTGCGCCGGCCGGCAGCCGACGCACGTCGGGCGGGAACCTGCGCGGCACCGCTGCAGCGGCGCCGCGCCGGCGTCAGAACGGCTTGGTCGGCAGGTACTTGCCGTCGAGCGTGATCACCGCGCGCGACCCGCCTTCGGGATCGTCGACCTTCTTCACATCGAGCCGGAAATTGATCGCGCTGATGATGCCGTCGCCGAACTTCTCGTGAACGAGCGCCTTCAGCGTCGTGCCGTACACCTGCAGCATTTCGTAGAAGCGGTAAATGGTCGGGTCGGTCGGCACGCGGTCGTCGATGCTGCCGCGCAGCGGGATCGTCTGCAGCAGCAGCACCGCGTCGTCGTCGAGGCCGAGCTTGTCGGCGACGCTGCGCGCAGCGTCCGCCGGCAGCGCATGCTGGCCGAGCAGCGCGGCCGTCACGAACGCTTCGCTCAGGCCCGTGCCTTCGGTGAGCTGCGCGAACGACAGGTTCTTGCGCGCCTTCGCGAGCACGACGGTCTCGGCAAGCGCGTGGCGGGCAGTCTGACTGTGCTGGGACTGGATCATGGCAATTCCTCGTGGTGGGGTGGGAGCGATTCAGGCCGCGACGGGGAGCGTCGCGGGCGTGGCGCGAACCTCGGGATGGTCCGCCAGGGAAACGAACCGGCCGGTCGCGCCGTCATGGGCGTCGATGCAGCCCGATTCGATGTCGTACACCCAGCCGTGCAGCGCGAGCCGCCCTTCTTCGAGCGCGAGCCGCACGGCAGGGTGCGTTTTCAGGTTCGCCAGTTGCGCGACGACGTTCTCGCGCACCATCGAGTCGATCCGCTCGCGTTCGCTGCGATGCGTGCGCGCCTCGTTCACGACGCGCGCGGAATCGGCGTACCGCAGCCAGTGGCCGACGGCCGGCATATGGTCCATGCACTGGCAGGTGGCGATCGCGGTCATCGCGCCGCAGTCGGAATGGCCGCAGATCACGACGTCGGTCACGCGCAACGCGGCCACCGCGTATTCGACCGATGCCGACACGCCGCCCGGCTCGGGGCCGTACGACGGCACGATATTGCCGGCATTGCGGATCACGAACAGGTCGCCCGGTTCGCGCTGCGTGACGAGTTCGGGCACGAGCCGGCTGTCCGAGCACGAGATGAACAGCGCCCGCGGATTCTGGCTGCGCGCGAGATCGCGGAACAGCGCGGCACGCGCCGGATACGCATCGCGCTGGAACTTCAGGAAGCCTTCGATGATGTCCTTCATCGCGTGTTCTCCGGTGCGGTTGGAATCGATGAAGGGCAGGTTACGCCGCACTTCCAATAACGTAAAAGACTGATTTATGATCCACCGGATAAGCAGGACTTATAGGAGCCGCCATGCTGCTGCGCCATATCCACTACTTCCTGGCCGTCGCCGAGCATCGCAGCTTCACGCGCGCGGCCGCCGCGCTGCATGTGTCGCAGCCCGCGCTGTCCCAGCAGATCCGCCAGCTCGAGGAGACGCTCGGCGCGCAACTGTTCGACCGCAGCGGGCGCGTGACGCGGCTGACCGACGCCGGCGACGTGTATTTCCGCTATGCGCGGCAGGCGCTGCACGATCTCGCGGAAGGCCGGCGCGCGATTCATGACGTGCAGGACCTGAGCCGCGGCTCGCTGCGGATCGCGGTCACGCCAACCTTCACGAGCTATCTCGTCGGGCCGCTCGTCGAGGCGTTTCACGGCCGCTACCCGGACGTGTCGCTGTCGGTGCGCGAGATGTCGCAGGAGCGTATCGAGGCGTTGCTCGTCGACGACGAGCTCGATGTCGGCATCGCGTTCGACGAGGTGCAGACGGCGGATATCGAAGCGCAAACGTTGCTGGTCGAAACGCTCGCGCTCGTCGTGAGCCGTCGGCATGCACTCGCCGCGAAACGCAAGGCCGGCCTGCGCGCGCTGCACGATGCGCCGCTCGTGCTGCTGACGGCCGAGTTCGCGACACGCGTGCAGATCGACCGCTATTTCCGCGAGCACGACGTGCGACCGCGCGTATTGATGGAAGCGAATTCGCTGGGGGCGGTGATCGAGATCGTGCGCCGCACGAACCTCGCGACGCTGCTGCCCGCGACGATTGCGGCCGGGCACGACGATCTCGTCGCCATCGCGCTCGATCCGGCCGTCCTGCGGCGCACGGCCGTGCTGCTGCAGCGCAAGGGTGCGTACCGGAGTGCGGCCGCGCGTGCGTTCGTCGAACTGGCGCTGGCGCACGGGGCCGAGCCTGTCAGGCGCGCGCGATGATCTCGGCCGCCGGGGCACGCGTCGCGCGCCCGGGCACCGCCCGCAACCGCTCGTCGAAAGCAAACCGACTCACGGGAACATCGACATGTCGAACCTGTTACGCCGCATGACGCTCAACCCGCTTGCCCTTGCAGCGCTGCTGGTGGGCGCAGCGTGGTGGGTCCACGCACAGACGCGTGCCGACGGCCCGTATCGGGTCGTGGGATTCAACTACACCGATCGTGGCGTCTACAGCTTCGTGGTCGACGGCTTCGGCGCCGGCAGCGTGCACGCGCGCCAGTTCGGCGGCGGGGGCGGCACCGTGTGCTGCATGAGCGTGCCGCGCGGCAAGAAAACCTGGCACGTCAGGATCACATACGATCTGACGCCCGAAGAAGACGCCCGGAACCAGGCGCCTGAAATCGTCGAAACCGACGTCGCCGTGCCGGCATTGCCGAACCGGCACGACGGCTATCTCGAGTTTCATTTCCTGCCCGGGCGCAAGATCGACGCCCGATGGGTCGCGTACCCGACGATGCCGCGCATGCGCGCCGGCGGTTGACCGCGCAGCGGCAGCGTGCGGACGCCGCGCGGCCGGGCGGGCGGGTTACGCGCCCGGCGTTGCGTCAGTTGTACCCGAGAATCGCCACCGCCGCGACGTCCGGCCGGTCGATCGTATTCCCGACGAGCGACGTCATCGGCTCCTGCAGCACGGCCTGATACGACGTCACGCGCGGCGCTTCCGGCGTGCCCGGCTCATCCGGTGCCGGCTCGTCGAACGCGGCATCGAAACCACTGTAAAAGCCCGGTTGTGTCTGCGAAAAAGTCATCTCCACTCCTTTACCTGATCATGTTTTTGATGTTCTAACCAACCTGCTTCAATACCGCCGCCTGCACCGGCGTGCCGTCATGCGCAGCCTCCGATCGCGCCAGCTGCGCGCGCGTGCGCCGCGTGATGTGAATCACCGCGAACACGACCGGCGCGATCAGCAGGCCCTCCGCCAGTTCGGGATCGACCGGCAGGTTCATCACGTGCAGCGCCTTGAACGCCGCCGTCGCGAGCGACAGCACGTAGTACGAAATAGCCGCCACCGACAGCCCTTCGACCGCGTGCTGCAGATGAAGCTGATTGCGCGCGGTGCGCTCCATTCCGGCCAGCAGGCGCGTCACGTCCTTTTCCTGCGCGAGATTCACGCGCGTGCGCAGCAGGTCGACCGCCCGCGCGATCCGCGCGGCGATCTGCTCATGGCGCGCCCATACGCTGCGGCAAGTTTCCATCGCCGGCGCGAAGCGCCGCTCCATGAATTCGGCGATCGTCGGCATCCCTTCGATGCGCTCCTCGCGCAGCTCGTGGATGCGCGCCAGCACGAGCTTTTCGTATGCTCGCGACGCGCTGAAGCGCGCGCCCGATCCCGACAGCGATTCGACCCGCACCGCGAGATGCGTGAGCTTGACGAGCAGTGCCGTGTCGTCGCCGTCGGCCCCGCTCGCGTCCATCCGCTGCATCAGCGTGTGCAGCGCCGCGTGGATCTCGTCGAGCTCGCGGCTCATCCGGCGCGCGACGGGCAACGCCAGCAGCGCCATCATCCGGTAGGTTTCGATTTCATACAGGCGCTGCAGCAGCCGGCCACCCTGCTCCTCGCGGAAATCCTCGTCGACGACGAGAAAGCGCATGAAGCCGTCGTCGCGCACATGCCAGTCGCAGAACACCTTGCCGCCGCCAAGCACGTTGCTGCCGACGAGCGCGGGGCCGTCGATCCAGCGGCGCAGGTCGCCGCAGACGAGCCGCGCGGCGTCGCCCGTCAGCAGCTCCATGCGCACCGCGACGAAGCGGATGCCGGCCAGCCGCGCGAACCACGCGGCCGGGATGCCTTCGATCGCGAGATCGTCGAAATAGCCGGTGTCGCGACGCGGCGCGACGAACGTGAAGGTCGAGAATTCGGTGTGGCGTTCCCACTTCAGGTGCCAGCCGCTCGGCGACTGCACCGCGTAGTGCGTCGCGCCTTCGTGCGGCGCGGCGATACCGGTATCGTGGCACAGCGCGTGCAGCAGCGTTTCGTGGATGTCGGGCTGGCCGTCCGCGTAGATCGCGTAATGCGTGAGCGATACGGCTTCGGCGAGCCGCAGGAACGGCCGGGCATGCAATTCCGCGGCCAGTGCGGCGCGCAACGGATGGTCCATCATCGATACACCACGCTTTCCTGTTCAGTCCTGCACGCCGGATCGACCGGCCGGGGCGCCGCGCCGCCCTCGGGCGAAACGTCAGCGTGATCGCACTATGGCAGACACACAGCAACAATAAAAACGCATAATGCTGATCGTTACGTTCAGTTTTCCTGATACCCATGAAGATGCTCGATCACGACGTGCTGGCCACCGTCGTCGCCGTCGCGGAGACCGGCAACATGACCCGCGCCGCCGAGGCCGTGAACCGCTCGCAGTCGGCCGTGAGCATGCAGATCAAGAGCCTGGAAGACGCGATCGGGCGGCCGCTGTTCGTGCGCAAACCGCGCAGCATCGTGCTGACGCGCGAGGGCGAGGTGCTGCTGGGATTCGCCAGACGAATGCTGGCGCTGCGCGACGAGGCGTGGGCGGCCGTGGTGCGGCCGGAAGTGACCGGCAAGGTCGTGATCGGCGTGCCGGACGACTATGCATCGTCGCTGCTGCCGTCGGTCCTGAAGAAATTCTCGGCAACCTACCCGAAGGTCGAGATCCAGGTGATGGGGCTGCCGAGCAGCGCGCTCGCGCCGCTGATCAAGGAAGGCACGGTCGACCTCGTCTGCGGCACGCGGATCAAGGGGCTGTCCGGCGATTTCATCCGTCACGAGCCGATGGCGTGGGCCGCGATGACGAACGGGCCGCGCGTGTGGGAAGAGCGGCCGCTGCCGATCGCGGTGTTCATGCCGGGCAGCGTCGCGCGCGAGAACGCGATCCGCAGCCTCGAACGCGCGAAGGTGCCGTACCGCACCTCCTATGAAAGCCCGAGCCTGCTCGGGCTGCTCAGCATGGTCGAGGCCGGCCTCGCGGTCGCGCCGCTCGCGCGCTGTGCGATTCCCGCGCAACTGTCGATGCTCGGCCGCTCGCACGGGCTGCCCGACCTGCCGCCGCTCGAACTGATCCTCGCACGCAGCACGAAATCGAAGCGGCCGCCGTGCGACTTTCTCGCGGAACAACTGATGGAAGACCTGCAGCGCCAGACCGGGCAGACCGGCGACGCGTGATCAGCGCGTCGCGCCGAACCCGGCCGCGCCCAGCGCCGCGTTGACGTTCGCGGCCACCGCATCGACGAGCGCTTCCAGCGTAGCGCCGCGCACCTGCATGCGTTCCGGTGCGACGTGCTCCGTGCGTTGCCAGCCCCATTGCGCGCCCGACGCGACCGACAGCGTCGCGCCGAAGCGGTTGCCGTGACAGCGACCAAACGTGCTCACGCGCCGCTCGGCCACGTAGTCCTGTTCAGGCAGACAGAGCCGGATCTCGACCGCGACCTGGTCGCGATCGTTGACGCGCGCGGCCGGGCTCACCGTCGGCGCGAACACCTTGCCGATCCGCCAGATCACGCAGGTCTCCCAGGCCGCGAGCGGCCCGCCGGCCGCATCGACCCGCTCGGTGTCGACCGACCACTGATGCCCGTCGGGCACGACGATCGCCTGATGCAGCAGCACTTCGGCCACCCGCACCGTCGTCACGAGCTGACGCGCGAGTTGCTGGCCCGACGGCAGCGATGCCGTCCGGACGCGACGGCTGGCCGGCCGCGCGACAGGGACTTCTTCCGTGAGGTACATGAACACTCCGTATTCAGGATCGGCGCCGCGCGCAACGCGGCACACGCCTATCCGCCACCTGTTCGCGGCCGGCGCGGCGACTGACGCCCCGACCGCGAATCACGCGCACCATCGGCGAGCGGGCATCCACCCGCCTGCGCCTCACCGCGCCTTCGGCCCGACCCGCAACCGGCGCGCGACTGGCCCGATCACCGCATCGGCCTGCTGCGCGATCAGCATGTGCAGCGTGAAATCCAGGTCTTCCGGCGCGATGTCGAAGTGCACGTGAACCACGTCGCGCACGGCGCGCGCGCTGACGACATACACACCGAGCGGGGAATGCAGCAGCGCCGCGAGCCGGGTGTGCGCGCGTTCGCCGGAGTCGGCCGTCAGCGTGACGGGCAACTGCAGGCGAGGGCGAGGCGGCGGGAAAGGAATGACGTTGTTGCGTGCGCCGGCGCGCAACTGGCGGCCGGCGACATTGAAGGCGGGAAGGGGATGAATGAAGGTCATGGAGCGGACGGAAGCCGTCTCGGCTGTTCGACACATCCCCAGCTTAGAAGAGACCGCATAAACGTCGTGCAAAAAAACGGCGCGGCGGTGCAAAAACCGCATGCGGCGCACAACGCAGTGCCGACCGGTGGCCGGTGGCCGGTGGCCGGTGGCTGGTG
>NZ_CAJNKE010000301.1 GCF_905232215.1 Burkholderia sp. LMG 13014
GCACGGTAGCGGGCCAGCATCTCGCGGTATTCGACTTCGTCGTTGCCGACTACGTCGATCACCGGATTGCCGGCCGCCGGCGCATCGACGCATCGCGCGACGAGTTCGGCGAGATCGTCGACGTGCACGGGGCGCAGCCGCTGATGGCCGCCCGCCGGCAGCACCTGCACGGGCAGGCTCGCGAGCATCCGGAAAAACCGCGCCGACGCACCGTCCGTGCCGTAGACGAGCGCGGGGCGCACGATCCGGAAGTCGATCGGCAGCGTCTGCAGGAAGCGGTCGGCCGCGACCTTGCTGGCGAAGTAGCGCGTATCGCCACGCTCGACACCGAGCGCCGAGATCTGGATCACGCGCCGCACGCCGGCGCGGCAGCACGCAGTGAAGAGCGCGCACGGCGTGGCGCGATGCACGGCGTCGAGCGTCGCGCCGCGCCGATCGGCGAGGATGCCGACCGCATTGATCACCACGTCGACGCCCGCCAGCCGCGCGAGCCACGCGTCAGGGTCGATGTCCTTCGCAAAGTCGATCGCGACGTCGTACGGGCCGGCCGCATGACGCACACCGCGCAGCACGCGATGGCCGCCGGCTTCGAGCTGCGCGCACAGTGCCCGCCCGATGAAGCCGTTCGCGCCGCACACGAGGACGGTCATGCTGCGCGCACCGGTGCCGCCACGCGGGCAGGTCGACGGCAAGACAGTGTCCATTTTCATCCTCTATTTACAGTCATTTCTGTAAAGACAGAAATAATGACCCCAAAAAAAGCGGGCTGTCTGCCCGCACTGCGCGTACCGCTTACTTCGACGGCTTGCGCCTGACCGTCTGGCTGATCTTCGCGCCGATGCCGAGCGCCTTCATCAGCGTATCGGGCTTGAGCCGCAGCATCTCGTCCGACCAGGTCGTGAGCGTCTCGACGAACTGCAGCGTGTCGCGGATGCGCTGCTCGGTCTCGCGGCTCTCGTTCGCGATCTCGGGATTCGTCAGGCAGTCGCGCAGCACCGTGAGCGTCGGCTCGATCTCGCGCTGGCGCCGCCCTTCGACGATCAGCTTGAACAATTCCCAGATGTCGGTCGACGTCTCGAAGTGGTCGCGGCGGTCGCCCAGCACGTGCACGACCTTCGCCAGCCGCCACGCCTGCAGCTCCTTCAGGCTCGTGCTGACGTTGGAGCGCGCCACGTTGAGCGTCTCGGCGATCTCGTCGGCCGCGATCGGCCGGCCGGCCAGATAGAGCAGCGCGTGGATCTGCGAGACGGTGCGGTTGACGCCCCACCGTGAGCCCATTTCGCCCCAGTGGAGAATGAATCGTTCGGCAATCGGTGTGAGTTCCATGACGTGAAATTTAGGCATTTCAGTTATTTCTGTCAAGAGAGAAATAACTGGACGATCCGCCAGGTTCCGGCGGCGCCCGCCCGCGATCTGCCGCATCCTTTACAATGCGCGGGATTTTCCCGAATTCAGGCCGTTTCCGCCTTTCAGACAAGAGGTTCCCATGATCATCAAACCGCGCGTGCGTGGCTTCATCTGTGTGACGACTCATCCGGTCGGCTGCGAAGCCAACGTCAAGGAACAGATCGACTACGTGACTTCGCACGGCCCGATCGCCAACGGCCCGAAAAAGGTGCTCGTGATCGGCGCGTCGACCGGCTACGGCCTCGCCGCCCGGATCTCGGCCGCCTTCGGCTCGGACGCGGACACGCTCGGCGTGTTCTTCGAGCGCGCCGGCAGCGAAACGAAGCCGGGCACGGCTGGCTGGTACAACAGCGCCGCGTTCGAGAAATTCGCCGCCGAAAAGGGGCGCTATGCGCGCAGCATCAACGGCGACGCATTCTCCGACAAGGTGAAGCAAGTCACGATCGACACCATCAAGCAGGATCTCGGCAAGGTCGATCTCGTCGTCTACAGCCTCGCGGCACCGCGCCGCACGCACCCGAAGACGGGCGAAACCATCAGCTCGACGCTCAAGCCGATCGGCAAGACGGTCACGTTCCGCGGCCTCGACACCGACAAGGAAGTGATCCGCGAGGTCACGCTGGAACCGGCGACGCAGGAAGAGATCGACGGCACCGTCGCCGTGATGGGCGGCGAGGACTGGCAGATGTGGATCGACGCGCTCGATGACGCCGGCGTGCTGGCCGACGGCGCGAAGACCACCGCGTTCACGTATCTCGGCGAGCAGATCACGCACGACATCTACTGGAACGGCTCGATCGGCGAAGCGAAGAAGGATCTCGACAAGAAGGTGCTGTCGATCCGCGACAAGCTGGCCGCGCACGGCGGCGACGCGCGTGTGTCGGTGCTGAAGGCCGTCGTCACGCAGGCGAGTTCGGCGATCCCGATGATGCCGCTGTACCTGTCGCTGCTGTTCAAGACGATGAAGGAAAACGGCACGCACGAAGGCTGCATCGAGCAGGTGTACGGCCTGTTCAAGGACAGCCTGTATGGCGCGACGCCGCATGTCGACGAAGAAGGCCGCCTGCGCGCGGACTACAAGGAGCTCGATCCGCAGGTGCAGGCGAAGGTCAGCGCGCAGTGGAACCACGTGACGAACGACAACCTGTACGAGCTGACCGACTTCACCGGCTACAAGACCGAGTTTCTGCGCCTGTTCGGCTTCGAGATCGCCGGCGTCGACTACGACGCGGACGTGAGCCCGGACGTGAAGATCCCGGGCATCATCGACACCACCGTCTGACGGTACGGCCCGCCGCCCGTTCCGTGTGTGCAGCGCGGGCGGCAGGGTCGAGATTCCGGCGACGTCAACGCTGCGCCGGTTCTTCCAGATAGACGCCCGACGACAGCGTGGCCTTCACGTGCCGCGTGAGTTCGTCGGTCGACACCTCTTCCGCACCCGCTTCGATCGCGTCGTATGCCTGGCGCACGACGTCGGCCGGCGTCGCCTTCGGCACGTCGAGGCCGGCCGTCAGGTCGGTATCGATGAAGCCGGCATGCAGCCCGACGACCTGCGTGCGCTGCTCGCGCAGCGAGTGGCGCAGTCCGTTGGTCAGCGCCCATGCAGCCGATTTCGACACGCCGTAGCTCGACAGGATCGGCCGGTTCACCCAGCTTGCGACCGACAGGATGTTCAGGATCGCGCCGCCGCCATGGTCGGCGAGGATGCCCGCGAACGCGCGCGACATTGCCAGCATCCCGAACACGTTGGTTTCGAAGTGATTGCGCAACGCGTCCGCCGCGCCTTCGTCCGTCAGGCTGCCGAGCCGCGCGATGCCCGCGTTGTTGATCAGCAGCGTGACGTCGCGTGCGACATCGGCCGCCGCGGCGACGGCCGCCGGATCGGTCACGTCGAGCTTCACCGGCACGACGCCCGGCAGCGTCACGGTGGCCGGATCGCGCGCCGCCGCATACACCTTGCGCGCCCCTCTCGCGAGCGCCTGCTTCGCAAACTCGAGCCCGAGCCCGCGGTTTGCGCCCGTCACGAACACGACTGCACCTTCGATCTTCATGATGCTTCCTTTCGCATGATGAATCGCATGCGCGCCGGCTCGCTGCGCGCGTGAGACCCGGTGGAAAACCAGACTGCCATTGCTTGTCGAACCGTGGCGCCGCCACGCGGCAGACGGTGAGCCTTCCGCTGCCCTTCCTGCACCGGCGACGCCAAAGACGCCGATCGATTGCCATCCGGTGTTCCGGCCGCGGCTTTGCACCCTCCGCCAAGTCGGCTACACTCGATGTCAATGTCGATCACCATTGTCTTTGCGGTGCATTGTGTTCGCGCAATTCGCCCATGTCAATGGTGGTCGCCATTGTGTTTTCCAATCGACGCGATCGGCAAAATCAGGGAGGGATCTATGGGTGTGTCAAGACAGCAGGCTGCCGAGAACCGAAGCGCGATCGTCGCGGCCGCCGAGCGGCTGTTCCGCGTGCGCGGCGTCGACGCGGTAGGGCTCACGGAGCTGATGAAGGAAGCCGGCTTCACGCAGGGCGGCTTCTACAACCACTTCAAGTCGAAGGACGCGCTGGTCGCCGAGGTGATGGAAAAGGCGATGCAGGACCGCGCGGATTCGCCGAACGCCGGCAGTCTCGATGCGCAGGTGGCGCTGTATCTGTCGGCCGCGCATCGCGACAACGTCGAGGCCGGATGTCCGCTGTCCGGTTTCGCGGGCGATGCGCCGCGACTGACCGATGCGGCGCGGGCGTGCTATGCGCACGGCCTCGCCACCTATCTCGACCGGCTGGAACGGATGGTGGCCGCGGAAGGCGCGACGCCGGCGCAGACGCGCCGCGACGCGATCGCGGTCTTCAGCCAGATGGTCGGCGCGCTCGTGCTGTCGCGCGCGATTGCGGGCACCGATCCGGCGCTGGCGGACGAGATCCTCGCGGCCGGGCGGGACACGCTCGCCGACAGGCGGGACGATCCGGGCGCACCGGCGTAGTCCCGCCAAAACGTCATGGTGCGTTGGCCTCTGTCGGCCTGCGCGGCGTGTTGGCGTGCCGACGTGCGCGGCGGTATTGCAGCGTCGTGCCGCGCTATTCGACACCCCGTGCGGCATCCCACAGCGGCTGCGCACCGCGCGCCGCATTCCAGGCGGCAAAACGCGTGCGCCACGATTCGAACGGCTCCGCCAGCGGGTGGCGCGGATCGTCGCTGAGCGAATACGCCATCCCTTCGATCAGCCAGCGCGGCTTGGTCGCGACGGCCAGGTTGCCGAGCACTTCCGCCTGCCGGTGATGGATCAGCTCGTGCGCGAGAAAGTAGGTCTGCCAGCCGCGCGGCGCGACGACCACGCCGAAATTCCCGAGCGTCAGCGCCGCGCGCTGGCCGACGCCGAATGCATCGGCGCACGCGCGCGTCGAACAGAACACCACGCGCGGCGCCGCCTGGAACGGGCCGACGGCCGCCGCCGCGCGCGCATAGCCGTCGCGATAGAGCTGCCGCGCGTCGCCGAGCTTCGCGGCATCGTCCGTGCAGAGATCGGCGCTCGGGCACGACACGCCCGGGACCAGCGCGGGCGCGACGACGCGCAGCGGCTTGACGAGCGCATACGCGGCAATCGGCAGCGCGACGAGCAGGCCCGTGAGGGCGAAAGCGACATGGGAGCGTTTCATCGAGGCGGTGGTTCCGGGGTGTTCTGCTGAGGTCTTCCTGCGTGAATATATCGGACTGGCGACGTCATCGGTCCTGTTTCATTTCCGGCCGAAACCCGGCGGACGGCCGGTGCTCGCCACGACCGGCGAGACCTTCCGGCGCTTGCCACCGCCATCTATCCCGCTGCCCACACAAAGACTTTTTACGACCTAATTGCGCCTGAATAATATATTGGACGCATTACCGGGCGCACCGCATCCTTGCCCTCTACCGGCCCGCAGCGGCCGCACGACCAGGACAGGACATGAACGGAAACGAACGGCTCACCGGCATCGGCTACGGATTGCTCGCGGCGCTCATCTGGGGCGGTTTCCCGGTCGTCACGCGCCTCGGCGTCACGCACTCGGCCCTCGATGCGTACGACATCGCGTTCATCCGCTTCGTCGTCTCCGGCACGCTGCTGCTGCCCGTCCTGCTGCGCCGCGGCCTCGGCACGCTGCGCCCGGCGTCGGTCGCGCTGATGGTAGCCGGCGCCGGCGCGCCCTACATCCTGACCGTCGCGGCGGCGTTGAGTCGCGCGCCGGTCGGCTACTTCGCGCTGACGCCCGGCAGCATGATCGCGTTCACGGCCATCCTCGGCCGGCAGATCGCGCACGAGCGACTGAGCACCGCGCAGATCGCCGGCATCGTCACGATCCTGGCCGGCATCGCGCTGGCCGCGTCCGATGCGCTGCGCGGCGCGATCGGGCTGCCGGCGCTCACGCTGTTCATGCTCGGCGGCTTGCTGTGGGCCGTCTATAACGTCACGACGAAACGCGCCGGCGCCAGTGCGCTGCACGCGACGGCTGTCGTGGCGGTCGGCTCGGCGGTGCTCTACTGTCCGCTCTATCTGGCCGTGCGCGGCGGCGCCGTGCTGCATGCGCCGGTCGCGGCCATCGCCACGCAGGCGATCTACCAGGGCGTGCTGATGTCGGTGCTGGCGCTCTATTGCTTCAGCCGCGCCGTCGTCGCACTCGGCCCGGCAATCGGCGCGACCTTCGCCGCAATGATGCCGCTGCTCGCCACGCTCGAGGCCATGCTGCTGCTCGGCGAACGGCCACACGCGCCGGCGCTCGCGGGCATCGCGATCGTCACGGCCGGGATGGGTTTGAGTCTCGTCAGCCGGTGGCGAACGGGCGATGCGCCGGCCATCCGGCGGCAGAACTCCGCTGCAAACGGCTGAACTGAGCCCTGCATATCAATATCAGGCGACGTGCCCCGTGCTCGCGTCGCCGGCACCCGTCGTCCGGCGGCTCCAGCGCACCCCCAGCCACAGAAGCACGACACTGCACACGAACAGGATCACCTCGACCAGCACCGTATCGACATGCCAGTACCGCGTCAGCAGCACGGCAACGACGTCGAACATGAAATGGAGCGCAATCGCATACGCCAGCCAGCGCTTCGTCCCGCGCACGAACGTCTGCAGCACGATCAGCGATAGCCCGACATGCGCGGCCAGCGCGCTCGCGCGTTCGAGCAGCGCGAGAAACGGCGACGCGAGCGTCATGCCCGCGAACTGCGACCCGATCAGCGACTGCACGCCCTCGGGCACCACGACGCCCGCGTGCGCGAGCAGATAGCCCGTGCCGAGCGCGAGAAACCCGACGCCGACCAGCAACATCGCCTCCAGCCCGCCGTGCCCGAGCCCGAGCATCACGGCCGTCGGCGCGTCATGCCGCTTCGACAGCAGATACCGGAACGCGACCCAGCGCCCGCCTTCCTCGAAGAGCCCGGCCGTCAGCGCCGCGAACACGAGCATCGGCAGGTGCCAACGCGGACCGTTCCCGAGCCAGTGGAACAGCGGGATCTGCCACGACAGGCGCAGCACCGGCTGGAACACGAAGAAGGTCAGCATGCCGTAGAAAAACACGCGCCACGGCACCTGCGTGCGGCGCCGCCACGCGGCCGCGAGCCACGCAGGCGCGAGCAGCGCGGCAACACCGGCCGCGAGCGTGACGAACAGGAGCGCCGGCGCAATGGGATGCACGGCGCGCCCGGTTACGCCAGCTGCTTGTGGAAATACGTCGTCGCGCAGAACGCGCCATCAGGCATCAGCGCGAAGTTCGGCACGACGCCCACGCGCTGCCAGCCGGCCCGCTCGTACAGCCGCTCGGCGTCGCTGCCCGTCACG
>NZ_CAJNKE010000302.1 GCF_905232215.1 Burkholderia sp. LMG 13014
GAGCCGGTGCCTGAGCCGGTGCCTGCGGGGCAGCTGCTGCGCCGTTCGCCGGTTGTGCGCCTGGCTTGCGAACGCCACCGCGGCCTTCCATGTTGCCGGTCGCATACACGTCGGCTTCGCTCGGCTTCGAGAAGCTGTCGGTCGGCAGCGGCACGTCGGCGGTCTGCAGCGGCTTCACGAGGTGCGGCGTGATCAGGAAGATCAGCTCGGTGCGGTCCTGCTGGAACGACGTGCTGCGGAACAGCGCACCGAGCACCGGCACTTCGCCGACACCCGGGATCGACTTCAGCGCGCCCGTCACGTTGTCCTTGATCAGCCCGCCGATCGCGAACGATTCGCCGTCGCTCATCTGGACCGTCGTCGATGCGCGCCGCGTCGTGATCAGCGGCAGAATCGACGTGCCGCCGATGTTGGTCGAGCTCAGCGTGACGCCCGTCTGCGACAGTTCCGACACTTCCGGCGCCACCTTCAGGCTGATCCGGCCGTTCGCCAGCACGGTCGGCGTGAACTTCAGCGCGACGCCGAATTCCTCTTCCTGCAGCGTGATCGACGACGTGCCGTTGCCGCTGCTCTGCGGGATCGGGATGAAGATCTTGCCGCCGGCGAGGAACGTCGCTTCCTGGCCGCTGATCGTCACGAGATTCGGTTCCGCGAGGATCTTGACCAGGTTGTCGGTGTTCTGCACATCGGCCGCGATGCTGAACGGCTTGTTGTTCGCCTTGTTGAAGACGGCCCCGCTCGCGACGCCCGCCAGCAGGTTGCTGACCAGCGCGCCGCTCCACGAACCGAACCCGCCCTGGATGTTGAATGCGCTGCCCATCTGGTTCAACAGCGTCTTCGACACCTCGGCCACCTTCACCTCGAGCATCACCTGCTGCGGCGACGTGACGGCCAGCATGTTCAGCACACCGCCACCGCCTTGCTTGCCGCCCGCGGCCGGGTCGCCGGCGCTGTCGCCGTAGGCGCGCGCGATCTGCACCGCCTGTTGCGCGGCCTGCGAGCTCGACACGGTGCCCGACAGCACGATCGTGCCGGCGGCGGTCGTCACGCGGATGTCGCGCTCGTTCGGCATCAGCTGCTGCAGCGACGCCTGCAGGCCGCCGGCATCCGCGCCGACTGCCACGTCGATCACCCGGCATGCACCGCTGCGGCCCTGCACGATCATGTTCGTCGTGCCGACCGACAACCCGAGGATGTACAGCGTCTGCGGCGACACCATCGTGGCCTGCGCGACGGCCGGATTGCCGATCGTCCGATTGCGGACCGGCTCCGGCATCGGCACCAGCAGCGACTTGCCGAGCGGCACGCTGACGCTGGTCGAGTCACGCACCGCGCCGACGCAGTTCGGCCCGTGCAGCGGTCCCGCCGACGCGGCGGGTGCGGCGGCCGCCACCGGCGCCATGCTGATCGTCATCTGCATCGGCCCCTTGCCGACCGCGGCCGGCGCGCTGGCGCCACCTTTCGTCAGCACGGCCGACTCGACACCTTCCTGAGCCAGTGCGCCATAGACGGTCAGCCATCCGGAACAGAGGATCGCGGCCATCATCGTGCCCCGTGCGACGCGTGTACGCAGCGGGCCGGTACCTGTGCATTGCGGTTTGATCTTCATTTCGTCTGATCCCCCGAGAGACCGGCGCTGCGCCGGTTATCGACTTCCAAGGCCGCCGTGTCTCACTGACGGCCGATCTGTTTATCTGGATGAATAGGTCTGCTTCAGAAACATTCGACGCTGCCCCGTACGCCGGTCAGCACGCCGACGCAGTCGCGCCGTACTTCCGGCGCCGCGTGCGATGCGACGTGTACGCGTACTGTCTTCACATGGACCGGTGCCGGCGGCGCTTCGGGTGCGGGCTCCTTGCCGAGCAGCGTCAGCTTGGTCGCGCCGTCGGTGTTCAGCGTCTTCTGGTCGACCTGGTTGCGCAGCACGAGCGACAGCGTGCCGACGCTGCGTGCGAGGTCGAGCCGTTCGGCCTGGTCGGGCGTGACTTCCAGCGTGACCGCGTTGACGACCTTCGGCGCCGTGTCGTCGCGGCTGACCTGCTGCGCGACGGCGAGCACGAGGATGTGTTCGAGCACGATCTTGGAGATGCTCTGCCCGTCGGTCTTGCCCTGCTGTTCCTGCGTGTTGACGATCACGTCGACGTAGTTGCCCGGCAGCGCGAAGCCTGCGACGCCGACCACATCGTTCACGCGCACCGTGATCGCGCGGCTGCCGTCCGAGATCACCGCGGACAGCCCGCCCTTCGTGCCGACCGGCGCGAGCTTCGACTCGATCACCGGCTCGTCCCGCGACAGGCTGGTGCGGACCACGCGCCCTTCGAGCGCCTTGGTATCGGTGAACGCGCCGGTCGGCACGCTACCCGACGGCCAGCTCACCATGCGGATCTGGTTCGGCCCGAGCGGTTCGCCCAGGTTCAGGTCGGTGGCCGCCACCGCAACCGGCGTGACCGAGCTCGTGGATGTCTGCATCAGCCAGTGGGACGCGAACACAACCGCGGCAAGACCCGCGACCATCGCGACGACCAGCATCAGGACCGCTCGACTGTTTTTCATGGCAATGCTCCTCGACGAATCGTGAAAGAAACCGCTCAACCGGTGACGTAGGTCCGCCCGCCGCGCTCGACGGGCGGCGGATGGCCGCCGTCCCGTTCAGGCGCTGCGCCGAAATAGCTCGCCCATGCGTCGTACAGCCCGTCGTGCGTCACTTCGGGCGGATCGCCGCGGTAACGCGCGCCGGCAGCCACGAGACGCAACAGGTCTGCCGGGAAACAGGCGAGAAACGCCTTGCCGGTCGGCAGGTGCAGCCGATGCAGCAGGTAGTCGAACGCATCGCTTGCCGCGACGAGGCCCAGCGACGTGCAGGCCGCGTCGAACAACGCGCGATAGTCGTCGATCGACAGCGCGCCGACGTGCAGCTTCGAGCCGAGGCGGCGCAGGAATGCGTCGTCGCCCAGCTGCTCCGGCGACAGGTTGCTCGAGAACACCGGCCAGACGTCGAACGGCAGCACGAAGCGGTTGCCGGATTCGAGCGTCATGTAATCGACGCCGCGATCGAGCGGGCGCAGCCAGCGATTGAGCAGGTCGCGCGGCTCGACGCGCTGGCGGCCGAGATCGTCGACGACGTACATGCCCATGTTCGCCTTCATGTGCGGCGGCGCCTGGTAGAAGCCGGCGGCCTCGTCGCGGCGCAGGTCGAGCTCGTCGAGCGTCAGTTCGCCGCCGGACATCACGACCGGCCGCTCGCACAGGCGCCAGCGGCGATCGACCGAATGGCCGCCGGGTTGCGATGCCGCGTCGACATGCACGAGCGGATCGTAGATCTGGATCACTTCGCCGGCCGCGCAGATCGCATGCGGCACCGGCACGTACCCGTGCATCAGCGAGCCGAGCCGCTCGGCGAGGAAAGTCTTGCCGCTGCCGGCCGGGCCGTAGATCAGCAGCGGACGGCCCGCGTTCAGCGCCGCGGCCGCCGCGTCGAGCACCGCCGTGTCGATCACGATGCCTTCGAAGGCGGCCCACACATCGCTCTGGCCGATGTGCAGCTTGCGCACCGAATGCGCGGCCACGCATTCGAGATACGCGTCGAGCGTCACCGGCGCGGGCCCGCTGTAGCCGCTGCGCGCCCGTTCCTCGAGCGCAAGCACGCGGCCCGCATCGGTCAGGCGGAACGTCACGTCGAGATCGGTCGCACCGCGATGGGTGAGTTCGACGAGGTGCTCGCGCACCAGGAATGCAAAGACGTCGTCGAGCACCGCGAGCGGCAGGCAGTGCCGCTCGACCAGGTCGCCGTACGACGGGCGGCCGAGCATCAGCGTCGACTTCAGCACGAGCCCGGCGACGAACGTCTTGCTCAGTCCCGTGTCGTCGAGCGAGCGCGGTGCCGCGGGCAATTGCGGGCCCAGCTTCGTATGCGCCTCCCGCGACGGCAACGGATCGGGCAGATGGGCCACCTGCGCGTCGCGTCTCGGTTCGGTATGGTTCGTGTTCATGGTCGTTCCATCCTCGTTGCGGATGCGTCGCGCTATGCGTACGACGCGAACAACATGGCCAGCGTGCCGGCCGCGATCGCGACGCCATACGGCAGCGAGCCGACCGACGCGATTTCCGCGGCGCCGTCGGTGGCCGCCGCACCCTTGCCCTGCGCGTGCCGCGCGATCAATGCGCGGACGTTTGCCCACATCCGGCGCATCCGGCCGCGCATCAGCACGACCGCGAGTGCACCGATCCCGCCGGCCACGAAGGTGGCCAGCACGATGTAAAAAGTCATGTGTGCGCCGACCCACGCGCCGATCGCGAGCATCAGCTTCACGTCGCCGGCCGCCATGCCGCGCAGCAGATAGAACGGCAGCAGCAGCGCGAAGCCGGTCGCGGCGCCGGCAAGCCAGCCGAGTGCCCCCGCCAGGACGCCGTGCAGCAGGCACTGGGCGACCAGCGCGCCGGCCAGGCCGAGCGCGACGAGGCGATTCGGGATGCGGCGGGCCGCGATGTCCGTGCCGGCCGCGGCGACCGCGAGCAGCGTCACGCACAACGGAATCGGGTAAGGCGGCGCAACGAGTAACATGGCGAACCTCGCGGAGCGGATCGAAAGATCAGGAGACCATCGCCAGCGCGGTGGCTGCGGCGGCCGTGACGGCCGTTGCGATCACCACGTACGTATCGGCAAGCGAACCTCGCAGCGTGACGACGCTGCCCAGCACGGCAACAGCGAACGTCGCCGAGAGGAATGCAGACTCGATCGACGTCACGCCCCGCTCGTCGCCGATCCCGAGGCTTGCGATACGCGCCCTGGCTTGCATGATGGTCTCCGGTTCCGGGTGATCAGAAGTGTGGGAGCGGCTCGAACGCTGCACCGGCCGAGCCGTCCGCACGTCCTGCTTGTCAACGGCCTCAAACGGCCGAGGTCAGATCGGCAGCGATCGTGGTGAACACGGTCTTGAGTTCCGTGCCGACCGCGGTAACTGCGACGATGATGCCGACTGCGATCAGTGCTGCGATCAGGCCGTATTCGATGGCGGTCACGCCGTCTTCATCGCGAACGAAACGGGCGGCTTGTTGAATGAACTTGGACATGATGATCTCCTTGCGTGGTCACTTTCAAAGCCCTCGCGTGCCGGCTGGTCGGATGACCGTGCATCGATACGTCGAGGTCGGGTGTTGTTGCCGTGTGGTGCCGACGAGCGATTCGGATGTGCCGTTCGTCGTACCGTCCATCAGAGTGCTGTTACTGCCGAGTCCAGAGTCGAGGCGATCGTGCTGAACACGGTCGACAGATCCTGACCGATCGTCGTCAACGCGGCGACGATGCCGAGCGCGATCAGCGCAGCGATCAGGCCGTATTCAATGGCCGTCACGCCATCCTGATCCCGAACAAACCACGCGATCTTTTCGATGATTCTTTTCATAAGCACTCTCCATTCGGACTGCTACGTAATACCCTTCGTCTCTCATGACGTCGGGACGGGCACCACCGGCACTACTCGAAAAATCGGAACGCGTCGCTCAGCTGCGGGAACGGGGAAACACACCCCTGTCCGTGCGAACGGGTATCAATGACGCAGAGAGCGAGAGAGGCGTGTACGGTGCGACCGGCCGGATAAACCGGACGATCCGATCGACCGGAACGGCACGACGGCCGTTCGACGCATGGAATCCTGTTGAACGGGAGACAAACTCCCGGCAAAACTGCAATGTGTCTTTAACGCGGTTTGCAAGCCGCACTGTGCTGTGGTCTTTCATTTTTATTCCCCATATGCTGCCATGCCGATTTCTTATTGCCCTGACGATACCGGGTCTCGTTGGTCATTCGACGCAAGCTTGCGAGGGTGATCGACCTGGAGCTGCGTATTCCCCGACGCGCTCCGGCCTTCCTTTCCGCAGGTGATTCCGAAGCTGGTTCCGTCTGTCTTTTGCTGGAACCGCCCGGTCGTCACCGCGTCGACTGCCGTGCCAACGCTTACGCAAAGAGCAGGCCACCCCGGGCAGAATCCAGGCGCATCAAGGGTTCCAGCGATGCCCGTGTTCTTCGGCCCGGGGCCCGATGCCGGAAATGTTTCAGAATTGATATAGGTTTTTCCGCAAGCGTTGTAAGCCGGAATGCCCGCAGCCGCGCTGCGTCAAGGATCAAAAATTTTTACTCAGGATTTTCCCGAACGCCCGCGACGACCCGCGCTTCGCGCGATCGGCAGGATGCGGCACCGGTCAAAATGACGGAATGTTTCAACGCAGAAACAAAAATACCGATCACGTCGATTACTCATACCTGAAAAACCGCTTTTCGCGAGACTCACCGGGCAATCTAAATACCGGCTTTCAGTGCGTGGTTTGCATCACGCGATTTTTTCTTCAACAATGAATTCACCGGACAACGCCATTTCAGTGCGATTCGATCCGCAGGCACGACAACATGAAACGGCTGCGACAGACCACGCAGCCTCTACACACAGACGGGGAATCATGTACACAGCCAATCGTGGGACGCGCGTTCGCGCCATCCGCTGTGCTCAATGGCTGACAGCCGACCGGATCATTCCGTACAGCTGCATCATGCTGATGCTCTTCGTCGCGCTGGTGGTCTTGTGGGGTGTCGTGACCGACGGCTTTACATCGAGCGACGTGACCCGTCCGGGTGTCGACTTCTCGGTCTTCTGGACCGCATCGCATCTCGTGTTGCAAGGCCATGCCGCATCGGCTTACGACCCTTCGTCATTCCTGCTGGCCGAGACCGCGCACTTCGGTGCGTATCTGCAGCATCGGCCGCTCCCCTGGCTCTATCCGCCGACGATGTTGCTGTTCATCGCGCCGGTTGCCCTTGTGCCTTTCCTGCCCGCTTACCTCCTTTTTTCCGCGGGCAGTCTTTTATGCTACGCGTTCGCCGTCTCGCGGTTGTCGGGATTGCGCGCGCATCTTCCCGTGCCGCGCGCCACGGCGCTCGTCGTGATCGCGTACTCGGCCGTGTGCCTGTCCGCACTGTTCGGCCAGAACAGCATCCTGACCGCCGGCATCGCCGCCCTCGCGCTGCATCTGCTCGGCAAGCGCCCGGTCGCGGCCGGTGTGTTGATCGGGCTGCTCGCGATCAAGCCGCAACTGGCCGTGGTGTTCCCGTTCGCGCTGATCGCGGCGCGTGCGTGGCGTGCGTTCGGAGCCGCGGCAATCAGCGCGGCGCTGTTCGCGGCGGTCGGGATCGCGCTGACCGGTGTCGGCGCGCTGCA
>NZ_CAJNKE010000303.1 GCF_905232215.1 Burkholderia sp. LMG 13014
CGCGGGGCTGGAAGTGCTGATGCGCGATTCGGCGCTCGCGCGGCAGGTGGGGCTCGACGCGCATTCGCGCGTGCTGGCGATCAATACGGAAGGCGCGACGGCGCCGTCCGTGTACCGGCAGTGCGTCGGCGAGACGGCCGACGCGGTGCTCGCGCGGCAGCGCGACTGGCTGGACCGCGCGTCGGTCGCGGCCTGAACGACATTCCGACCGATCCCGACCGATCCTGACCGACCACGACTGACGAGGCAAACGCCATGGACGCAATCGAAGAAAGCACGCTGCAGGGGCAATTGAAGACCTGGCGCCGCCATCTGCACCAGCATCCGGAGACGGGTTTCGAAGAGGTGAACACGTCGGACTACGTCGCGCGCATCCTGACGACGCTCGGGCTCGACGTGCATCGCGGGATCGGCGGCACGGGGCTCGTCGCGAACCTGACGGCCGGCACCGGCAAGCGCGCGATCGGCATCCGCGCGGACATGGACGCGCTGAATATCGCCGAGCACGCGCCGGGCCGCGAATACGCATCGTGCATGCCCGGCAAGATGCACGCGTGCGGGCACGACGGCCACATGTCGATGGTGCTCGGCGCCGCGCAGTTGCTGGCCGAGCGCAAGGATTTCGACGGCACGGTGCGCTTCATTTTCCAGCCGGCCGAGGAGCATGGCCGCGGCGCGAAGGCGATGATGGCCGACGGGCTGTTCGAGCGCTTTCCGGTCGACGCGATCTTCGGTGCGCACAACATGCCGGGGATGCGCGCGGGCACGTTCTCGACGCGCGCGGGCGGCATCATGGCGAGCGAGGACAACTTCGTGATCCGGATCGACGGGCGCGGCACGCACGCGGCGCGTCCGCACATGGGTATCGATCCGATCGTGATCGGTGCGCAGGTCGTGCTCGCGCTGCAGACGATCGTGTCGCGCAATCTCGATCCGGGCCAGCAGGCCGTGATCTCGTGCACGGAGTTCATCACCGACGGGCTGCGCAACGTGCTGCCGTCGACGGTGACGATCAAGGGCGACACGCGCAGCTATTCGCGCGACGTGCAGGCGCTGCTGGCCACGCGGATGCGCGAGATCAGCGAAGGGATCTGCCGCACGTACGGCGCGACCTGCACGTTCGAGTACACGCACGAGTTCGCGCCGACGGTGAATTCGCCGGAATGGGTCGACACGGCCGTGCAGGCCGCGGCGCAGGTCGCGGGCGCGGAGTCGGTGAACGCCGACGTGCAGCCGATGATGATCTCGGAGGATTTCGGCGCGTTCCTGCAGGCCGTGCCCGGCAACTTCGTGTTCATCGGCAACGGTGAGGCGGCTGATCGCGGCGGCGTGCCGCTGCACAACGCGGGCTACGACTTCAACGACGAGATCCTGCCGGTGGGGGCGCGGTATTTTGCGGAAGTGGCGCGGCGGGCGTTGCGCGCCGCGTAATGCACGGTATGTCAGGCCGCCACGCGCCCGCGTGGCGAGGCCGTCATGCTTCGGCCGCGCGCTTGCCCTGCGTGTCGGCTGTGCCAGTCGTCCGGTCGAGGATGGCGAGCACTTCGCGCGCGGTGTTCTCCGAATGGCTGCGCAGGATCTGCGGCAGCACCGCGTGGTCGGGATCGGCGAGCGCGGCCATGATGGCTTCGTGCTCGTGCAGCGACTCGGCCCAGCGCAAGGTATCCGCGTTCGCCGCGCCGCGCGCGCGATGCACCTTCGACATCAGCGACGCGTAGATGCCCGACAGCACGGGGTTGCCGGCCGCGTCGACGATCATCTGATGAATCTGCTGGTTCAGCCGGAAATACTCGACGCGCTTGCCGGCCTCGTGGCATTCGATCATTCGCCGGTGCTTCGCCTGCAGCGCGGCGAGCGTTGCCGCGCTGATCCGCCGGCGCAACAGTTCGCCTGCCATCGCTTCGAGGCCGTGCAGTAGCTCGAAGGTCGAGATCAGGTCGTCGAGGTCGATCGACGCGACGCGGTAGCCGATGTACTGGCGGTGCGTGACGGCCCCTTCCGCGACGAGCACCTTCAGCGCTTCGCGCAGCGGCGTCTTCGACACGTCGAATGCGAGGCTGAGCTCCTTCTCGTCGATTCTTGCGCCGGGCGGCAGCTCGCCCTCGTCGATCATCACGCGCAGGCGCGCGGCGATCTCCGCGGCCATGCCGCGGGTGCGCAGAAGCAGGGGATTGCGGGGTGTCTGGCTCATGGTGGTGCAAGCTTATCACGATCCCGGTGCAGGCCAATCTCGCCGATAACGTAAACATAATTCCAATAAAACCAATCGTTTACACCATGTGTAATTATAAATTTCTAATCCTATACTCGGCTCCACGTTGCGCGACGTCCCGACCATCCTCGTTCAATCCTGGAGTCCGTCCATGTCTTCAACCTCCGGTGTCGCCGCCTTGACGGTCGGCAAGTCCGCCGTCCGCTGGAAGATATTCGTCGTCATGCTGAGCCTGATCGCGATCAACTACGTCGATCGCGCGTCGCTGTCCGTCGCCATGCCTTACATCTCGCAGGAGTTCAACATCGGGCCCGCGATGGAGGGTCTGATCCTCAGTTCGTTCTTCTGGACCTATGCGGTGATGCAGATCCCGGGCGGGATGCTCGCCGACCGCTTCAAGCCGCGCATCGTGATCGCGACGGCCACGGTGTTCTGGGGTTTTTTCCAGGCAATCGCCGCGCTGTGCACGAACGCGCCGTCGCTGCTGCTCACGCGCCTTGGCCTCGGCGCGGCCGAAGCGCCGATCTATCCGGCCGGCGGCAAGCTCAACGCGATCTGGATGACGCAAACCGAGCGAGGCCGCGGCGCCACGCTGCTCGACGGCGGCGCACCGCTCGGCGCGGCGCTGGGTGCGGTGCTGATCGCCGGGCTGATCGCGCTGCTCGGCTCGTGGCGGCTCGCGTTCGCGGTGGCCGGCGTCGGCACGGTGCTGGCCGGCGTGGTCGCGTGGCACTACATCCGCAACACGCCGCGCGAGCATCCGGGCGTCAACGACCTCGAAGCCGACTACATCGAGGCGTCGCATGCGAGCGATCTCGCGGCCGAGCCGGCCGGCGCGTCGGGCCGTTCGCGCGACTTCTTCAAGTACCGCTCGGTGTGGTGCATGTTCTTCGGCTGGATGTGCTTCAACAGCGTGTTCTACGGGCTGCTCACGTGGATGCCGAACTACCTGCACAAGGTGCACGGCTTCGACATCAAGCAGATGGGCGGCTCGACCTTCATCATCTTTTTCAGCGGCTTCGTCGGCGAACTGCTCGGCGGCTGGATCGCCGACAAGTGGAAGGCCGCAGGCGGCCGTCCGAACGTCGTGATGCGCACGCTGTTCGGCATCGCCGCGGTGATCGCCACCGTGTCGATCTTCTCCGTCGCGTACGTGAAGGACCCGATCGTGTGCGTCGCGCTGCTGTCGTCGACGTTGTTCTTCCTGCGCTGGTGCGGGCTGTACTGGTGCATCCCGTCGTCGCTCGGCACGCGCAACAAGATCGGCTTCCTCGGCGGCCTGATGAACCTCGGCGGCAACATCGGCGGCGTCACCGTGCCGATCGTCGTCGGCGCGATCGTGCAGTTCACCGGCTCCTATTTCCTTGCGCTGATGGTGTTCGCGGCGGCGGGCGTCGGCCTGCTCCTGTGCTCCAGCGCAATCGACTACGAAAACAAGCTCCCGGTCTGACCGACCCTTTTCACTGGTAGAGAGAAACCCATCATGAAAAAACGTACGCTGCTCGGCATGCTCACGCCGTCTTCCAACACCTCGCTCGAACCGCTGACGAGTGCGATGGTCGCCGGCTTGCCGGGCGTGTCCGCGCACTTCGCGCGCTTCCCGGTCACCGAGATCTCGCTGACGGGCCAGGCGCTCGGCCAGTTCGATGACGACAAGATCATCCAGGCCGCGATGCTGCTCGCCGACGCGAAGGTCGACGTGATCGCGTGGAACGGCACGTCGTCGGGCTGGCTCGGCTTCGAGGCCGACGAGCGGTTGTGCGAGCGCATCACGGCGGCGACGGGCATTCCGGCCACCACGTCGGTGCTCGCGCTCAACGAGATCCTGAAGAAGACGAACGCGCACGAGTTCGGCCTCGTCACGCCGTATCTCGACGACGTGCAGACGAAGATCGTCGACAACTACCGCCGCTCGGGCCTGAACTGCATCGCCGAGCGCCACCTGAACCTGAAGGTCAATTTCTCGTTCTCAGAAGTGGCGGGCGACACGATCGGCGATATGGTGCGCGAAGTCGCGAAGGCCGGCCCGCGCGCGATCTCGATCTTCTGCACGAACCTGAACGCCGCGCATCTCGTGCCGGCGCTCGAGGAGGAGACGGGCATCCCGATCTACGACACGATCTCGACCGTCGTGTGGAAATCGTTGCAGCTCGCCGATTACGACACGCGGCAGGTGAAGGGCTGGGGGCGGCTCTTCAGCGACGTGATCTGAGGCGCGCGCCATGTCGAACGATCTCGATTTCGTGATCCGTCACGCGGACGTCGTGACGGCGGCGGACCGGTTCTCGTGCGACATCGGCATCCGCGCGGGGCGCGTGGCCATGCTCGGTCACGGGCTGCCGCGCGCGCCGCGCGAGCTCGATGCGAGCGGGATGCTCGTGATGCCGGGCGGCGTCGATGCGCACTGTCACCTCGACCAGCCGATGCCCGACGGGCTGCGGATGGCCGACGATTTCCTGTCCGGCACGCGCTCGGCGCTGTGCGGCGGCACGACCACCGTGATCCCGTTCGCCGCGCAGGCGAAGGGCCAGTCGCTGCAGGCGGCCGTCGACGACTATCACCGGCGTGCGGAAGGGCGCGCGCTGGTCGACTACGGTTTCCACCTGATCGTCGCCGATCCGACGCCGCACGTGCTGGCGGAAGAGCTGCCGCGGCTGATCGCGAACGGCTATACGTCGTTCAAGGTGTACATGACCTACGACGACCTGAAGCTGAACGACCGGCAGATGCTCGACGTGCTGTCGGTCGCGCGCGAGCACGGCGCGCTGGTGATGGTGCATGCGGAGAATTCCGACTGCATCGGCTGGCTGACCGAGCGGCTGCTCGGCGACGGCCACGTCGCGCCGCATTTCCATGCGCATGCACGGCCGGCCGTGGTCGAGCGCGAGGCGACCCATCGCGCGATCGCGTTCGCGGAACTCGTCGACGTGCCGATCCTGATCGTGCACGTGTCGGGTGCGGAGGCGATCGAGCAGATCCGCTGGGGGCAGTCGCGCGGGCTGCCGATCCTCGCCGAAACCTGCCCGCAATACCTGTATCTGACCGCCGCCGATCTCGGTCACGATGGCCACGACGGTTACGAAGGCGCGAAGTGCGTGTGCAGCCCGCCGCCGCGCGATCCGGCGAACCAGCAGGCCGTGTGGAAGGCGCTGAAGCAGGGCGTGTTCTCGGTGTTCTCGTCCGATCACGCGCCGTTCAACTACGACGATCCATGCGGCAAGCATCCGGGCGGGCACGCGGTATCGTTCGACCATATCCCGAACGGTATCCCGGGGCTCGAGACGCGGCTGCCGCTGCTGTTCAACGGCGTGCGCGAAGGGCGGCTGTCGCTGCACGAGTTCGTCGAGCTGACGTCGCTGCGGCCCGCGAAGCTGTACGGGCTGTATCCGCGCAAGGGGACGATCGCGATCGGCGCCGACGCGGACATCGTCGTGTGGGATCCGGACAAGCGCGTGCGGATCGCGAATGCGTCGCTGCATCACGCGGTCGACTACACGCCGTACGAAGGGATCGAGGTGACGGGCTGGCCACGTCATTGCCTGTCGCGCGGCGAGCTGCTCGTCGAAGACGGCCGGCTGCTCGCCGCCGAGCCGGGGCGCGGGCAATTCCTGCCGGCCGGCAAGCCGTGCCTGGATTGAGGTTCGATGCGACGGAACGAGGAGGGCCCGCGTGACCCGCGGGCGTCATCCGTATCAAACGAATGTGAAGGAGCGGACATGAGCGTTTCCCACGCAATGCGGCGCCTCGTGGCGGCGACCGTCGTCGCCGGGTCGTGCGGCGGCCCGGCGCTGGCCGCCGGCGATGCGCCGCAGGACATGCCGAGCGTCGTGCCCGAATCGGTCGGCGTGGATTCGGCGCCGCTCGTGCGGCTGTCCGAATGGCTGCGGCGCGACCGGATGGACGTGCGCAGCCTCGTCGTCGTGAAGGACGGCAGGATCGTGTTCGAGCGCTACAGCGATGGCCTCACGCGCGACAACAACTACGAGCTGTATTCGGTGACGAAGACGGTTACCGCGCTGCTCGCCGGCATCCTCGACGGCGAGGGCAAGCTCGGCCCGTCGACGAAGGTCGCGCCGCTGATCGCGGCCGCACGGCCCGATCTCGCGGCCGAACTCGCGGACAAGCAGGACATCGAGCTGAGGCACCTGATGTCGATGTCGAGCGGGCTGCGCTACACGACGCGCGAAGGCACCGATCCGCTGTACTACGACGCGCCCGACCGGTTGCGCGTCGCGGTGACAAGCCGCGCAGCGCAGCCGCCCGGCAAGCAGTTCGACTATATCGACGTGAACCCCGTGCTGGTCGGCACGGCCGTGTCGATCGCCGCGCGCGAGCGCGAGGACGAGTTCGCGCGCAAGCGGCTGTTCGAGCCGCTCGGCTTCGCGCATTACCGCTGGAGCGGTGCCGATGGCACGGGCGCGGTGGCCGGCGGCTGGGGGTTGCGGCTGCGTGCCGTCGACATGGCGAAGCTCGGCATGCTGCTGCTCGATCAGGGCCGGTGGAACGGCAGGCAGGTCGTGCCGGCCGATTGGGTTCGGCAGATGACCACGCCGTCGCCGGCCGCGGACGATTACGGCTACTACTGCTGGATTCACCATGTGGTCGAGCACGGCACACCCGAGTTCGGGGCGATGGGCTTCAAGGGGCAATTCATCACGGTGCTGCCCGCGCAGCGCGCGGTCGTCGTGATGACGAGCCTGCTGCCGACCGACGGCGGGCTGCGCGATGCGACCTATCTGAACCTGTATCGCAAGATGGTCGGCGACTACATCCTGCCCGCGCTGACGCCGGCGCAGCCGCCGGTCGAGCATGCGGAGACCACGCAGGTGTTGCGCGACGAACTTGCGCGCAGCCGGCAGGCGAAGGGCGTGCCAGGCACCGCTGCAGCGTTCAACGACGCACCGGAGATTTGATGAGGATAGCGAACATGATTGACGGATCGGCTGCGTCGCTCGACGTGCGGCGGCCCGCCTCGCGCGCAGTGCC
>NZ_CAJNKE010000304.1 GCF_905232215.1 Burkholderia sp. LMG 13014
TCGCGTTTTGCTCGAGCACCGTCGACAGCGACCGGCGCAGCTCGGTCATCAGTTCCGCGAAGCTCGTGCGCAGGTCGTCGTGTACATAGACCGCGAGCGACTGCGGACGCCGGCCGGCCGCCGTGAACGTGCTCAGGTCGCACGCGAGCTTCAGCCAGTCGCAGAACAGCGCCTCCGGATGCGTCGACACGTGCTGCTGTGCATGCCAGGTCAGCGCGAGATAGCGGTTCACGAGCTGCAGCAGCAGGAAATCCGCGACTTCCGACACGCCGCCGCGCCCGGGTTCCGACAGCCGTTCCGCGAGCGCTTCGCTGCGTTGCGTGAGCAGCCCGTGCAGCTCGCGCGCATGGGCCAGCAGCACGGCGTCGTGCTGCGCGACGAGGCGCGGCGGAATGTAGCCGTCATCGACGAGCAGCCGCGCATCGGTGCGCCGCTCGACGATCCGCGCGACGCCGAGCGCGTGCCAGTCGCCGGTCAGCTCGGCTGCGAGCATCAGCCGCACATTCAGGCGGCCCGTCTGCAGTAGCGCGGGGCCGAGAGCGACCGCGTTCGCGTCGGCCACTTCGTATTCGCGCACGATGTAGCGCGCGACATCGGCACTGCCATTCGCGCTGTTCGCGCTGTTCGCGCCGTTTGCGGCATTGCCGCCGCCCGCACCTGTACCTGCACCGAACGACACTTCCTCGCCGCCGCCGCGCCACAGCGGCAGCGCGAGCACGACGAGCTGGTCCTTCGCATTGGCCGGCACGTCGAGCGGTTCGGGGAGATCGTCCGGATGGGACAAGTCGAACGGCGTGCCGTCGCGCATCACGCCCGACGCGGTGCGGAGCGCGACCTTGCCGAGCGCCAGTTGCTCGCGATCGAGCTCCAGCGTGTCGAAGCCCCAGTAGAAGCCCTGCAGCGGCAGGCAGCGCAGCGCGACGTAGCGTTCCCAGTGCCGTTCGAGCTGCTGGAAATGCTGCGGCCGCAGGAACATCCCCTCGGTCCACACCACCCGCTGGCGGAGCGCCGCGACTGGCGTCGCGGACATCGTCGGTTCTGTCATGGGCGCCCCTTCGCATCGTTCAGCGCGATGCCGCCATTGCGGACGGCGATCGACAGCTTCATCTCGCCCGGCGACGTCTGCCAGAACTTGTAGAGATTGAGCTGCTTCGCGCGCGGCAGCGGCACCGTCAGCCGCCAGCGGTTCTTTTCGAGCATCCGGTATTCGGCGACCACGCCGATCGCACCGGCCTCGACGTTGCCGCGGTAGTGCAGCGTGCGCGATTCGCCCGGCCGCAGGATCACGCGGTCGGTGCCGAGCAGGTCCGCGCCGAGCACGTTCTCGGGCTTGTCCTGCAGCGAGAAGAAATCCGCGCTGTCGAACGACGCCGCCGCGCGGAGTTGGAACACCTTCAGCACGATCGGCGAAGGCTTGCGGTTCATGTCAGGGTTGACGTCGGGGGCAACGTCAACCGTGATCGCATACGGCACCGCCGCGGCGTGCTCCGTCGCGCCGCATCCCGGCAACAGCATCACGCATCCCCATACGATGAAACTGCTCGACCGCGATTGCATATTCCACCCTCGCCACCCAATAGGCACGCGCCGGTTTTCGACTGCGAAACCGGATGATCTGATTGAAAAATGGACAATTAATCGATCGGTAATTGTGTAACCAGCATATCCATCCATTGCAATTCGTGTCGGCAAATTATTCTTGTAAAAAGCCGGGTCGTATCATTCAGGGTTTTTGAAAGTTGATTTGGCGAGATGATGGACAATTGAATATAGATTGGTAAATTAATGGAAAAGGTTAATCCGACCGGTGCGCCTGGGTGGCCCGGTTCTATGGCGTGGACACCTGTCGGATGGCTCGGAGGCGCAAGCCGACCGGCCGCCGGGCAAGGGGCGCTCGCGACGCGGAGGGTGTGCCAGGCTATTCGTTTCGCACGAACGGACGGGCCGTTTTTTCGAGCATTGACGTGCGCTGACCAAACAACTGACGAATCCGAAAAACACAGCGAACTATAGGCCGTTTTTCCGGTTTCACAAGCACTGAAATTCGTAGTCGATTCGGCATTCAAGTGCAAATGGATTGGCCAAATGAAACAAAACGTAACAGCCGGTTCGATGCCGATGATTGGCACTAGAATCCAACAGCGCTTGTGTGCCACCTTCCAATTACGCCAATCTTTAATTTCAATAATGAAAGGTCGTTCATCGCTAGTTCTTTTCCTCGGCGCATTGTTGCTGGGGGCCGGCGGGTGCAGTACATCCCCGACACAGTCGGCTGCACGCGCGACGATCGATAGCGCGCGCGCCGCGTACGACAGCGGCGACTACGGGCGCACGATCGCGCTGCTGAGCCACGCGAAGGAGATCGACGGCGCCGACACCGACACGCAGGTGGCCGCGCACAAGCTCCTCGCGTTCAGCTATTGCGTGACGAACCGCATCACGCCGTGCCGCGCCGAGTTCTCGAAGATTCTCGACCTCAACCCGCGCTTCGACTTGTCCCCTGCCGAGAAGGGGCATCCGATCTGGGGGCCCGCGTTCGAATTCGCGCGCCGCAGGCATGCGTCGTCATCCTGAACGAACCGGCTTCCACGCGAGCGCTTCACCGAGCGACGTATGACATGCAACTGATCGTGATCGAACATGCCGGCGAGCCGGTCGAAAACGACTCCTACGACGCCGTCGTGTTTCATCCGCCGGGCGGCACCATCGGCCGGGCCAGCGACAACCATCTGGTGTTGCGCGACGACACGCGGCAGATCTCGCGGCTGCAGGCGCTGCTGCAGGTCGGCGACGACGCCTGCCTGCTGAAGAACCTGAGCAGCGTCTCGACGATCGAGGTGAACCGCGAGCCGGTCGGCTATGCGCAGGAGCGCCCGCTCAACACCGGCGACATCATCCGCATCGGGCCGTACGTGCTGCGCGCCGAACGTGACGATGGCGGCGATGGCGACGCGGCACCGGTCATCGACATGGCGCCCGATACCGGTAGGCCCGTCGATACGCCGGCGCAGCCGCGAGCTTCAGCGGCGCCCGCGCAAGCATCACCTTCGCGGATCGATACGAAAGGTGCCGGCAACCGGCTGTGGGGGCTGCTCCAGGATCGTCTCGCGCCGCGCGGCAAGGTGGCGGACGCCGGTACACGGCCTGGTGGCCCCGCGCGTGCGGACGCAGCCCAGCCGGCGAACCGTGCGGCACAGGCCATACCGCCCGCGCCGTCGCAGCGCGACCTGAACCAGTTGTCGATCGATCCGCTCGACCTGTTTGCGCAGTCGTCGGGCGATATCGGCGCAACGGGCACGGCGGCGCAAGTCGATCGGGGCAACGCGGATCGCGAAGCGTCGTCCACGACACAGGCCGACCATGCGCCCGAGTGGACGCAACACGTGCGCGTGCAGCCGGCCGCCGCGCGCACCGCCGATACGCAGCCGGCCGACGAACCCGCGCCGCATGCCACGCGCGCACCGACACCCGATGAACTGCTGAGCGCGTTCTTCGAGGGCGCCGGGCTCGATACGGCCGCCGAATCGCATCAGTGGTCGGCCGAACAGCTGTACATCGCGGGCCAGTTGCTGGCGCTGTTCGCGAACGGCACGGTCGAGCTGCTGTCGTCGCGCAGTATCCTGAAGCGCGAGGTGAAGGCGCACATGACGATGCTGCTCGACCGCGAGAACAACCCGCTGAAGCTGCTGCCGGACGGCGGCGCCGTGCTGCGGCAGATGTTCGGGCTGCCGCTGCCGGGTTTCATGTCGCCGCAAAGCGCGGTCAGCGATGCGTTCCAGGATCTGCATGCGCACCAGATCGGCATGGTCGCCGGCATGCGTGCCGCGTTGATGGACCTGCTGACGCGCTTTTCGCCGCAACGGCTGCGCGAGCGGGACGACGCGATGCGCTGGTACGAGAAGCGCGTGCCTGCGCTGTACAAGGCGAGGATGTGGGATCGCTACGCGGCGACCCATCGCGACACGGTGTTCGCGATCGAGGACGATTTCGCGTCGGTGTTCGGCAAGGCGTTCCTGGCGGCGTATGACGCGGAAGTGGAAAGCTATCGCGGCAGCGGCCGGCATTGAACGTCAAACGGCACGCCCGCGATCGGCCACGGGCGATGCGTGCCGGCGGTGGTGTCAGCTGTCCGCTTCATGCGAGGCGACCTTGTTTCGCCCCGTTTCCTTCGCGTGGTACAGCGCCTCGTCGGCCGCCTTGATCACCGACTCGACCTCCCCTTCCTGCCCGGGCGCCCAGCTTGCCACGCCGATGCTCGCGGTGACGCGCCCGAATTCGCTTTCCGCATGTTCGATCGCGAGCCCGTCGATGGCCGCCCGAATCCGCTCGGCGATCTCCGTCGCACCCGTGGCCGGCGTATCGGGGAGGATCACGACGAATTCCTCGCCGCCGTAGCGGGCCGCGGTGTCCGCGGGACGCCGGATGTTGTCGCCGATGCACCGCGCAACCGCGGCCAGCGCATCGTCGCCGGCCTGGTGGCCATACGTGTCGTTGTAGGCCTTGAAACGGTCGACGTCGACGAACAGCAGCGAAAACACCGAACGGGCCCGGCGTGCGCGGCGCCATTCGAGGTCCAGCACCTCCCCGAACGAGCGGCGATTGTTGAGCCCGGTGAGGCCGTCGGTACGCGCGAGCATCACCAGCTCGGATTCGGCCCGCATCCTGCGCCGCAGCTGGGTGCCCAGCAGGAAGGACAGCACGATGAACGCCGCGCCGAAGGTCGCCACCAGCGCGCCGATCGTGATCGCCCGGCGCTGCCATGCGGCATAGATGTCCTGCTCCGCCTCGGCGACCATGATGATCAGCGGCAGGTGCGGCAGCGTCTTGAAGTAGTACAGGCGGCGCACGTGGTCGATCGTCGAGGTGTCGAGGAACGAGCCTTCCGGCGCCGTCAGGAAATGACGAAACGTCGCCGCCTGGCTGATGTCGCGTCCGATGGTGTGCACGTCGTACGGCTGGCGCATAAACATGACGCCGTCGGTGCCGACCAGCGAAATCGCGCCGTGCGAGCCGAGCGCGAGGCCGGCGAACAGCGTGTGGAAATACTCGACATTGACGGCGATCAGCGCAATGCCGGCAAACGAGCCGTCCGGATTGGACACGCGGCGCGTCAGCGCCACGCTGAGCGAGCCGCCGCGCAGGCGGGATGCAAACGGATCGCTGATGTAAAGCCCGGCGTTCGGATTGTCGCGGTGAACCGTAAAGTATTTGCGGTCGCCGAAATTGCCCTGTCGGGGCACGTCGTTCGCCGAATCCAGGATGATGTTGCCGGCCGAATCCAGCACGAGCATCGAGCCGAGAAATTTCGCCGTCATCGCGTGATCGAACAGGACGCCGCGCCGCAACGCCGGCGACGCCGCCATGACGTCCGGCCGCTGCAGGCCCTGGATCACCGCTTCCAGCGACAGGCCGTACAGCTCGATATTGCGTTCGATGTCGCGCTCGGCGACGAGCGCCAGATTCCGCGACGTATTGCGTGCGCGATCGAGCGCGTCGTGACGGCTCTGAAACAACTGCAACACGCAGAGCCCCATCAGCGCGCACGCTATCAAGGTCCCTGCCAGCACAACGTAGTACGGCGCTGCCGACCGCGGATGCATCCGTTTCCTCTCAGGTTGGGCCGACGCTGACGCACCGGTTGTTATGGTTTGTTCTGAATAACCTATACCAAAAAGTGTGGCGCGCGGGTACGAGGTGCTGTCCGTACTTGCCAGATGGCTGACGACGTGAGCTGAGCGGTGTCGAGCGGATCATGTGCCGTTCAAGCAGGCATCGGGTGCCGGCATCGATGCACCAAGGGGTGTGGCGTTGCCGATGATGGAATTGAAACAATCCATCCGCAGTGGCACGCAGATTGAAATGCCGGGCAGGTTGCCGTGCGAATGCACGGCTGGCGGGAAAAGCTGGCGAGAGACCGGGCGTACCGCCCGGCCCGCGCCGACCGCGCGCGCCACGCCAACGGCGCCGCGCACGCGATCGATCGACGGCCGTCAGACGGCCATCACCGTCACCGACTTCGTGACGAGGTACGGCTCGAGCGCTTCCGGCCCGCCTTCGGACCCGTAGCCCGAGTCCTTCACGCCGCCGAACGGCATTTCCGGCCACGGCGTTGCCGGCTGGTTGATCCACAGCATCCCGACTTCGAGGCGCTGCGTGAGCAGGTGCACGTTCGCGAACGCGCGCGTGAACGCGTAGCCGGCGAGACCGAACGGCAGGCGGTTCGCTTCCGCGATCGCATCCTCGAGCTTGTCGAAGCCGCGGATCGCCGCGACCGGGCCGAACGGCTCGTTGTTGAACACGTCCGCTTCGAGCGGCACGTTCGCGATCACGGTCGGTGCGAAGAAGTTGCCGTCCGAGCCGATCCGCTCGCCGCCGGTTTCGATGCTCGCGCCGACCTTGCGCGCGTTGTCGACGACCGACGCCATCGCGGTGAGCCGGCGCGGGTTCGCGAGCGCGCCGAGCGTCGTGCCTTCCTCGAGGCCGTTGCCGACCTTCAGCCCTTCCGCATGCTTGACCAGCGCGCGCGTGAATTCGTCGCGGATGCTGTTGTGCACGAGAAAGCGCGTCGGCGAAATGCAGACCTGGCCCGCGTTGCGGAACTTCGCGCCGCCGGCGGCCTTCACTGCGAGCGCGACGTCGGCGTCCTCGGCGACGATCACCGGTGCGTGGCCGCCCAGTTCCATCGTCGCGCGCTTCATGTGCAGGCCCGCCATTGCGGCGAGCTGCTTGCCGACCGGCGTCGAACCCGTGAACGTGACCTTGCGGATCACCGGGTGCGGGATCAGGTACGACGAGATTTCCGCCGGATCGCCATACACGAGGCCGATCACGCCAGCCGGCACGCCCGCGTCGACGAAGGCGCGCAGCAGCGCGGCCGGCGATGCCGGGGTTTCTTCCGGTGCCTTCACGAGGAACGAGCAGCCGGTTGCCAGTGCGGCGCTCAGCTTGCGCACGACCTGGTTGACCGGGAAATTCCACGGCGTGAAGGCGGCGACCGGGCCGACCGGCTCTTTCACGACCGTCTGCTGCGCGGCGAGGTTGCGCGGCGGCACGATCCGGCCGTACACGCGGCGGCCTTCGTCCGCAAACCATTCGATGATGTCCGCCGCCGACAACACTTCGACGCGCGCTTCGGTGAGCGGCTTGCCTTGTTCCTGCGTCATCAGCTGCGCGATCGCGTCGGCGCGCT
>NZ_CAJNKE010000305.1 GCF_905232215.1 Burkholderia sp. LMG 13014
GCTGGGCCGAGGCGGCGCGGAGCCAGCCGCCGGTGCCGACGAAGGCGGCGGTCAATCCGATGGCGCGTAACAACGAGCGTCGATTCATGGCGTGTCCTAGTCTGTATACGAGGCTGCCTTACATTAGCCTGCCGGTCGGCCGGCCGGGTTACGCGAGCGGTTAAGGCTGTTACGGTGTGTCACGGCGGGCGGGCGAACCGCTGGCGGGCCGGGGCTGGCCTTTCTGTTTCAGCAACTGATGGGTGGACGGTGCCCATTGCACGCACGTCGCGCGCTGTTTACTGGCTGACGGATGGGTTTTAGGCGCCCGGCGCCTGAAATTCGAGACTGATTTGGGTAAAATTTGCCGATTCCGGGGTGTCGTGCTGAATCTGTTTGTTGTTTCTATGCAACCGTCAAGACGATGACATGAAAGAATGGTGCGATGGAAGCCTCCAAAAAGGCCCCGTCAAGAAGTCAAAAACAAACGTCAAAACAAATACTTATAACGCGGCCCCACTTTCATTATTTCTAGTTCTGGAAAAGCTTATTTCTTTATTTGCGGATCGCTCCCCTAGGGTACACCCCTAAACTCACGGTTCCCAAACGGGCAACTATCCGGGCGCGGCCAGCAGGATCGATGGCGCTCCCGGGCGGTTGCAGACCGTTTATGAACAAGGTCGCGAGACCTGCCTCTTTTTAGAAGGGAGCTCCACGAATGAACAAGACTCTGATCGTTGCAGCAGCAGCAGCATCGTTCGCTACCGTCGCTCACGCGCAAAGCAGCGTCACGCTGTACGGCGTGCTGGACGCAGGCATCACCTACCAAAGCAACGTCGCAACGGGCGTTAACGCAGCTGGCAAGCCGGTGAACGGCAAGTCGCTGTGGTCGATGGGCTCGGGTATCGACCAAAGCCGTTTCGGTCTGCGTGGTTCGGAAGACCTCGGTGGCGGCCTGAAGGCAATCTTCACGTTGGAAAGCGGCTTCGGCATCGGTAACGGCAAGCTGGGCAACAACGGCGGCATGTTCAACCGTCAAGCCTTCGTCGGCCTGTCGAGCCAGTACGGCACGGTCACGCTGGGTAAGCAGTATGACGCAACGCAAGACTACCTGGCGCCGCTGACGGCAACGGGTTCGTGGGGCGGCACGTACTTCGCGCACCCGCTGAACCTCGACCGTCTGAGCACGAACGGCGATGTCGCATCGAACAACACGGTCAAGTTCACGAGCGCGAACTACGCTGGCCTGCAATTCGGCGGCACGTACTCGTTCTCGAACAACACGAACTTCGGCAACAACCGTGCGTACAGCGCGGGCGCTGCATACCAGTTCCAAGGCCTGAAGCTTGCTGCTGCATACTCGCAAGCAAACCTGGGTGACGGTTCGAACGGTAACGGCGCAACGTCGTCGGCAATCGGTGGCATCGCTAGCCAAGGCCGCGTCCGCACGTACGGTGCTGCTGCTGGTTACGCATTCGGCCCGGCACAAGTCGGCGCTGCATGGACGCAAGCACGTCTGGACAACAATGCAGTCGGTACGGGTTCGGTGCGCACGGACAACTACGAAGTCAACGCAAAGTACAACCTGACGCCGGCTCTCGGCCTGGGCGCTGCTTACACGTACACGAACGCGAAGATCAACAACGGCAGCACGCACTGGAACCAGTTCGGTCTGCAAGCTGACTACGCACTGTCGAAGCGCACGGACGTCTACGCACAAGCTGTGTACCAACGTGCAGCGAAGAACGGCGTTGGCGCATCGATCTACAACGGCGACATCAACACGCTGCCGAGCTCGTCGATCAACCAAACCGCAGCAACTGTTGGTCTGCGTCACCGCTTCTAAGCGTGACGGCGGGGTAACCCGCTACGCAGCATCAAAAAAGGCGCCTTCGGGCGCCTTTTTTTCGTCTGCGGAAAGTGCTGTCGACGATTCGCATCGTCCGGATGCAAAAAAGCGAGGCCTGTGCCTCGCTTTTTTCGTTGCGTGCCGTTGCGGCGCGGTGCCGGCGGCAGGTCGCGTCAGCGCGTGTATTCGCCGTTGGCTTCCGGCTGGAACACGATCGCGGCGACCTTCATCAGCTTTTCGGCGCCGCTCGGCTGCATCACCTTGACCATCTGGCCACGCTGGGTGCCCAGCAGTGCCATGCCGACGGGCGAGAAGACGTTCAGGCGGCCGTGCTCGAGATTGGCGGCATCCGGATAAACAATCGTCCAGGTGGCTTGTTCCTGGGTCGCTTCGTCGAGCAGCGTGATCTGCGAGTTCATCGTGACGACGTTCGCCTTGATGGCGTCGGGCTGGACGATGTCGGCACGCTCGAGCAGCGTATCGAGCATCGTCTGGAACCGCGGGTTGTGTTCGGCGTGCTTCTCGAGGCGAGCGACGTCGAGTTCGGTCAGCTGGTAAAGGCGTTGTTTCATGGCAGTTCTCCAAATGATCGGCAGGGGCAGGCAGGGCGTGCCTATGGGGATCGCCCGGAGCCTGTCTGACCTGGCTCCGGGAGGAGACCGAGCCGTCAGATCAGGCGCCGGGCAGGGGCGAGCGGCGCCTGGGCCGTGCGTCGAGCGAGGGGGTGCGCCGGATAACCGGCGCGCGCGCGCACGCCGGCCGGGCCGGACGGCGAAACCGAAAGGGGCGTGAGCGCGTACATGGTGGATGGAAGATCGACTGGCGAATATAACCTTACGATTCTACAACACAACCTTCGGGATATGTGATCTGGCTGTCGGCATTTCGTCAGCGATTGTTGTGCAAATGAAGCAAGTTGCGCCGATATCGCCCGGGAAGGGCCGGTGATTTTTGTCGAAATCGCAACGCTGTATGTTCAAACTAAGGGTTTCCCCTTGGGGCGGCGAGAACTACACTGAATTCAATCGCTTCAGACAGTCCTGCCGAGGCGACGCCATAAGAGAACATATTCCGGAGGTAAATCATGAAGTCGATCATCTACGCAGCCATCGCCGCATCCGTACTTGCCGCCCCGATCGCATCGTTTGCCCAGTCCGAGCAGGGGCTGACCCGAGACCAGGTCAAGGCCGAGCTCGTGCAACTCGAACAGAACGGCTACAAGCCGCTGGCGACCGATTCGCAGTATCCGGACAACATCCAGGCCGCCGAACAACGCATTCAACCGAATCAGCCGATGCTCGCGCGTGCCGATACGAGCGGCTACGGCGCAGTCGCGACGGGTGCCGGGCAAGCCGGCCGTCGCATGACGCGTGAAGCACCGAATCCCGTGAACTCGGTCTACTTCGGCAACTGATTGTCCCCGGGTCTGCCCGAGCGCACCGCTTATTCGACGAGACGCGCGCCAGTTGCGCGCGTCACCCGCCCGCAGGAGCAGAACCTCCGTCGCCGCATTCCGGCGGCTTTCCGCCCAGACGCTCGCGCGTTTGGGCCTTTTTTGCTGGAGCGGGTCAGGCGGACGTGACCGCGGGCGTGCCGTGGATATAGTGTTCGAGCTGGCTGATCGTGAACTGCTGATCGGCGATCACGCTCTTGACGAGGTCACCGATCGAGATGAGGCCGACCAGCTTGCCGCCGTCGAGGACGGGCAGGTGGCGCATCCGGTGCTCGGTCATCAGCGCCATGCACTCGTCGGTGGATTGCGAGGGTTCGACGTAGCGCACCTTTGCCGTCATGATTTCCTCGACGCGAGTGGCTTTCGACGAGCGATCCTGCAGCACGACCTTGCGCGCGTAATCGCGCTCGGTGACGATGCCCGCGATGTCGTCGCCGTCCACGACCAGCAGCGCACCGATGCCCTTTTCCGCCATCAGCTTGATGGCGTCGTAGACGAGATCGGTCTTTGTGACGGTGTAGATGGTGCGGCCCGAATCCGGCTTGGCCTTGAGAATCTGCGCGACAGTCGTGCTCATTCGCTTTCTCCGTGTGCAGGTCGATGCTGGGCAGGCGGGGCGTGATGCGTGTCACCCGACGAGCCCAGTATAGCCGCGCAGGTGGCGGCAGTCGCGTGACGATTCCAGATTAGCGGTAAACTCCCGTCACGCACTATCCACACAACTCCTACATTCCTGAACGTTTCGATTGAATTCATGATGTCTTCGCGTCCCCAATCACCCACGCCGGGCAATGGCCAGGCCGACGAGTGCGTGACACTCGTCGCCACCGCGTCGCTGCCCACGCGCTACGGTACGTTCAAGTCATACGCGTTTCGTGTATCGGGCAGCGATGCCGAACATCTCGCGCTCGTGATGGGCGACGTCGCCGGCGAGCAGTCCGTGTTGACGCGGCTGCATTCCGAATGCCTGACCGGCGACGTGTTCGGCTCGTACCGCTGCGACTGCGGCGAGCAGCTCGATCTCGCGTTGCGCTACATCGCGGCCGAAGACCGCGGCGTGCTGCTGTATCTGCGCGGTCATGAAGGGCGCGGGATCGGCCTGAGCAACAAGATCCGCGCCTATGCACTGCAGGAGCAGGGGCGCGACACCGTCGAGGCGAACCTCGACCTCGGCCTGCCCGACGACGCCCGCGAATACGACTCGGCCGCCGCGATCCTCCGGATCCTCGGCGTGACGTCGGTGCGGCTGATGAGCAACAACCCGGCGAAGTTCGACACGCTCGCGAAGCACGGCATTCCCGTCTGCGAGCGCGTGGCGCTTGCGGTGCCCGTGCGCGAGGAAAACGAGCGTTATATCCGCACGAAGCAGGTGAAGTTCGGGCATTACTTCGAGGAAAACGAGTAATCGCCGCGGGCGCGCCGGCGCCCGTTTCTCGTCACCGGTTTCCTGGATCGTCGCTGGCAGAAGCGACGATCCCGATTTCCCCTTCGTCCGTTCCGCTTTCGGATTTGCGATGGCGCTTGCGTTACGCTGCCTGAACGATCCGTATCCTCCATGTCCACACCGTCGAAGATCGAAGCCGAGCGTCTGACGCTGCGTCGCTGGCAGCCGGCGGATGCGGATGCGCTGTCGGCGATGCATGCGGATCCGGACGTGACCGCGTGGCTCGCGCGCGGCCCGATGTCCGTAGACGAGGCGAGCGACGTCATCGCGCGCTTCGACGCACATTTCGATGCACACGGTTTCGGCCCGTGGGCGGTCGAGCGCCGGGCCGACGCGATGTTGATCGGCGTGTGCGGTCTGTCGCGCGAAGTGCGCGTAACGCATCCGATGGCGCCATGCGTCGAGATCATGTGGCGGCAAGTTCGCCACGCGTGGGGGCATGGCTACGGCGCCGAAGCGGCGGCGGCCGCACTGGCCGACGGGTTCGGCCGGATCGGGCTTAGCGAGATCTTCGCGTGGACGGCCGACACCAATCTACGATCGCAGCACGTGATGCAGCGGCTAGGCATGCAGCGCCAGCCCGCGCGCGATTTCGACCATCCAGCGTTGCCGGAAGGGCACGCGCTACGTCGGCACGTCGTGTATGTCGCCCGCGCCGCCGGCCTGGCCGGCGCGTAACCGCTTACGCGTATTCGCGTATCAGCGCCATGTGCCGTTCTGCAGCACGATCCGGTAACCGTCGGCATCCTCGAAGGTCTGGCCGGATATGTCCCAGTAAGGATTGAACGACGTGACGGGCATGAAGCCTTGCGCGGTGGCGCGCGCGCAGGCAGCTTCCCATTCCGGCCGATCGGGCAGGTAGAACACGATCAGGTCTTCGGGTGTCGGCGACGGCGCGATCGGATGGTCGGGGCAGTGCGTGAATTCGAAGTGATAGTCGAGGCCGTCGCGTCCGAGCATCACGCCGGAAAAGCCGTCGTGATCTTCAAAGCGTGCAAGAACGGACAAATCGAGGGCTTCGCGATACATGCGCTCGGTTCGGGTGAGGTTGCTGACCGGGCGGGCAATACGCAGATGGGCGTGCAAGATGGCCTCGGGGGTGAGTGACGGGCCGGTCAATGATAAGCCGGCCGATCCGGATTGCGCGAGGTGAACGGAGCACGCCCGGCGCATACTCGCCGTGTTGAACGATATGAGCGCGTTCCGGCCAAACGAGTCGAACCGTCGAACCTCGTCTCGCGAAAGAAAAAACATGACGCTTGCGATCAAATGCAAATGCACGCACCCCGAGGCAGCGGGTGCTTGTCCGGACAACCTTCGAAGTTCTGCTTTGACCTCAGCCTGTCGATCGACGGGCGGATGCACCGATCCCGGACGAGAGGCCGCGAATGAGTAAGCCCGATCTCCGTCGGCCGGTTGCCGGCCCCTATCGCCAGTCGCGATGGGCGGGCGTGCTGGAGGCTGCCTTTGGATGGGTGGCCAAGGGGACGATGGTGCTGCTCGGACTCGGCTTGGCTGCGTTGACGGCCTTGACGGGCGATGTGAGTGCACTGACGGATCTGCCGACAACCAGAAAGGGCTGGTTGTACCTGCTGCTGGTAATGGTCGGGGCAGTCGCGCTGATATTCGTGGTGCGCCACTACTGGCTGCGACCGGTCGGTGTGCACCCGGCGGGTTAGGCGGGGCGGAAGGGGATGTGTCCCCGCAATTCGCGCAGGCAAGAAAAAGCCCGCTACATTGAGCGGGCTGAATCCATGTTTGGAGACATGGAGGAGACAGACGTAAATTTAAGGGAAAACCCGAGTCATGGCAAGCCCTAGTTGTATCGATACAACTTTTTGTTGCGCCGCATTCACATCGCGCCTGCCCGCGCGTGCGCCGCGAACGCGCTGAACCGCTCCTGCGCGACAGGCAACGCGAACTTGTCGCGCATCTCCGTCTCGATCCATGCACATGCCTCGCGCGCGCAGTCGGTCAGCGCGTGCCGTGTCGCGTGCCCGTCGATGTCGTAGACGAAGCGCACGCCGACCTCGTCGTCGGCGACCCGTCGCTCGAGCTGGTTGAGCTGCAGTTGCGGCCCGTGCTGTTGCGATAGCGCGCGCAGTTCGTCGAAGTGATATTCGAGCCAGTCGGCAAAGAACAGCGCGTCGCTGTGGCACGGCAGCCGGAAGGCCGCGCTGCGCGACGGGCGCGGCCCGGCTTCACCGGCCGATGCGTGCGGTTCGTTGTCGGTGGCAATGGACGTGTCGACGGGCGCGAGCGGGTGCCGGATCCGGCGGTAGGGCTCGCGATCGCGCAGCGCATGCCACAGCAATTCGTCGCCGGCGGCGCCGGACGGCTGCATCGTCAGGTCATGCCGGCCGTCGCCGGCCGGCGCGATGTCGCGGATCACGAGGCGCAGGGAGCAGA
>NZ_CAJNKE010000306.1 GCF_905232215.1 Burkholderia sp. LMG 13014
TCATCGGGCAGGCCTCTTTCGAGACCGCGGCGTTCAGGTTCACGTCGGCGAGCGTGCCGAGGCTCGACCCCGCGCGGCCCGTGATCGCGATCAGCTTCGCGCCGATCCGCTTCACGAGCGGCAGGATCGCGACGAGTTCTTCGGATTCGCCGGAATAGGAGATGCCGATGAAGACGTCGTCGGAGGTGACCATCCCGAGGTCGCCGTGGCTGGCCTCGGCAGGGTGGACGAAGAAGGCCGGCGTGCCGGTGCTGGCCAGAGTGGCCGCGATCTTGCGGGCGATATGCCCCGATTTGCCGATACCGGACACCACCACGCGGCCGCGGCAGCCGAGCAGCAGCGCGACGGCCTGGACGAAGCCGCCGTCGAGCTGGTCGCGCAGCGCGCGCACGGCGTCCGCCTCGATGTCGAGCACGTCGCGGGCGAGCGCGAGCGCCCGATCATCATTGATTTTCGCTATCATGCGCGGAGTATAGCAAAGGCGTTTGTTCGCCGCGCCGGGCCTTCGGACTCGTCCGAGGTCGCCCGACCACCGCCACCACCCGCGCCCGCATTGCCGTGGCCCCGACGAACGAGGACGCTTCGCCTGTGATTTCCCCGCTCGAAATGACCCTGCTGCTGCTGCTGGCCTCAGTGGTGGGTGTCGTCGTATTCCGCTCGTTGAACCTGCCGCCGATGCTCGGCTACCTGACCGTCGGCATCCTGGTCGGCCCGCATGCGTTCGGCATCGCGGCGGATCTGGAACGGGCCGAGCATCTCGCGGAATTCGGCGTGGTGTTCCTGATGTTTTCGATCGGCCTCGAGTTCTCGCTGGCGAAGCTGAGGGCGATGCAGCGGCTCGTGTTCGGGCTCGGGTTGCTGCAGGTCGTCGCGACCCTCGTGCTCGGCATGCTGTTCGAGCACTGGGTACACATCACGTGGCAGGGCAGTATCGCGCTCGGCGGCGCGCTTGCAATGTCGTCGACGGCGATCGTATCGAAGATGCTCGCCGAGCGGCTCGAGATCGAGACCGAGCACGGCCGCAACATCTTCGGCGTGCTGCTGTTCCAGGATCTCGCGGTGGTGCCGCTGCTGATCGTGATCGCCGCGTTCGGCGCCGAGTCGTCGAAGGACCTCGCGATCACGCTCGGCTTCGCGGCCGTCAAGATCGTGATCGCGCTCACGCTGCTGCTGGTCATCGGCCAGCGCTTCATGACGCGCTGGCTCAACGTCGTCGCGCGGCGCCGCTCGCAGGAACTGTTCGTGCTGAACCTGCTGCTCGTCACGCTCGGCGCCGCGTTCATCACCGACCGCTTCGGCCTGTCGCTCGCGCTCGGCGCGTTCATCGCGGGGATGCTGATCTCCGAGACGCCGTTCCGCCATCAGGTGGAGGAGGACATCAAGCCGTTCCGCGACGTGCTGCTCGGCCTGTTCTTCGTGACGACCGGGATGCTGCTCGATCCGCGCGTGATCTGGGAGCACCCGTTTCTCGTGCTCGGTTTCTTCGTCGGGCAGATCCTGTTCAAGGGGACGATGATCGCGGGGCTCGCGCGGCTGTTCGGCGCGACGCCGGGTGTCGCGATGCGCACCGGTATCGGGCTCGCGCAGGCCGGCGAATTCGGCTTCGTGCTGCTGAACCTGATCCTCGACCGCCATCTCGTCGATTCGACGCTGCTGCAGGCGATCCTCGCGTCGATGCTGCTGTCGATGCTCGCCGCGCCGTTCCTGATCCAGAACGCCGACCGGATCGTGATGCGGCTGTCGTCGACCGAATGGATGCAGCAGTCGCTGCAGATGACGCGCATTGCGACGCAAAGCCTGAAGCAGCGCGGCCACGTGATCATCTGCGGCTACGGCCGCGCGGGCCAGAACCTGGCGCGGATGCTCGAACAGGAAGGCATTTCGTACGTCGCGCTCGACCTCGACCCCGATCGCGTGAGCGCGGCCGCGGCGGCCGGCGAATCGGTCGTGTTCGGCGACGCGGCGCGCCGCGAGTCGCTGCTGGCGGCCGGTATCCACCGCGCGGCGGCGGTGGCGATCACCTATGCGAACACGCCGTCCGCGCTGCGCGTGCTGCATCACGTGCACGAACTCGAGCCGACGCTGCCCGCGATCGTGCGTACCGTCGACGATGCCGATCTCGAGAAGCTGCTCGCGGCGGGCGCGACCGAGGTGATTCCGGAGATCGTCGAGGGCAGCCTGATGCTCGCGTCGCACACGCTGGTGCTGGTCGGCGTGCCGATGCGCAAGGTCGTGCGGCGCGTCGAGGAAATGCGCGACGAACGCTACAGCCTGCTGCGCGGCTATTTCCGCGGCGCGGACGATGCGGACGACGACGACCACGAGCAGGTGCGGCTACAATCGGTGCCGGTCGATGCGCGCGCGGACGCGGTCGGGCGTTCGCTGGAAGAACTGGGGCTGTATGCGCTCGGGTTGGAAGTCACGGCGATTCGCCGGCACGGCATCCGCGGCGTCGAACCCGATCCGCAGACCAAGCTGCGCGCGAGCGACATCGTCGTGCTGCGCGGGCTGCCCGAGGCGCTCGCGCTCGCGGAGGAGCGGCTGTCGCGCCATCGGCGCGATCCGCCGGCCGCAGCCGCCTGAGCCCGTGCTCGGATTGATAACCTGACCCGTATTTACTCGAAACGGTGCCCGATCTTCGCGCACCGTTTTTTTCGGAGAGTTTCATGCCGCATTCGTCGTCGGGCGCACCGCTCGATCCGGTCGCCTTCATCCACAGCCAGATCCGCACGGTGCCGGACTGGCCGCAGCCGGGCGTGATGTTCCGCGACATTACGACGCTGCTGCAGAGCCCGAAGGCGCTGCGCATCCTCGTCGACCTGTTCGTCGAACGCTATGTCGATGCGAAGCTCGACTATGTCGCGGGCCTCGACGCACGCGGCTTCATCATCGCGCCGATCGTCGCGTACGAACTGAGCGTCGGCTTCGTGCCGATCCGCAAGGTCGGCAAGCTGCCGTACAAGACGCGCTCGGAATCGTACGACCTCGAATACGGCAGCGCGACGGTCGAGATTCATGAAGATGCGTGCCGCCCCGGCGACCGCGTGATCATCATGGACGACCTGATCGCGACCGGCGGCACGATGATGGCGGGGCGCAACCTGCTGCAGCGGCTCGGCGCGGAAGTGGTCGAAGGCGCGGCGATCATCGACCTGCCCGATCTCGGCGGCTCGGCGCTGCTGCGCAACGCGGGATTGCCGGTTTATACCGTCACCGAATTCGCCGGCCACTGAACGCCGGCTGGCCTGAATCCACCTGAGTTCACGTTAGCAGCGAGGTCACGATGCCCAACTTCATGCTGTTTCTCGCCACGTCGATCGCGATCACGTTCGCGCCGGGTCCCGACAACCTGCAGGTGCTCGCACGCGGCATCTCGCAGGGCCGCGCGGCCGGCTTCGTCGCCGCGCTCGGCTTCACCGCCGGGATCCTGTTCCACACGACGCTCGCGGCGCTCGGCGTCGCGGCCGTGCTGCGTTCGTCGCCGGTCGCGTTCGAGATCCTGAAGCTCGCGGGCGCCGCGTACCTCGTGTGGATCGGCATCAAGGCGCTGCGCAGCCAGGGCCTCGCGAATGCGCACGCGCGCCCGCCGCAGCCGCTCGGCACGATCTTCCGGCAGAGCGTGATCGGCAACCTGATGAACCCGAAGGTCACGCTGTTCTTCGTCGTGTTCCTGCCGCAGTTCGTCGATCCGCACGGCGGGCAGAGCGTGACGCTGCAGATGTTCGAACTCGGCGCGCTGTTCATGCTGCAGACGGCCGCGATCTTTTCGCTGTTCGGCGTCGGCGCGGGCATGATCGGCGCGTGGCTGAAGCGCCGCCCGAAGGCCGGCGTGTGGCTCGACCGGATCGCCGGCGCGACGTTCATCGCGATCGGCATCCGCGTGGCACTGAAGGACTGATAGACGATGACGTTTCCGTGCATTGCGGCCGCGCGCCGCTTCGATCCGGCCGCGCACCTGCGTTTCGAGATTGCCGGGCAAGCGGTGGGCTGGGTGCGCCGCCAGGACGTCGCGATGCTCGCCCGCTGGCCCGACGTGTTCGAGCTGACCGATGCGCGCGTCGTGCTGTCGGCGCGCTACGACTCGGTCGATGCACGCAGCATGGCGATGGCGAGCGCGATCGGCGCGCTCGCGGCCGAAGGCGCGATTCCCGGCTGGCGCGACGAGATCTACGCGATCCGCAACCGCTTCGACGATCCGCCGCTCGCGTACATCGAGCGCGCCGCGTCGCGCTTCTTCGGCACGCAGACTTATGCGGTGCATCTGAACGGCATCGTAGAATATGCGGTTGCGCCGGGCGAGCAGTCCGCCGCGGCCGTCCCGCAGATGTGGCTCGGCCGCCGCAGCGAGACCAAGGCGACCGACCCCGGCATGCTCGACAACGTCGTTGCCGGCGGGATCGGCTGGGGTCTGGGCGTTCACGAGACGCTCGCGAAGGAATGCTGGGAAGAAGCCGGCATCCCTGCCGAACTGGCCGCGCGCGCGATCGCGGGCCGCGCGGTGCAGGTACTGTGCTCGCTGCCGGAAGGCACGCAGTCCGAACTGATCTTCGTGTACGACCTGCCGCTGCCGCGCGACTTCGCGCCGCGCAACCAGGACGGCGAAGTGGCCGAGCACCTGCTGGCCGGTGTGCCCGAGGTGATCGGCTGGCTGCGCGCCGGCCGCGCGACGATGGACGCAAGCCTCGCGACGCTCGACACGCTGCTGCGCCATCGCTGGATCCCGGCGGCCGACGCAGCGGGCATCGACGCACTGTTCGCACCGGCCGCGTGACGCGTGCCGCGCACGCAGCCTGGCGGCGCGAACGGGCAATTTGACGAATCCGGAAACGAAGGGAGTAGCGGTCATGCCGACCGATCACAGCTTTATCTTGAAACTGTCGTGCCCCGACCGGCACGGCATCGTCCATGCGGTCTCGGGCTTCCTGTTCGAGCGCAGCAACAACATCCTCGATTCGGCGCAGTTCGGCGACAGCCGCACCAGCGAGTTCTTCATGCGCGTGCACTTCGAGCAGGACGGCGGCGGAGCGGATGCCGCGACGGCGCTCGACACGCTCCGCAATGAATTCGCGCCGCTCGCCGAGCAGTTCTCGATGCGCTGGGAAATGCATGACGCGGCCGTGAAGCCGCGCGTCGTGATCATGGTGTCGAAGATCGGCCACTGCCTGAACGACCTGCTGTTCCGCTATCGCACCGGCCAGCTGCCGATCGAGATCCCGGCGATCGTGTCGAACCACAAGGAGTTCTACCAGCTCGCCGCGAGCTACAACATTCCGTTCCATCACTTCCCGCTGATCGGCGGCTCGTCCGATGCTGCGAAGGCCGCACAGGAAGCGCGCGTGCTGGAAGTGATCGACGAGCACCAGGCCGATCTGGTCGTGCTCGCGCGTTACATGCAGATCCTGTCGCCGAACATGTGCCAGCAGCTCGCCGGGCGCGCGATCAACATCCACCATTCGTTCCTGCCGAGCTTCAAGGGCGCGAAGCCTTACTACCAGGCGTTCGACCGCGGCGTGAAGCTGATCGGCGCGACCGCGCACTACGTGACGACCGATCTCGACGAAGGCCCGATCATCGAGCAGGAAGTCGAACGGGTCGATCACAGCATGACGCCCGACCAGCTGACCGCGATCGGCCGCGACGTCGAATGCGTGACGCTTGCGCGCGCGGTGAAGTGGCACGTCGAGCACCGGGTCGTGCTGAACGGGACGAAGACGGTCGTGTTCCGCTGATTCGCTGGGCGCCGGCCGGCAGATGGCCGGCCCCCGGTTGGCCGGCCCCAACAAACAAAAACGCCGCGCCCTTCACGGGGCGCGGCGTTTTTCTTATCGCGTCTGACGCGCGGGCTGTTTCAGATCAACCGCAGCAGGTACAGCTCGCGCTTCAGGTACGCATAGAAGATCGGCGCGGCGATCACGCCCGGCAGCCCGAACGCGGCTTCCATGATCAGCATCGCGAGCAGCAGCTCCCACGCGCGCGACTCGATCTGGCCGCCGATGATCTTCGCGTTCAGGAAGTATTCGAGCTTGTGGATGATCACGAGGAACGCCAGCGACGCGATCGCGGTGCCCATGCTGACCGACAGCGACACGGCGACGATCAGCGTGTTCGAGATCAGGTTGCCGATCACCGGCAGCAGGCCGACGATGAACGTGACGAGCACGAGCGTTTTCGACAGCGGCAGCCGCTGGTGGAAGATCGGCAGCGCGACGAGCAGGTAGATGCCCGTGAACACCGCGTTGATCGCCGAGATCTTGATCTGCGCGAACACGATCCGGCGGAATGCGTCGGCGAAGCGCGACACGCGCGTGACGAGTGCAGTGGACAGCGGCCGGCGCACCTTGCCGTGTTCGACGCCGATCGCGATCATCGCGCCGATGATCATGCCGAACAGCACGTGGCCGAAGCCGCGCGCGACGCTCTTGCCGCTTTGCTGGAGCTGGTCCATGTGCGAGTGCATCAGCACGGCCGCCTTGGTCTTCATCTGCTCGACGTCGACGGGCAGCAGGTTCGCGATCCAGGCCGGGGTGCGGGCGCGGGTCTGTTCGACGATCTGCATCAGCTGGTCGAGCAGGCTTTGCAGGTTCGGTACCGTGCGCTCGAAGTGCTCGATGATGCCGATCGTCAGGCCCGTCAGACCGCCGACGATCACGATCGCCAGCAGCACGACGGCGACCCAGCGCGCGCGCATGCTCGTGGTGTGACGCTCGATGACGGGTGCGATCGTGTGGATCAGCTGGTAGACGAGCAGGCCGGCCAGCAGCCCGCCGAGCAGCTTGAGCTCGATCACGAGCCACATGGCGACGATCGCGAACGCATAGCTGCCGATCTCGAGTGCCGACAGCTTCGGCAGGCTGAAATCGCTCGTCAGCCGCACGCTGCGCAGGTGCGGTTCGCGATTCTGCGCATCGCGAGACGAGTCGGGTTGCTTCTCCATCGTGGATTCCTGTCGTTCGTGTGTCATGCCGCGGAATGCGTGGCAGAGCCGTGTTCGCCCGGCGCCGCACCGGATTGGTGCGTACGGCGAACCTTACGACCGTAAAGTATAGCCGCCATTATGGTCCGCAACGGGGCCGTTTGGCGCATGGTGTA
>NZ_CAJNKE010000307.1 GCF_905232215.1 Burkholderia sp. LMG 13014
CGGCGGCCAGCGCCTCGACGCCCTGGCAGATCGTCGCGATGCGCCGGCGATCGTAGCGGTCGGCCACCTGCCCGACCACGAGCGTCAGCGCGAACATCGGCACGAACTGCGCGAGGCCGACGAGACCGAGCGCGAACGCGCTGTGCGTGAGTGCGTAGACGTACCAGCCAATGGCAACCGACAGGATCTGGAAAGCCAGGGAAGACATGACGCGCGTGCCCCAGAAGCGCTGGAACGGGGCATGGCGGAACAGGTTGGCGGGTAACGGGGATAAAGGACTGGGGTCGGGCACGGAGTCGGTCATCGAGGTCTCGGCGGTCGGCGCTGCGCACCGGTACCGTTCGGGGAGCGACTGCACACGCCGGTGCGTGCGCGCGACAACGGTGCGGGCGCGGCCAAATCGCGATGATATGCCAAGCGCGGAAAACGGACCGTGGACGTGGGTGCCGACGACTCCGGCGGCCGCGCTGGTCGCGGCCGCCGGGCGGTGGCTGGGTTAAAGGATCGTCCGATACAGGCGGCCCGCGCGCTTCACCGCGACGAGTCACCCGTATCGTTCGAGCCCGCGGCGATGCAGAACAGACGCTGGCCTTCCGGCGTGTCCTCGACTCTCCAGCCCTCGGCGCTCAACGCGGCCCGGATCCGGTCGGCTTGCGCCCAGTCCTTGTCCGCCCTCGCGCGCTCACGATCATCGAGCAACACGCGGACGTGTTCCGGAATATCGAACGCAACCGGCCTCCATTCGCGCAAACCGAGGCCAAGCACGGCGTCGAAGCTGTCCACGGTCGCTTTCAGGGTCGCAGGCGGCAGATTGCTCCTGACCAGATCCCACAGCACCGCGAGCGCCCTGGGCAGATTCAGATCCTCGTTCACTTCGGCGTCGAATCGCGCAGCGAAATCCGCATCGACACGCCCGCCGTCCGGCCAGCCGGCATAGACATGCCGAAGTCGGTTCAGCGCGGTGTGTGCCGCATCGAGCGACGCCCACGAGAAACGCAGCTTGCTTCGATAATGGGCGGTCAGGCACAGGTAACGGTACGCGAGCGGATCGACACCCCGGCTCTGCAAGGTCTGCAGACGGACGAAATCGCCACTCGACTTCGACATCTTCGCGTCGGCATCGGCATCGGCATCGGCATCGGCATTGAGCGTCAGAAAGTGCCCGTGCATCCAGTAATTCGCGAGCTGCGTGCCGTGGGCCGCCCGCGTCTGCGCGATCTCGTTGCTGTGATGCACGGCGATGTGATCCTCGCCGCCGCAATGGATATCGAACAACGTCCCGAGATACTTCGCCGACATCGCCGAGCATTCGATATGCCAGCCCGGGAAACCGCGGCCCCACGGGCTGTCCCATTCCATTTGCCGCTTGACGTCGGCCGGGCTGAACTTCCACAACGCAAAATCCGTGATGCTCCGCTTCTCGCCCAGCGCCACCCGCTTGCCCGCCTGCAACCCCGCGCGGTCCAGCCGCGCGAGATAACCGTAGTCATCCTGCCGGCTGGTGTCGAAGTAGAGGCCATCGTCCGTCCGGTAGACGTAGCCGGCCCGGTCAAGCGTTTCGATGAACGCGATCTGTTCGGCGATGTGATCGGTGGCGCGGCACCAGACCGTCGGCTCGAGCAGGTTGAGCGCGCGCCAGTCCCGGACGAACGCCTCGGTGTAGCGCCGCGCGATGACCCACGCCGATTCGCCGGTTCGACGGCTGCCCTTCTCCATCTTGTCCTCGCCTTCGTCCGCATCCGAGGTCAGGTGGCCGACGTCGGTGATATTGACGACGTGCCGGACCTCGTAGCCGTTGCGCTCCAGCACGCGGCGGAGAAGATCCTCGAACACGTAGGTTCTCAGGTTCCCGATGTGGGCATCGTCGTAGACCGTGGGGCCGCAGCAATACATGCCGACCTGTCCGGCCCGGATTGGCGTGAACGGGCGCACGTTACGCGACCAGGTGTCATACAGCGCAAGCGACATCGAGTTTCTCCATCCCGAAGGTGTAGGCCCAAAAACAAAAAGGCCGCCTGTTTTGCATCACAGGCGGCCGGAAGGCGATTGCTTGAATGTTTAGCGAGTTCGCTAGACGCAACTTCCCCCTGGCATGTTCTGACAACATGCGCGGATGAACGAGGAGGGGGAAATGGCGCGATTCAGCATGTGGACGATGCTAGCGCCTATAGACGGCAATGGTCAATACCGTCGGGCGGCCATTCCCGGTGACGATCCCGGGAGGGTAGCCGGGCGGCCGGCACTGGCCGGACGCATTTCAAGCCCGCTCACCCCCGTCAAAAAAAAAGCGCGAACCTCGGTTCGCGCTAAAGAGAGACCTCTCGCTGAAGACGTCGCTGCCCCACACCACCTTGCTCAGAACGAATGCCGCATCCCGATCCGCACGTCGGCCTGCGTCTGCGTCGTCGACGGCGTGAAGCTGTAGCCGACCACCGCATCCACGCCTTGCGACGCGCGCAGGTAATCGCCGGAGAGGTACACGTCCGTGCGCTTCGACAGCATGTAGTGCAGGCCCGCCGTGCCCTGGTTCCAGTGATGACCTTCGAAGCGCGTGTGCTGGTAGCCGGCGATCAGGCTCAATGCCGGCGTGAACTGGTACGAGCCACCGCCTTCATAGACCTGCATGTGCGACGACTGGCCGAAGCCCTTGATCGTCGTGTACGAGAAGTTGCCGTCGAGCGTCAGCTTGCCGATCGTGTAGCTCGTGCCGATGCCGAAGGTGCCCTGGCTGTCGACATCCATCGGCGTGTTCGCAAACAAGTCGGTGCGTGCGCCGGTCGCCGGATCGACGGTGACGGTCTGCTGGCCGAGGAACGTATGCGTGCCGATCATCGCGTACGGGTCGAACGCATAGATGCCGTTCGGGTTGTTCAGGCGCGTGTACGCAGCGCCGATCGAGAAATCACCCTTCGTGAAGCTCGCGCCCGCGCTCCATGCGCTGTTGCGGTGGAAGTTGCCCGCGACGTTGCCGAACGAGTACATCGCGCCGAACTTGAAGCCGCTGAGGTCGTTCGACAGGAACTTCACCGAGTTCGGCAGGCGGTCGCCGTTGAAGCGGTCGAAGTCGCCCTGGTGGATCGCGTAGCCGCTGCCCCAGGCGGAGATGTTGTAGATCGATACGAGTTCGTTCGTGATGTCGAGCTGGTTACCGAACGACAGCGTGCCCCAGTCGTTCTGCAGACCGACATAAGCCTGCCGGCCGAATTCGGCGCCACCGAAGCCGAGTTGCCCGTTGCCGAGGCGGAAGCCGCTCTCGAGGGTGAACACGGCCTTCAGGCCGCCACCGAGATCTTCCGTGCCCTTGAGGCCGAAACGGTTCCCGTACGCGACGCCGTCGTCGAACTTGACCACGTGCGAGCCGCCCGTGTTGTTCACGTACGTGATGCCCGCGTCGAGAATCCCGTACAGCGTCACACTGCTCTGCGCATGCCCGATGGCGGGTACACAGGCCGCGCATGCAAGCGCGGCGGCTACGGCAACTTTCGTATGCTTCATTATCGACCACCCTCCCTGAACCGTTCGATGGAAAGAACCTCGTTCCGGCGCGCGCCGCAATGCGCCGGTGGATTCGAATTCGGTACGCCTGATGGCTTCGGAATTTCGTTTTCCGCAATAACGCAGCCATTGGCGAAAAATACAAACCCATATTTCACGTCACCCGTCTGAAGGCGACACCAAATGGTCACGATGCGACCCGGTCGGGAAAACACGTAGACAGGCGGCACGGTAAAAACCGGCCGCCCGGAGGGAGGAAATCAGCGCCCGTCGAGGGCCGCGCGCACCGCTGGCAGGCCCGGTGCGCCCGCTGCCGTCGTCACACCGTCCAGCCAGCCGGTGACCAGCGCCGGGTCGGCCTTCAGCGCATGCTGCGCCGCGAGCGCGGGCGACGTCTTGTGGTCGAGCATGTCGGCGATCATCCGGTTTTCGACGTCGACGGAAAATGTCATCTGCCGGAACAGCCGCGCGAGGTTCGCGCACTGGCCGGCGAACCCGGCGCGCGTGACCGTATTGACCGTCGCACCGCCGTAGTTCGGGCCGAAATACGCATCGCCGCCCGACAGGTAGGTCAGGTGGAACTTCGTGTTCATCAGATGCGGTTCCCACGCGAGAAATACGATCCAGCGCTTGTCGCGCACCGCGCGCTCGACCTGCGTGAGCATGCCCGTCTCGCTCGATTCGACGAGCGACCAGTTCGCCGGGCCGAGCGCATGGTCGGACAGCAGCCGCTTGATGTTCTGGTTCGCGGGCGCGCCGGGCTCGATCCCGTAGATCTTGCCGCCGAAGCGGTCCGCGTAGCGCGCGAGATCGGCGAACGTATGCACGCCGGCGGCCGCCACGTAGTCGGGCACCGCGAGCGTGAACTTCGCGCCGCTCAGGTTCGCGTGCAGCACGTCGATCGATTTCTCGTCGACGAACGGCTTCACGAGCGGCGCCTGCGCGGGCATCCAGTTGCCGAGGAACACGTCGACCTGCCCTTTCTTGAGCCCCTGGTACGTGATCGGCACCGACAGGTTCGCCACGTCCTGCCGATAGCCGAGCGCCTTCAGCACGACGCCCGCCATCGCGTTCGTCGCATCGATGTCGGTCCAGCCGGGCGCCGCCATCTTCACGTCGCCGCATGTCTGCGGGTCGGCCGCATGCGCGGCCTGCGTCGTCATCAGGCACGCGGCCGCGGCGAGCGCCGCACCGATCCGGATTGCTGCATTGCATTGCCGTTCCATCGTCCGCTTCCTCCGTCGTTCGTCAGTGATCGCGATGCGGGACGCTCAGCGCCCGACGCGCGGAAAACGTGCCATCGCCTCGAGCGTGTCGAGTTCGATGTGATTGCGCATGTAGCGCTGGCTCGCGTCGGTGAACGGCTGCCAGTCCCACGCGTGGATGCGGCCCTGCGTCGTCGCCGCGTAATGGAAGCGCCGGCGCCGCTGGCTCGCGCGCACCTGCCGGTCCAGTTCGGGCAGGTTCCAGCGCTGTGCGGCTTGCGCGCGGAACGCGGCGAGCACGTCGGCAGCCTCCGGCATGCCGGCGAGGTTCGTCAGCTCGCGCGGGTCGTCGGAGAGGTTGTAGAGCTGGTCGGGATCGGCCGGGCAATGCACGTACTTCCAGTCGCCGCTGCGGATCATCACGACCGGTGCGACCGCGCCTTCCGCGAGGTATTCGCCGAGCGCGACGTCGTGCGCGGGCGTGCCGTGCAGGTGCGGCACGAGACTCGCGCCGTCGACCGGGTCGGGCCAGCCGCCGGCCGGCGCGGCGCCAGCCAGGTCGACGAGTGTCGGCAGCAGGTCGACGTGCGACACGGGCCCGCGCACGCGCGCGGCATCGAAGCGGCCCGGCGCATGGACGATCAGCGGCACGCGGCAGCCGCCTTCGAAGAACGTCATCTTGTACCAGAGCCCGCGTTCGCCGAGCATGTCGCCGTGGTCGGACGTGACGATCACGATCGTGTCGTCGGCGAATCCGCACTGTTCGAGCGCGGCCAGCACGCTGCCGAACTGCGTGTCGACGTAGGACGTCGCGCCGTAGTAGGCGCGGCGCGCGGCGCGGATCTGCGCGTCGGTAGGCGGCGTGCGGTCGTTCTCGCAGACGAAGCGCAGCCGTTGCGAATGCGGGTCGCTTTCCGCCGCGTCCAGGCGCACGGCCGGCAGGTCGATCTCGTCGTCGCGATAGAGATCCCAGTAGTCGCGCGTGATCGCATACGGGTCGTGCGGATGAGTCAGCGACACGACCATGCAGAACGGCCGCGCATCGTGCCCGGCCGCGCGCTCGCGCGCGACGTCGTACAGCTTCTGCTTCGCGGCGAACGTGACTTCGTCGTCGAAATCGAGCTGGTTCGTGCGCACGCACGGGCCGGCCTCCAGCACCGAACTCATGTTGTGATACCAGCTCGGCCGCTCGGTCGGACTGTCCCAGTCCGGCACCCAGCCGAAATCGGCCGGATAGATGTCGGTCGTGAGCCGCTCCTCGAAGCCGTGCAGCTGGTCGGGCCCGCAGAAATGCATCTTGCCGGACAGCATCGTCCGATAGCCGCCCGCGCGCAGGTAGTGCGCGAACGTCAGCGTTTGCGCCGGCAATTCGGCGGCGTTATCGTAGGCGCCGATCCCCGACGGCAGCTTGCCGGTCAGCAGCGAGAAACGCGACGGCGCGCACAGCGGGCTCGCGCAATACGCGGCATCGAATACGACGCCTTGCGCGGCGAGACGGTCCAGCGTCGGCGTGCGCGCGACGCGATTGCCGTAGGCCGGCAGCGCGAACGGCGTGAGCTGGTCGGCCATCAGGATCAGGATGTTGGGTGTCGGGTTCGTCATCGGCTTTCGTGGGGAAAACGGTGTTCGAATGGAACGGCGCGCCGCTCGCGCAGCGAGACGTCCGGCATGACGGAAGCAGCACGAAGAAAGTGCCGCACGTACGGCCCGCGACTGGCTAGAATCGCGGAATGCCTTGTGCGGCGGCCGTGAAGCGGGGTGTGACGCGGGATGCGAAGCGCGCGTGCCGTACCGTCCGATGCACTATCACCCGCCCGAATTCGCGCGGGTAGGCGTCCGGCCCTTATGGGGCCATTAGAGAGACTTATGTCGAAATCCGAACCGTTACCGTCGATGCAGGCGCTGCGCGCGTTCGAATCGGCCGCGCGGCTCGCGAGCTTCACGGCCGCCGCGCGCGAGCTCGGCTCCACCCAGCCGGCCGTGAGCCAGCAGGTGTTCCAGCTCGAGGCCGAACTGGGCGTGCCGCTGTTCGAGCGCAGCCCGCGCGGCGTCACGCTGACGGCCGACGGCCAGTGCCTGTACGAAGCCGTGCGGCTGAGCCTCGACACGCTGCGCGGCGCGACCGCGACCCTGCGTGCGCGCCGCGAGCACGGCGCGCTCACGATCGTCACCGACTTCGGCTTCGCGACCTACTGGCTGATGCCGCGCCTGGCCGGGCTGAAGCGCGTGATGCCGGACGTCGACGTGCGTGTCGTCACGTCACAGGATTACGACGCGCAGCGCGACCACGGCGATATCGCGATCCTGTTCGGTGACGGCCACTGGCCGTCCTGCACGGCCGCCCGCCTCTTTCCGGAATCGGTCACGCCCGTGTGCTCGCCCGCGTTC
>NZ_CAJNKE010000308.1 GCF_905232215.1 Burkholderia sp. LMG 13014
GGGCCGCGTCGCGGCCGTCCGGATCGCCGAGATCCGGCCGCAGGTCAGCGGCATCGTGCAGCGACGACTGTTCGAGCAGGGCACGGAAGTCCGTGCCGGCCAGCCGCTGTTCCAGATCAACCCGGCGCCGTTCAAGGCCGACATGGACACGGCCGCGGCGGCCCTGCAACGCGCGGAAGCCGCGCTCGCACGCGCCAAGGTGCAGACCACCCGGCTGAAGCCGCTGGTCGAAGCCGACGCGATCAGCCGCCAGGTATATGACGACTCGGTATCGCAACGCGACCAGGCTGCCGCCGACGTCGCACAGGCTCGTGCGACGCTCGCACGACGCCAGCTCGACCTGAAATTCGCGACCGTCGAGGCGCCGATCACGGGCCGCATCGACCAGGCTCTCGTGACCGAGGGTGCGCTGGTCGCAAGCAGCGACAGCCAGCCGATGGCACGCATCCAGCAGATCGACCAGGTCTACGTGGACGTGCGCCAGCCGGCCGCGTCGCTCGAATCGCTGCGCGGCGCGCTCGCGGCCCAGCCGGACACCGCGGGCAACGGGCTGCCGGTCGACGTGCTGCGCGACGACGACAAGCGTTATGACGTGAAGGGCCGCATGCTGTTCTCGGGCGTCAACGTCGACCCGGGCACCGGCGACGTGCTGCTGCGCGTGCTGGTCGACAACCCGAAGCGCGAGCTGCTGCCGGGCATGTACGTGCGCGCCCGCATCCCGCGTGGCCACTACGAGAACGCGCTGACCGTGCCGCAACAGGCGATCGTCCGCGCGGGCGGCAAGCCGCAGGTCTGGGTGCTCGACGCGAAGAGCCAGGCGCACCTGAAGGCCATCGAAGTGGGCGAGCTGACGAACCGCAGCTATCGCATCAAGTCGGGTCTGCAGGCCGGCCAGAAGGTCGTGGTCGAAGGCATGGAACGCCTGAGCGACGGCGCGACCGTGACGGCGACCGCATGGAAGGCGCCTGAAGCGGTCAAGACCGCTTCGTCGCACTGAGTCACGGGGAGCATCCAGTCATGTCCCAATTCTTCATCCGGCGCCCGGTCTTCGCGTGGGTGATCGCCCTCTTCATCATCCTGCTGGGCCTGATCGCCATCCCCGAACTGCCGGTTGCGCGCTATCCGTCGGTCGCGCCGCCGACCGTCACCATTACCGCCACCTACCCGGGCGCCACGCCGCAGACGATGAACGACAGCGTGCTGAGCCTCATCGAGCGCGAGCTGTCCGGTGTCCGGAACCTCCTGTACTTCGAATCGGCGTCGGATACCTCCGGTCAGGCGAAGATCACCGCCACCTTCAAGCCCGGCACCGATTCGGCGATGGCGCAGGTCGAGGTGCAGAACAAGCTCAAGTCGGTCGAGCCGCGCCTGCCCCCCGTCGTGCGACAAAACGGCGTGATCGTCGAGTCAGCCGCATCGGGTTTCCTGTTGTTCGTCGGCCTCAAGTCGGAAAGCGGCCGCTACGACGAAAACGCGCTCGCGGACTACATGGCGCGCAACGTCGTCGAAGACCTGCGACGTGTCGAAGGCGTCGGCAAGGTGCAACTGTTCGGCTCCGAACAGGCGATGCGCATTTGGGTCGATCCGGAGAAGCTGATCACCTATGGCCTGTCGATGAACGACCTGACGACGGCCGTCGCCCAGCAGAACGTGCAGATCGCCCCGGGCAGCCTCGGCGCGGCGCCCGCGCTGCCGGGCCAGCGTGTCACCGTGCCGCTCACCGCGCAAGGCCAGCTCACGTCGCCCGAGCAGTTCGCGAAGATCGTGCTGCGCGCGAACGCGAACGGCTCGAAGGTCGTGCTCGGCGATGTCGCGCGGGTCGCACTCGGCCCGCAGTCGTTCACCTTCGTCAACAGCGAGAACGGCAAACCCGCCACCTTTGCCGGCGTGCAGCTGGCGCCGGGCGCCAACGCGGTGAAGACCGCCGAGGCCGTGCGCGAGCAACTGGACATGATCGCCAAGACGATGCCGGCCGGCATGACCTACTCGATCCCGTTCGATACCGCGCCGTTCGTGAAGATCTCGATCGAGAAGGTGATTCACACGCTGATCGAAGCAATGGTGCTCGTGTTCCTGGTGATGTACCTGTTCCTGCAGAACGTGCGCTACACGCTGATCCCGGCGATCGTCGCGCCGGTGGCGATGCTCGGCACCTTCACGGTCATGCTGCTGACAGGCTTCTCGATCAACGTGCTGACGATGTTCGGCATGGTGCTCGCGATCGGCATCATCGTCGACGATGCAATCGTCGTCGTGGAAAACGTCGAACGCCTGATGGCGGAAGAAGGCCTGTCGCCGAAGGACGCGACGATCAAGGCCATGAAGGAAATCACCGGCGCGATCATCGGCATCACGCTGGTGCTGACGGCCGTGTTCCTGCCGATGGCGATGTCGAGCGGTTCAGTCGGCGTGATCTATCAGCAGTTCACGATGTCGATGGCCGTGTCGATCATGTTCTCGGCCCTGCTCGCGCTGACGCTGACGCCGGCCCTGTGCGCGACGATGCTCAAGCCGGTCGCGCATGGCCACCACGAGAAGCGCGGTTTCTTCGGCTGGTTCAACCGCCGCTTTGACCGCCTGACGAACTGGTACGAGACGCGCGTCGGCCGGCTGGTCGGCCGCACGGGCCGCATGATGCTCCTGTTCGTCGCGATTGCCGTCGCGCTGGGGTTCGGCTTCCGCATGCTGCCGTCGTCGTTCCTGCCCGAGGAAGACCAGGGCTACTTCATGACCGGCTTCCTGCTCCCGGCCGATTCGACCGTCGAGCGCACCGGTGACGTGGTCAAGACCCTCGAGAAGCATCTCGCGTCGCGTCCGGGCATCGAGTCGAGCATCTCCATCATCGGCTACGGCTTCTCCGGCCTCGGCTCCAACGCGGCACTGAACTACGCGGTGCTCAAGGACTGGGACAAGCGCGAAGGCGCCGGCGCGATGGACGAAGCGATGCGCGCTCAGCATGCGATGAGCGGCGTGACGGAAGGCACGGTCATGAGCCTGTTGCCGCCCGCGATCGACGGGCTGGGTACCAGCTCGGGCTTCACGATGCGCCTGCAGGATCGCGCGAACCAGGGCTACGCGGCGCTCAAGGCGGCTGAAACCAAGCTGCTCGAACTGGCCGCACAAAGCAAGGTGGTGACGGGCGTCTATCCGGACAGCCTGCCGGCCGGTACGAGCGTGAAGCTGGACATCGACCGCGAGAAGGCCGAAGCGCTCGGCGTGTCGTTCACGACCATCAGCGACACGCTGTCGGCCGCGATGGGTTCGACCTACGTGAACGACTTCCCGAACGCGGGCCGCATGCAGCAGGTGATCATCCAGGCCGATGCGCCGGCACGCATGCAGATCGAGAACGTGATGAAGCTCTACGTGCGCAACGCGACCGGCGGCATGGTGCCGCTGTCCGAAGTGGTGCGTCCGGTCTGGTCGGAAACCCCGCTGCAGTTGGTGCGCTTCCAGGGTTATCCGTCCGCTCGTATCTCCGGCGGCTCGGCCCCCGGCTACTCCAGCGGCGCGGCAATGGCCGAGATGGAGCATCTGGCCGCGCAGTTGCCGCCGGGCTTCACGGTGGCGTGGACCGGCCAGTCGCTGCAGGAGCGCGAGTCGGCTTCGCAGGCGCCGATGCTGATGGCGCTGTCGATGGTCGTCGTGTTCCTGGTGCTCGCGGCGCTCTACGAGAGCTGGGCGATTCCGCTGTCGGTGATGCTGGTGGTGCCGCTCGGCCTGATCGGCGCGCTCGGCGCGGTGATGTTGCGCGGGATGCCGAACGACGTGTTCTTCAAGGTCGGGATGATTACCGTGATCGGCCTGTCGGCAAAGAACGCGATCCTGATCGTGGAGGTTGCGAAGCAGTTGCGCGAGGAAGGCATGGGGCTGATCGAGTCGGCCGTGCAGGCATCGAAGCTGCGTCTGCGCCCGATCCTGATGACCTCGCTCGCGTTCGGCCTCGGCGTCGTACCGCTGATGATCGCGACCGGCGCGAGCGCCGAAACGCAACACGCGATCGGCACCGGCGTGTTCGGCGGCATGGTGACCGCCACCGTGCTGGCCATTTTCTTCGTTCCGGTTTTCTACGTGTTCGTGATGAGCATCCAGGAACGCATCTCGGCATGGCGCGCATCCGGCAAGAAGCCCGCCACCGTGACCCACGAACATGAAGGTTGATGCCATGCGATCACTCATTCTTTCCGCCGCGGTTTCCGCCGCGCTCGCGCTGTCGGCGTGCTCGATGGCGCCGAAGCTGGTCAAGCCCGAGATGCCGGTGCCGACCGCCTATACGACCGCTGCCGCGGCCGACCAGCACGCGAACGCGGCCGATCTCGGCTGGCGCACGATGTTCGGCGACCGTCGCCTGCAGCGCCTGATCGAGCTCGCGCTCGAGAACAACCGCGACCTGCGTCTGGCCGCACTGAACGTCCAGGCTGCCGAAGCGCAGTACGGCATCCAGCGTTCCGCGCGCCTGCCGTCGATCGGCGCCGGCGCGAGCTTCACACGCCAGCGCACGGCCGCCGACTCGCAATCGAACCCGCCGCTGCTCGAAAACACGCAGAACCAATATGGCGTGAACGTCGGCCTCAGCGCATTCGAGATCGACCTGTTCGGCCGCGTGAAATCACTGTCCGATGCGGCGTTCGCGCGCTATCTCGCGACCGATCACGGCCGCCGGGCAGTGCAGATCGCGCTCGTCGGCTCCGTGGCCAACGCGTATTTCGCCGAGCGTCTCGCGCAGGAACAGCGCGCGCTGTCCGAACGCACGCTGAACGACTGGCGCCAGTCGCTCGATCTCGCGCGCCGCCTCAAGCTCGCCGACCAGGCGAGCGGTGTCGACATCGCGCAGGCCGAAGGCCAGGTCGCGAGCGCCAGCGCCGATCTCGAAGCGCGTTCGCGCGCCGTCGAGCAGGCCAATAATGCGCTGCGGCTGCTGGTCGGCACCGACCTGCCGAAGAACCTGCCCGACCCGCTGTCGCTGGAACGTCAGCCGGTGATGACCAAACTGCCGGCCGGACTGCCGTCGGAATTGCTGTACCGCCGGCCCGACATCCAGCAGGCCGAGCAGAATCTCGTCGCCGCCAACGCCGACATCGGCGCGGCGCGCGCGGCATTCTTCCCGCGCCTGTCGCTGACGTCGTCGATCGGCTTCCTCAGCCCGGGCCTCGGCAGCCTGTTCGACGGCGGCCAGCGCGTGTGGAGCTTCGCGCCACAGGTCACGTTGCCGATCTTCCAGGGCGGCCGGCTGCGTTCCGAGCTGAATCTCGCGGAAGTGCGCAAGTCCAGCGCGGTCGTCGAGTACGAACGCTCGATCCAGACCGCGTTCCGCGAAGTGGCCGACGGCCTCGCCGGACGCGAGACCTTCAGCCGCCAGATCGACGCACAGGCCCGGGTCGTCAAGAGCGCCGAGCGCCGTACCGATCTCGTGAACCTGCGCTATCGCGCCGGCATCGAGGATCGGCTGGAACTGCTCGACTCGCAGCGACAGCTGTATGCCGCGCGCCAGGCGTTGCTGGATCTGCGCAACGCCGAACTGGACAACGCGGTCGCGCTCTACAAGGCGCTCGGTGGCGGGCTGACCGACACCGACGTGCCTCCCGCCAACAACGTGGCGAACAACTGAGCCATGCACCGTCGCCGATCCGTTCGCGACGATTGAAAGCACGGTGAAGTCCGGCGGCGCACGTGCCGCGCCGCCGGCCCGCCTACCGGTCACGCTCACTTCCAGTGAACCCGATGAACCCTCTGATACTCATTGCCGAAGACGATCCCGAGATCGCCGAAATACTCGACGCCTACCTGGCTCACGACGGCTTTCGCACCTACCGCGTCGGTCACGGCCAGGCCGTGCTCGACGTGCAGCCCGTGCTGAAGCCCGACCTGATCCTGCTCGACGTCAGGATGCCGCAAAAGGATGGCTGGGAAGTCCTGGTCGAACTGCGTCGCCGCGTCGACACGCCGATCGTCATCATCACGGCACTCGACCGCGAGATCGATCGCTTGCAGGGGCTGCGTTTCGGCGCGGACGACTACATCACGAAGCCATTCAATCCGGCCGAGGTGGTCGCGCGCATCCGGGCGATCCTGCGTCGCATCGAAACGGCCGCGTCAGGACGTTTCATCAAGGTCGGCAACCTCGAAATCGACACGCAAAGCTATCTGACCACGATCCGCTCGGACACCGGAGAAACCAGCGTCTCGCTGACGCTGACCGAATTCCGGCTGCTCGCCCACCTGGCCGGCTCGCCGAACCGCGTGTTCACGCGCAGCGAACTGATCGACGCGTGCCTCGCCGACGTCGATGCGCTGGAGCGTACCGTCGACAGCCATATCAGCCGGCTGCGCAAGAAGCTCGAATTCGCGGGCGCGTCCGGGGTGCCGGAGGTGATGCGCGGTGTCGGCTACCGGCTGCGCAGCACCCAGTGAACCCGCGTCATGGATCGCGTCTGCACGTTGTGCGGATCGTCGGTCTCCTGACGGTCGCCGTCGTGTTGACGATCGCGACCGGATGGTTCGTCGTCTACGGACTGATCCTCGCCGTCTCGTCTCTCGCGACCGACACCCCGATCGCGGCTGTGATCCGGGAGACGCCGAGCTATCTGCTGCTCGCCGCGTTGCTGCTGGCCGGGCTGGTCGCGACGGTCATCGACCTCGTCAAACTGGCGCGCGGCACCGGCTCGTAAGCCGCTGCGCCGCATTCGCCGCCTGTCCCCTTCCCCGTGAAAAAGCGGTTCCTGAAACGCCCGTACGAATGGCAGATCGGCTTGCGTGATGCGGGGCTCGGCAAACGCGCGGGCAGCACCGGCTTCACGTCGTTGGTTGCGGTCGCTTCGATGGCGGGCATCGCGCTCGGCATGGCCGAACGCTTGCACCGTGTGACGTGACAGGCGAAACGCGCATCTCATGCGCATCGCATGCGCGTTCGCCAGGCGTCAACCACTCGCTCAGTAAGCGTAGTCGTAGTAAGCCTCGTCATAGCGATGCTTGTTGCGGCGCATCCTGCGCATGCTGTCGCGATCCCGCGCATCGTCGCGCTCCCGCGCATTGCGGCCGAGGTTGCCACCCAGTGCCGCGCCGCCACCA
>NZ_CAJNKE010000309.1 GCF_905232215.1 Burkholderia sp. LMG 13014
GGCTGCGGATGTCCGGCGGGATGCACATGCTGACCCGCGCCGCGCGCGTGCGGCGAGGCTCAGCATGTGCATCCCGCCGAACATCAGCAGCAGGCCGAGGCAGTACGGCACGGTGCCCACGTAGTGGGTCGGGTACGGCTGGTAGAAGAAGATCGCCAGCAGGATCTCGACGACGCCCCATGCGAAGGCGACGTTCCAGCGGCGATAGCGCACCATCCACGCGGCGGTGCACTGCAGCAGCCCGTCGACGAGGAACAGCGTGCCGAAGATCATCGACAGCAGGAAATGGCCGTGGTGATGGCCCGCGAACACGAGCCCGGCGGCGACCACGACGGCGATCCCCTTGACGTAGCGCAGGATGCGCTGCCCGCCGACGCCGCTGCCGGCCACCGCGAGTGTCGCGAGCCCTTCGATCAGGAACAGCCACGCAAAGATCTGGATCGGAAAGTGCAGCGCACCGTCGAGCGCATCGACGAAGATCACGCCGCCCGCGACGATCCACACCCAGCCGAACACGGTCAGCCCGCGCCAGCGGGTGCGCAGATATTCGATACCCAGCAGCAGCAAGACCAGTCGTACCATCGCGCCCTCTCGTCATTTTTTTGGGGAAACGCGCTGGCCACGCGTTTCCTGCCGTTTCAACCGCGCGTCGTGCGACGACCCGGTCAAAATGCGGTAATTCGTACCGGCGCGTCATGCCTCGACATGACCGATGGCAGCCGGTACGCCTCCGCACCGGCCAAATAATAAGATATGGCGGTGACGGTTGAAAGCGTCACGAAAACGTTGTCGGCACGGCACCGACGGGGTCGACCGGCCGCTGCCGAGGCAGCTTTCCCGTTCGACAACACGCGGCGGATACGCGAGAATCCGGCTTCCGAGGGCGAAAGCCACTGAACCGAACCGCATCAGACGGGACCACAAGAAATGAGCACATCGATCACGCGCCGGCGCCTGCTGGCCGTCGGCATGGCCGCGAGCAGCCTCGCGCTGTCGGGCTGTTTCACCCGGGCGCTCTACGAAAACCGCGACGAGCCCTACACCGAGCACGTTTCCGCTTTCATGATCACGAAAGACGGCAAGAAGCTGGTGGTGCTGGGCGAACGCTATCACTACATCTTCGATCTGCCGGACAAGCTGCGCCCGGTGCTGGCGGCCAGCTATCGCACATCGCTGCATACGTCGTTCAGCAGCTTCCGCGCCGACGGCAGCGACGTGACCGGCCAGTACGACACCGTGCTGTCGAAGGATGCGCCGGACGACGAGCGTCAGGCGGCAGCCGCCGACGGCTTCAGGAACTGGCGCGACCGGCTCGAACTCGACGGCAACGTCGCCGGCAAGCGCTATTCCACCGAAGGCTTCACGCTGAAACCGGACGGCACCGCGCAACCGTTCAACGAGCGCTATACGGTCGGCATCGACGAAGCGCCGTCCGCCTTCGCGAAGGGGCTCCGGATCCTGGCCACGCCGGTCACCGTGGCAGCCGACGGCGTGCTCGTGCTGGGCGGGGTCCTGCTGCTGCCGGTCGCATATTTTTCGCTCAAGGACCGGCCAATCGGCGGGTTCTAGGCCAGCCCCGTCCGTCATGGCACCCGGCCGACACCCGAACGAGGAGCATCGACATGCGTGACCCATCGCTTCATCCGTCCTCGCTCGGCCCGCAACTCAAGCGCTGGCGCGCGCTGCACCGCGTCAAGCAAAGCCATGCGGCCGACCTGTTCGGTGTCGCGCAATCGACGATCTCCCGCTGGGAAGCCGGCCGCCTGCAGATGTCGCCCGATGAGCGCGCGACGGCCGAGCGGCTGCTCGCCGCGCGCCTCGATTCCGCGGGCGACTACGCGCTCGCGCGGCTCGTCTCGGGCAGCGCGGGCCGCATGCATCTCGTGTGCGACCTCACGCACCGCCTGCTCGCTTCTTCTTCGGCACGCGCGGCCGAATTCTCGCAGCCGCTGTCGATGCTGCTCGGCACGTCGCTGTGGCGCTACGCGAGCCCGGAGATCGTCCGCATGGAAGCCGCGCTCGACACGCTCGGCTGGCATGACCGCGCGGGGCCGCCGAGCGTCGAATTCGACACCGGCGCGAATGCGTCGCAGGTCGTGCCGATCCGCGGCAGCAGGTGCCGGTGGACGCGGATGACGCTGTCGGACGGCTCAGCCGCGCGGCTCGTGGAGACGCTCGAGGATGCGTAATCGCTGGATCGCAACGCGTGGCATACAACCGCCATCCGATTCGGTGACGGCGCAGCGCGCTTCGACGCCTGGCGCCCGCCACGCGGAGGACTTCATCGTGAATGGCAGTCCCGCCGCAGGGAGCGCCGGATGTTGAGGCTCATCGTGCTGGACCTCGTGTTCGGCGCGCTCGCTTTCTACATCGGTGCCGCGATACTGCACGCGCTACGCTCGGGCGTCGCCAACGCCGGCGGTACACGGGTGGCGCGCCGCAGTCGCCCCTATGCATTCGCGCTGGTCCTGATTGTTCAGATCGGCTTCGTCGTCCTGCTCTGCTGGTCCGGAATTGCGCTGACGTTCGGACTTGGGCCGAAGTAAGCGCACGGCAAAGTATTCCCGTCGGCGAGCCCGACCCGGCCCGCGACCGCTTCACGGCATCGCCCCATGCTCGCCCCCACCACGCATATTTCATGCGTGGACGAACCGCGCACCGCCGCATTACGCTTGATGGCTCATCGCAAGGACGCCGACCATGACCCCCGATACGATCCACGCACGGCTCGCTTTCCTGCGCGAGGCCGAACGCCTGAAGGACGTGCTGCGCAGCGGCCACACGTCGGCCGGGCGCACGGAAAGCACGGCCGAGCACAGCTGGCGGCTGTGCCTGATGGCGCTCGTGTTCGCCGACGCGCTGCCCGGCATCGACACGCTGAAACTGCTGAAGCTGTGCATCGTCCACGATCTCGGCGAGGCGCTGCACGGCGACATTCCCGCGATCGAACAGGCCGCGCATCCCGACAAAAGCGCGCACGAGCGCGACGACCTGCTGACGCTGACCGCGGCGCTCGATCCCGCGTCGCGCGACGAGATCGTCGCGCTGTGGGACGAATACGAGGCAGCGGATACGCCGGAAGCGCGCGCCGCGAAGGCGCTCGACAAGCTGGAGACGATCCTGCAGCACAACCAGGGCAGCAATCCGCCCGATTTCGACTACGCGTTCAATCTCGGCTACGGCCGCCGCTATACCGACGCCGCGCCACTGTTCAGCGCGATCCGCGACATCGTCGACGCCGACACGCAACGCCGGATCGACTCGGGCGGGCAGCGCGCGTAAGCGCGCGCGATCGGGGGCGCGGCACCGCACGCTCGACACGCTCGCGAACCTGCCGATCGGCAGCGGCTTCACGTTCACCCACCTCGACGAACGGGAGCCGACGCAGGAACAAGTCGATGCGCTGCCCGCGCTCGACGACGAGCGCGAACGGCCGATGATGGCACGCGTCGCCGCGCAGCGTTAACGCACGTTAACGCAGGCCGCAACACGCACACCGGCCTTCGCCCGCCGCTCTGACAGATTGCAACAATGACGCCGCCCGCCCCCGGCTCCAGGGCGGCGTTCGTACAATTCAGCACAATTTCCACACGATTTGGCGTGATTTCCTCCCTTACCATGAGCGGCTGATTCGACCCGGCACGGCCGCGCGATGCGTGCGCGGATGCCGTCGCGGGCACCCTGCCCGGCATGCGACGCCGACCGGATCGTCCCGCCCGGCCGCACGCATCGCCGGCATCGCTTCATCGTCGCCGCACGCTCATGACTCAGAAGACCCCTCGCCGCCGGCGCATCGTGCTGGCTTCCATTGCCATCGTCGCGATCGCCGCCGGCGTCACGCTGAAGGCGTGCGCGCCCGACAAGCATCCGCAATATCTGTCCGCGCCCGTCTCGCGCGGCGATCTCGAGAACGCGGTGCTCGCCACCGGTGCGCTGCAGGCGTTCCGGCAGGTCGACGTCGGCGCGCAGGTGTCGGGGCAACTGAAGTCGCTGAAGGTCAAGCTCGGCGACAAGGTCACGAAGGGCCAGTGGCTCGCCGAGATCGATCCCGTGATCTCGGAAAACGCGCTGCGCCAGGCCCGCGCCAGCGAAGAAAGCCTGCGCGCGCAGCAGCAATCGACCGCCGCGCAACTGACGCAGGCGGAACTCGCGTTCAAGCGCCAGCAGGCGATGCTGCCCGACGATGCGACCTCGCGCGAATCGTTCGAGGCCGCCCGCGCGACGCTCGACGTGCAGCGCGCGACACTCGCGTCGCTCGCCGCGCAGATCCGCTCGGCCCGCATCCAGATCGAGACCGCGCAGGCCAATCTCGGCTACACGCGCATCGTCGCGCCGATCGATGGCGAGGTCGTCGCGGTCGTCACGCAGGAAGGCCAGACCGTGATCGCGCAGCAACAGGCACCGGTGATCCTGAAGCTCGCCGATCTCGACACGATGACCGTGAAGGCGCAAGTGTCGGAAGCCGACGTGATCCGCGTGAGTGGCGGCCAGACCGCGTATTTCACGATCCTCGGCGAACCGGACAAGCGCCACTACGGCAAGCTGCGCGCGATCGAGCCGGCACCGCAGAACTACGCCGAAGCGCAGAGCTCGCTCGGCGGTGGTGCGGGCGGCGGCTCGAAGCCGAACTCCGCCGTGTTCTACAACGCGCTGTTCGAAGTGCCGAATCCCGAGCATCGGCTGCGCATCTCGATGACCGCGCAAGTCAGCATCGTGCTCGGCAACGCACGCAACGCGCTGAGCATTCCGGCCGCCGCGCTCGGCGAAAAACGCAAGGACGGCACCTACGCGGTGCGCGTGCTGCGCGCCGACGGCAGCACGGAAACCCGCAATATCCGCATCGGCATCAACAACAACGTGCGCGTCGAAGTGCTGGCCGGCCTGAAGGACCGCGAACGCGTCGTGATCGGCGAAGCGGCCGGTGACGACCACGCGCCGCTGGCGGACGTGGTGTGACGATGAGCCAGCCCCTGCTGAAACTCGCTGCCGTCACACGACGCTTTCCGGCCGGCGACAAGGACGTCGTCGTCCTGAACAACGTCAACCTGTCGATCCACGCGGGCGAGATCGTCGCGATCGTCGGTGCGTCGGGCTCCGGGAAGTCGACGCTGATGAACATCCTCGGCTGCCTCGACCACCCGAGCGAAGGCACCTACACGGTCGGCGGCCGCGACACGCACATGCTCGACAGCGACGAGCTCGCGCAACTGCGCCGCGAACACTTCGGCTTCGTGTTCCAGCGCTATCACCTGCTGCCGCACGTCGACGCGGTCGCGAACCTCGAAATGCCCGCGATCTATGCGGGCACCCCGCGCGCGGAGCGGCATGCACGCGCACGCGAACTGCTCGCGCGCCTCGGGCTCGCGGATCGCGCGCACCATCGCCCCGGGCAACTGTCCGGCGGCCAGCAGCAGCGCGTGAGCATCGCGCGCGCACTGATGAACGGCGGCCAGGTGATCCTCGCCGACGAACCGACCGGCGCGCTCGACACGAAAAGCGGCCAGGACGTGATCCGCATCCTGCACGAGCTGAACGCGCTCGGCCATACGATCGTCATCGTCACGCACGACAAGGCCGTTGCGCGCCATGCGCGGCGCATCATCGAGATCAGCGACGGCGAGATCGTCGCGGACCGCCCGAATCGCCACTACGCGGAAGCGCTCGAGGAAGCGCTCGAGGAAGCGGGTGTCGACTCCGCGGAAACGAGCGAAGCCGCCGCCCGCACGTCGCACGCCCGCGATCGCCACGACACGCTACCGCCGCCCGCCGCCGTCGACACCGATGCGCATGCCGACACCGGCACCCGCACGCACCGCTTCGCGGCCGGCTCCGGCCGCTTCGCCGAGGCCTGCCGGATGGCATGGATCGCACTCGTGTCGCACCGGCTGCGCACGCTGCTGACGATGCTCGGCATCATCATCGGCATCACGTCGGTCGTGTCGATCGTTGCGATCGGCGAAGGCGCGAAGCGCTACATGCTCGACGAGATCGGCAGCATCGGCACCAACACGATCAACATCTATCCGGGCACCGACTGGGGCGACAGCCGCGCCGACGCGATCCAGACGCTCGTGCCCGCCGATGTCGCCGCGCTCGCCGAGCAGCCGTACGTCGACAGCGCGACGCCGGAAACGTCGCGCACGCTGCTGCTGCGCTACCGCAACGTCGACGTGAACGCGCTCGTGAGCGGCGTCGGCGATCGCTTCTTCCAGGCGCGCGGAATGCGCTTCGCGCTGGGCGTCGCGTTCGACGAGGACGCGGTGCGCCGCCAGGTGCAGGTGGCCGTGATCGACCAGAACACGCGCCGCAAGCTGTTCGGTGCAACGCGCAACCCGATCGGCGAAGTGATCCTGGTCGACAACGTGCCGTGCGTCGTGATCGGCGTGACGGCCGACAAGAAGAGCGCGTTCGGCAGCGTGAAGAGCCTGAACGTGTGGGTGCCGTACACGACCGCGAGCGGGCGCCTGTTCGGGCAGCGCCATCTCGACAGCATCACCGTGCGGGTGCGCGACGGGCAACCGAGCGCCGCCGCCGAAAAGAGCCTCGAAAAGCTGATGACACAGCGCCACGGTCGCAAGGACTTCTTTACGTACAACATGGACAGCGTGGTGAAGACCGTCGAGAAGACCGGCCAGTCGCTCACCTTGCTGCTGTCGCTGATCGCCGTGATCTCGCTCGTCGTCGGCGGGATCGGCGTGATGAACATCATGCTGGTGTCGGTCACCGAGCGCACGCGCGAGATCGGCATCCGGATGGCGGTCGGCGCGCGCCAGTCCGACATCCTGCAGCAGTTTCTCGTCGAGGCCGTGCTCGTCTGCCTGCTCGGCGGCACGATCGGCATCGCGCTGTCGTTCGGGCTCGGCGCGCTGTTCTCGATGTTCGTCGCGCAGTGGAAGATGGTGTTCTCGGCCGGCGCGATCGTGACCGCGTTCGTCTGCTCGACGCTCACCGGTGTGATATTCGGCTTCATGCCCGCGCGCAATGCGTCGCGGCTCGATCCGATCGATGCGCTCGCGCGCGACTGACGCAAGGCCCGCCATGACGCATTCCTCACCGCTTCACCG
>NZ_CAJNKE010000310.1 GCF_905232215.1 Burkholderia sp. LMG 13014
CAGCGCTTCGCGGTCTGGGATGCGAATGCGCATGCGTGGCGGATCGCCGCGGGCAGCTACGGGCTGTCGGTGGCGGCTTCGTCGCGCGATCCGCAGGCGTTGTCGCAGACTGTGACGCTCGCTGCGCACTGAGCCGAAGGGGGCCGTGTGGCATGCGGCGAGGCCGGTCGTGGCTTCGCCGCATGCCGGTGCGCTTGATGACGTTACTCGGTGCCGCGCCGGAACGGATCGTGTTCGCGTAGCTCGTCCACATACGCGTGGATATGTTCGGTCTCGCGTTCGAGAAAGCGCGCAACCGCATCGGAAAATGCCGGGTGCGCAAGCCAGTGCGCGGAGTGTGTGACGGTTGGCAGGAAGCCGCGCGCGAGCTTGTGTTCGCCCTGCGCGCCGCCTTCGAACGTATCGAGCCCGGCCTCGATGCAGAATTCGAGCAACTGGTAGTAGGCCGTTTCGAAATGCAGGCACGGCACGTGTTCGACCGCACCCCAGTAGCGGCCGTACAGCGTGCCGCCGCCGTTTTCGCCGCGCCGGTAGACGGCGAGCGCACTCGCGATCGGCTGGCCGTCGGCTTCCGCGATCACGAGCAGCAAGTTGTCGGGCATCGTCGCGCCGATCGTGCGGAAGAAGTCGAGGTTCAGGTACGGGCTCGAAAAGTGTTCGCGATAGGTCTGCCGGTAGCAGCGCGAGAAGAAGCGCCAGTCCGCATCGGTGATCTGGTCGCCGGTCAGCCGGCGGAACGTCACGCCGGCGTCGTGCACCTTGCGCCGCTCCGCGCGGATGTTCTTGCGCTTCTTCTGCTCGAGCGTGCCGAGGAAATCGTCGAAGTGGCGGTAGCCGTCGTTGAGCCAGTGGAACTGCACGCCTTCGCGCAGCATCATCCCCATCGATTCGAGCAGCGCCGCTTCGTCGCCGGTCGGGAACAGCACATGCAGCGACGACACGTCGCTCTGCTCGGCGAACGCGAGCAGCGTGGCCGCGAGCCGGCGGCGCGCATCGTCGTCGGCCGCGAGCAGGCGCGTACCTTGCACGGGCGTGAACGGCACCGCGCACAGCAATTTCGGGTAGTAGGGCAGGTCGTTGCGCTGGTACGCGTCGGCCCAGGCCCAGTCGAACACATATTCGCCGTACGAATGCTGCTTCGCGTAGACGGGCGCGGCAGCCGCGAGGCGGCCGGTGCGTTCGTCGGTCAGCGTGACGAAGTGCGGCGACCAGCCGGTATCGTCGACCGCGCAGCGCGCGACGTGCAGCGCGTCGAGGAATTCGTGGCGCAGGAAGGGCGTCGGCTGCGCGTCGCGGGCGAGCAGCGCGTTCCATTCGTCGGCCGGTACCTCGGCGGGGGACGACAGGATGCCCGTGCGATAATCGATGCGTTCGTGTTTCAAGCGTGAATCCGTACCGTTCTGTGTCGCCGGATGCGACGGCCTGCGCGGCCGGCACCGGGACGATTTCGTCAGCCGTTCAGGGCGCGCCGCCGGGCTGCGCCGATCCCGCCATGAAGACCCGACTCGCACTCGCCCAGATCAACGTCACCGTCGGCGACTTCGCCGGCAACGTCGCGCGGATCGTCGCGGCCGCACGCGCCGCGCACAACGATGGTGCGCAGCTGATGGTCGCGCCGGAACTCGCGCTGTCCGGCTATCCGCCGGAAGACCTGCTGCTGCGGCCCGCGTTCTATGCCGCGGCGGCCGCGGCACTCTACGCGCTCGCCGACGCATTGAAGGCGTTCGACGGGCTCGCGGTGCTGGTCGGCCATCCGCTGCGCGGTGCGGGCGGCGGCGCGCACGCGTCAGCCGTCGATGGTAATGCAAACCGCCCGATCGAGCGCGGCGTGCCGCCCACCGATACCTACAACGCGGTATCGCTGATCGTCGGCGGCAAGATCGTCGGCACCTACCGCAAGCAGGATCTGCCCAACGCCGAGGTGTTCGACGAGAAGCGCTACTTCGCGACGGACGCCGAGCCGCTCGTGTTCGAGCTGAACGGCGTGAAATACGGCGTGATCATCTGCGAGGACGCGTGGCACGCATCGGCCGCGCAGATCGCGAAGGCGGCCGGCGCGCAGGTGCTGCTGATCCCGAACGGTTCGCCGTACCACATGAACAAGGAAGCGGTGCGCTTCGACATCCTGCGCGCGCGGATTCGCGAAACCGCGCTGCCGATGGTGTACGTGAACCTCGTCGGCGGCCAGGACGAGCTCGTATTCGACGGCGGCTCGTTCGTGCTCAACGCGCAGGGCGCGCTCGTCGCGAAGATGCCGCAGTTCGACGAAGGGCACGCGATCGTCGAATTCGACGGCGCGCGGCCGCTGCCGGGCGCGATCGCGCCGGAGCTGTCGACGGACGCGCAGGTGTACCGTGCGCTCGTGACGGGCGTGCGCGACTACATCGGCAAGAACGGGTTTCCGGGCGTGCTGATCGGACTGTCGGGCGGCGTCGATTCGGCGCTGGTGCTCGCCGTCGCATGCGATGCGCTCGGGCCCGAGCGCGTGCGCGCGGTGATGATGCCGTCGCGTTTCACGGCCGACATCTCGACCACCGACGCGGCGGAAATGGCGCGGCGCGTCGGCGTGCGCTACGACGAGATCGCAATCGCACCGATGTTCGATGCGTTCCGTGCATCGCTCGCGGGCGAGTTCGCGGGCCGCGCGGAAGACGCGACGGAGGAGAACATCCAGGCGCGCATCCGCGGCACGCTGCTGATGGCGCTGTCGAACAAGTTCGGCTCGATCGTGCTGACAACCGGCAACAAGAGCGAGATGGCGGTCGGCTACTGCACGCTGTATGGCGACATGGCCGGCGGGTTCGCGGTGATCAAGGACATCGCGAAGACGCTCGTGTACCGGCTCTGCCGCTACCGCAACGAAACGGCCGACTACCCGCTGCGTGACGTGATCCCCGAGCGGATCCTCACCCGCGCGCCGTCGGCCGAGCTGCGCGAGAACCAGACCGACCAGGACAGCCTGCCGCCGTACGACGTGCTCGACGCGATCATGCGGATGTACATGGAAGAGGATCGGCCGCTCGCCGAGATCGTCGCGGCCGGGTATGCGCGGGCCGACGTCGAACGCGTGACGCGGCTCATCAAGATCAACGAATACAAGCGCCGCCAGGCGCCGATCGGCATCCGCGTCACGCATCGCGCCTTCGGGCGCGACTGGCGCTACCCGATCACGTCACGTTTTACCGAACGTCTCGATTGAGCCGTGCTGGGCCGCATGCGGCTCGCAGGCTTACAATCGGGGTCGCGATTTTTCATCCAAACGAGCATTGGGGGACAACCACCATGAAACGCATCACTGCCATCATCAAGCCGTTCAAGCTGGACGAAGTCCGCGAAGCGCTCGCCGAAGTGGGTCTCACGGGCCTGACCGTGACGGAAGTGAAGGGCTTCGGCCGCCAGAAGGGGCATACCGAGCTGTATCGCGGCGCCGAATACGTCGTCGACTTCCTGCCGAAGATGAAGATCGAGGTGGTCGTCGCGGAAGCGCAGGTCGACCAGGTGATCGACGCTGTGATCGGCGCGGCGCGCACCGGCAAGATCGGCGACGGCAAGATCTTCGTGTCGGACGTCGAGCGCGTGATCCGCATCCGCACCGGCGAAGAGAACGAAGCGGCCGTCTGAGCACCGCATTCGTCGACGGGCCAGGGCCTGTTCCCGCTCATAACGCACGTTCCCCTGTTTGGAACAAATCATTCGTGGGGCTGGCCACCAGAAGGGCCGATCGCTGCGTCATGCTCCTTGCGAATACGTCGAGTATTCGCTTCGTCGCAATTCTTGCGCTCGGCCCTTCTGGTGGCCAGCGCAAGCCCGTTATGAGCGGGAACAGGCCCTAAGTCGGCCCACCAATAAAAAACGGTGCGATACCCGGTTGGGTACCGCACCGATACGCGCCTCTCGCAGCAGCGTGGAAAGTGTTGTCGAATCGTTGTTTGACGGCGCCCGATCAGAACAGGTGCTGGATACCGGCGTAGACGCCGGTCTGGCTGCCGCCCGGATTCGGGTTGCCCGTCGACACGGCCGTACCGGCGCCGTTCGCGTTCAGGCCGAAGTTGGCGTTCTTGCTGTTGCGCACCGTTGCGACCTGCAGGTCGAACAGCGTGCGCTTCGAGATGTTGTACGAGCCGCCGACCGTGTAGATGTTCGCGTTGCCGCCGCCGTGGTTCGCGTTCACGTGATACACGGCCGCGATCAGCGCCGCTGCCGGCGTCGCTTGCCACGTCACGCCGCCCCAGACCTGCTGGGTACCCGTCACGCCGGCGTTCACTGCCGGGCCGCCGCTGCCGTCCGCGCGCGAGGCCTGGTAGGCCGCTTGCACCTTGAACTGGCCGAGGAACACGTTCACGCCCGCGAAGTATTCACGCGAGTAGTTGAACACGTCGGAGAAGCGGCCGTTGCTGTCGCGCGTTTCGTCGTAGATGCCGCGCAACTGGAACAGCGAATTCGTATAGGTGACCTGTGCGCCGGCTGCACGACCCGGCTGGCCGGCCGTCGTGTTGCCGTTGAAGCTGGTCGAGTTCGAGAACGAGAACTGGCCGTAGAAGTCGAGGCCGTAGAACTGCGGCGACTGGTACGACACGTTGTTGCTGGTCTTGTTCCAGTTGCGGCCGCGCACCAGCGATGCCGTCGACCAGGCCGACTGGCCGAACGGGTCGAAGTCCCACACGCCGTTGGCGATCGCGAGCTCGCGACCCAACAGCAGCGTACCGTAGCGGTCGTTGGAGATGCCGACCGTCGCATAACGATCCCAGATCGAGCCGCTGAAGCCGCCCGTCATCGTGTTGAACGCGCCTTCGAGGTGGAACAGGACCTTGTTGCCGCCGCCGATGTCCTCGGTGCCCTTCAAGCCCCAGAGGCTCGTGCCCCAGTCGCCGCTTTCCGCGCGCACTTGGTGGCCGTTTTGCAGGCCGTTCATGTACTCGATGCCGGCATCCAGGCGGCCATACAGCGTGACGCTGCTCTGCGCGTGCGCCGTTACCACCCCAGCAGCCATCAGCGCGGCCGCGACCAAAGCTTTCTTCATCGTCTCCTCCATACCCTGTCAAAAAGTCAACCCAGAACTGCACGAGATGCCCGGAGCGACGAGCGCCGGGCAAAAGCGGGATAACCAGGGAGACCTCGTACAGGGCCGGTAGGCGCGGCACGCGGGCAAGCGGACGGAAAGACCGTTGAGCGGTCCCGCGCAGCCGGGTCGGCCTGCGGGTCTCCTTGTAGTGTCGTGAAGCTAAACTACATTTCACGAACTTCGTTTTGCTACTTTGGTTACTAATTTAGCAAAAATACAATTTTGTGGCGATGGAAATCGTTGTTTGACTAACACCTGTCGTCAAATTGCCATGCAACACGGTGCGCAACAGGCGGGCCAAGGGTTTGCAATTAACGGAAAACCCTTGTCCCGCAAGGGAGACACGAATTTCGCAAACAGGGATCAAGGATTGCCACTATTGACGTTGCAGCTGGCGCGGGCGTAAGCGCCAGGCAGGAGAAATTGGTAAGCATTTCGTAATGAATGTGCGGTGCCGGACGGCTCCGCGCGGCACCTGTCGTGCCGGCCCTCCAGCACGCCATGCGGTGTACCGGCGCGCGCCGGTCAGGCAGGCTCCGGCCTCGCGTCGAGCAACTGCGCGCGAATCCAGCGATGCGCATCGGTACGCGCATGCTTCGCGTGCGAGTAGACCTTCACGGTGTAGCGCGGGATCTCGAACGGCGCGGGAAAGATGCGGATCGGCGCCGCGTGCCGCAGCGCCTGCGCGGCGCGGTTCGGCACGGTCATCAGGAGTGCAGATTCGGCGATCACGAACGGCGCGGCCAGCACGCTCGGCAGCTGCACGGCGACCTGCCGCGCGAGACCGAGCCGGTCGAGCACGTGGTCGACGACGCCGCGCGACTCGTTCCACGGCGTGACGACCACATGGCGTGCTGCCAGGTACTGGTCGAGCGTCAGCCGCCGGTGGATGTCCGGATGCGCGGCGCTCGCGATCACGACGTAGTCGTCGGAGAACCAGTCGAAGTCCTCGATACCCGGCGCGTCGGCCGCCGATTCCTCGTGGTAGCCGAGCGCGAAATCGATGCGGCCGGCGGCGAGTTCGTCCACCGAGATCTTGCGGTCCGAATGGACGACTCGGATCCGCAGGTGCGGCGCGACGTGCTGGATGCGCGCGAGAAATGCCGGCAGCACGGCGAATGCCGTGTAGTCGGTCGCCGCGAACACGAACGTGCGGTCGCTTTGCGCGGGATCGAAGCGGCGCGCGCGGGCGAGCCCCTTCGACATCGCGTCGAGCGCGTCGCCGGCCCAGGTGGCGATATCGTCGGCACGCACGGTCGGCTGCATCTCGTTGCCGAGGCGCACGAACAGCGCATCGCCGATCGCGTCGCGCAGCCGCGCGAGCGCATGGCTCAGCGCGGACGGGCTCAACGCGAGCTCGTGCGCGGCCGCGGCGACGGAACGGTGGCGGTACAGCGCGTCGAACACGAGCAGCAGGTTCAGGTCGAGGCGGCGCAGATCGGGATGCATCATGTTCAGGTCAGGATGAAGAAACTGCACTTCCTGCAGGAGCAGCGTGAACGTAGCATGACGATCTGATTGGCGCCAGCGCGGGTGCGCGGCGCCGCTTTCCGTTTCAAGTCCGGGCCGTAGGAGGGCTCAAATCGTGCAAATCGACATCCGTTCCGCCACCGTCGCCGACGTGCCGCAGATCCTGCGTTTCATTACCGAGCTGGCCATCTACGAGAAGGCGGAACACGAAGTGATCGCGACGCCCGCGTCGCTCGAGCGCAGCCTGTTCGGCGAAGGCTCGCCGGCGCGCGCGCTGATCTGCGAGGTCGACGGCGAGCCGGCCGGCTTCGCCGTGTATTTCTTCTCGTATTCGACGTGGCTCGCCCGGCAGGGGCTGTATCTCGAGGATCTGTACGTGTCGCCGCGTTTTCGCGGCGCGGGCGCCGGGCTGCGGCTCTTGAAGGCGCTCGCGCGGATCGCGGTCGAGTCGGGCTGCGGGCGTTTCGAGTGGAGCGTGCTCGACTGGAAC